>CAYSGY010000094.1:0-13562 GCA_964430315.1 uncultured Planctomycetaceae bacterium
GAGGCCCGTTGGAAGGGAGAATTGCGAATCCGGCCCGACGAGAATCAACAGCACGTGATCTCGCTCCTCGGCGGCGCCGAGTTGAACTATCGTGTCCTGGGACGGCTGGAGGCGGCCGAGATTCATTTCTGGGCGAACGAGCTCCCGCGTGCGGCGTCCTCACCGGCTACAGGGGGCCAGCGTTCCGCGGTCCAACTCGACCGGATGCTCGCCCGCAATGAGGTCCGGCTTCGCGCCTCCCAGGTCACCGGCGACGTGAATCAACTGGAAGTCTGGTTCGAGCCTTCCGCCACGGCGCCGCCCCCACCGTCGAGGCAGCCTCCGCGGCCCGTCGCGGTGCGCAAGGAGAGCCATCCGCCATCGAACTCCGCGCTGCAACTCGCCCGGCAGTTCCCCAAGCTGGCACGCACCGCGTGGCGTCTGGCAGCCGACGACGACCCGCTCACCCGACTGCTCGTGTCGGGGGCTGCGGCAGGCGCTGCGGCCCCCGCGCCGGCGGCCGGCGTGCCCAACGGAGGACTGCCGGCCGGGCCGGCCCTCCACCGCAAGTTCGATGTTCAGGGAAGCCTCTTGCGTGCGCGGGTGGCGGGGTTGGGAGAGCATGTCGCGATTCCCGAGCTGATCGTCGAGGGGAACGTCCGGTTCGTCGAGACCCAGACCGCGCAGCCGGGCGAGAAGCCGCTCGCCGTGACGGGCGACCGCATCCACGTGGTCGACGCCGGGAGTCCTCACGCCGCGGTCGGCGTGACCGGCCATCCCGCGCGCCTGGAGGGCCGAGGATTGGCGATCTCCGGCTCGAACGTCAATCTCAACGCCGGCACCAACCGGATGTGGATCGACGGGCCCGGCCACCTCGAAATCCTCATGGACCACGACCTCCAAGGGCGTCCCGCCGCCGACCTGGGGCCCCTGGATATCCAGTGGCAACGGAGCATGGAGCTGAAGGATCGGATCGCACGTTTCGAGGAATCGGTGGTCGCGACCATGCGGCAGCAACAAGTCCGCACCGATACCTTGGAGGCGGTCTTCCGCGAGCCGATCCGCTTCGGCGAGCCCAAGCAGGCTGCGAAGCCGGAGATCGACGCCATCGCCTGCCGCGGCCGGGTGCTCGTGGAAGGGCGCGAGTTCGAGGGGACCGAGCAGACCTCCACCGAGCGGATCGAAGTGAGCGACCTGACGATCAACCGCGTCAGCGGGGCGATCCGGGCCCTTGGGCCCGGCCGCGTGCTCTCGATCCGGCGTCAATCGGCCCAGATGCCGCCGCTGGTGCCCGGCGCCCTGGCCCCTCCCCAGCCCAACGCCGATCCGGGCAAGCCGCTGGTGTACCTCGACATCCGGTTCCAGCGCGAACTGACCGGGAATCTCCAGAACCGGCAGATGGTCTTCCACGAACAGGTGCGGACCGCTTATGTTCCGGTCGACACCTGGGACACCGTGGTCGATGTCGAGAATCCGGATTCGTTCGGTCCGCAGGGCGTGGAGGTGCGGTGCGACCGGTTGGCGGCCACCCAGTTGCCGGTGACGGGCAGCCAGGCCTTTGCCTGGACCCTCGACGCCTCGGGCAACGCAAGGGCCGAGGGCCAGACCTTCTCCACCCAGGCGGCCCGAATCACCTACGACCAGGCCAAGGGGCTCCTCGTCCTGGAAGGCGACGGCCGGAGCGACGCGACGCTTTATCTCCAGGAGCATCCCGGCCAGCGCCGCATCCAGCAGCAGTCCCGGCGCATTCTCTTCTGGCCCGCCACCAAACGGTTCTCCCTGGAAGGCTTCCGCTCCCTGGAGATCCCCAACCTCCCGGCCGGCGGCAAGCCCGCCCCCAACCCATCCGCACCGCGGAAGTGACGGATGCCGGCCCCGGAGGGCTATTCGGCCAACGCCTCGGCGATCCGCCACGCGCCGCAGCCGCGCAGCCGCTTCTCCAACTCCGCGCGGACCCGACCGTCGCCGCCCTCGGCAGTCCATAGATAGCTGTAGAACTCCTGACATCCGTGTTCCGCGTACCATCCGGCCATGTGGGACCAGGCGAACTCCTTGGGCCCTGCGTCCGGGGCGTCCGGACGTGAATCGAGCCAGTTCTGGACGCTCGGCCCCCGCTTCGGAAAGGCAGCCACCAAAGCGGCACAAACCAGCCGTTCCAGCGTCTGTCGAGCGGGGACACCGAGTGCATCCGCCGCGGCCGCTTCCCATCGCACCAACGATATTGCCGTCGCGCCGGCGAAAAGGGCTATGTCGCCTCGGTCGTCTTCCCGGGCATCCGGGTCGAACTCCCGGACAACGGCCAACAAGTCTTGCCGTCTGAGGCCGGTCTCGGGAGACACGTTTCCCGCCAAGATGTCTGATTCTGTGGCAACCACGAGGCGGCTTAACCGCGACAATGTCGGAGCAGCGCGGACCTGCTCCATCTCGTCCTTTAGCCTGGCACGCATCTCCGGAAGCAACTTCGTCTTGCCTTGGCAGGGAACGATACGGATGAATCGGTTGGTCCGCGACCAGAAGCCGAACTGTCCGGCAGCGACACGAGATCCCCATGGATCAATCACCGGACGGCGGTCTTTCCCCTTGCCGGGCTCCCCGGGATCGCGGCATCCGAGACACTTGAGCCAGCCGGCCCAGAAAGCGCGGTCATAGTACCCCTCGCAAAGGACAACGGACTCCGCCTTCAGTTCGCTCATCGCAAATCCCTCTGGACGTCGCCTCGTGCGAAAGCCACTTCCGTGCCAGACGAACGCACCGCAACAAGTCTCCCGTCGGCAAGCCCCAGGCGGTACAAGGAGAGCGATTCCAAGTCCTTCTCAGACGACTCAGCCAAGAAGGCGTCAATCAGTTCGAGGCTGTGCGTCGTAAGGACAATCTGGGTTCCACGTCGCACGCCGTTGAGGATTGCACGCACGCTCTGGCGAATCGCGGCCGGGTGCTGATGAACCTCCGGCTCCTCGATCAGCACCAACCCAGCGTCGGAGCAAACCAACTCCAGGCAGATGCGGACAAGTGCATGGATTCCGTCTCCGGCGAGGCTGACGGGAACCGTGTGGTCGTCGAATTCCAGATGAACCACCGGCGTATTGCCATCGGTGAGGATCAGCACCTCGCGCATCCTCGGGACGATCTCCGCCACCTGCTCGGCCACCTCGCGGCGCAGGCCACGCTTGTACGCGAGCGTCACCAATTGGTGCAGCGGGTGGGCCTCCTTCTCGGAGAGGCTGTCCAGCAGCCGAACCCGACGAGGCGACTCCTGAGCGGGGGCGGGCGCAAGGGGGCTTGTCTTCCTTGCGGGCCGTGCTGGCGTTGAGGTCGTGTGGTCTGTGGGCCGAACGTGGCAGCGGATGTCCTTGGCCTGGGCAATCACCTCCAGTTCACACACCCGTGGCCCGAGTCCTTCTTGCCGCATCGCCACGATGGCTTTTGCTTCCTGTCCCCCTCTCCACAGCAGCCACCGCGCGTCGTTCTGAAGGCCGGTGTGTCGACTCCTGACAAGCTGAACACCCGCTTGCGGCGTCTCGCTTGCGCCAATGAGCAGGGCGTCCAAGAGCGTGCTCTTCCCGCAGCCGTTGGGCCCGACGAGGATGACCAGCGGGGTGAGGTCTTCCAGTTTGCCCTCGCGGATGCCGCGCAGGCCGGAGATTTCCAGAGAGGTAATCACGGTCTCGTTCCTCGCAATCTGGCAGGAAATCGAGGCAGAGGCGACCGGGCTGCGTTCCCGTTGCCCGGTCGCTCGACCTCCTCTTGAAACATAGCAGGAACCCCCCGACTCGCCAAGCTGAGGTGAGGCGACGCTCGGGAATGGGCCCGGAAAGCCGGGCTACCACATTGGGGGTTCGGAGTTTAGAATACCGGCCTTGGGATCCACCGGTTATGGCCGACGGAGCGATGCGATGAAGACGTTGATTTCCGAAGAGCAACTGCGTGAGGGGATTGGGCGCCTGGCCGACGAGATTCGCAGGCATTATGCCGACAAGCCGCTGACCCTGGTAGGTGTGCTAGTCGGGAGTATCGTGTTGCTGGCCGACTTGATTCGGCTCTTGGATATCCCCTGCCGCGTGGAGCTGGTGCAATCGCGGGAGCGTCCCCAGGGGACGTCCCGGCCGGGACCGCTCGTGGTCGACCCGGAACTGCTCGTGTCCGGTATCCGGGGCCGCCACGTCCTCCTGGTCGACGACATTTTCCACTCCGGCAATACCGTCTGGGAACTCATTCCGCAGCTCGACGAGTTGGGGCCGGAGACGGTCCGCCTCGCGGTGCTCCTGCGCAAAGAGGGCCAGTGCCGCGTGCCCAAACAGCCCGATTTCGTCGGCTTCGATATTCCCAACGGCTTCGTCGTGGGCTATGGCCTCGACTACGAAGACCGCTACCGCCACCTGCCGTACATCGCGATGCTGGAGCCGCAAGAGACCGGCGGCAGCACGCCGCACGTATAAGCAATGCCCAAGAGAATCCTCCAGATCATCCCGACCCTGGACCGCTCCGGGGCGGAGAAGCAGATGACGCTCCTGGCCCGGGGGCTGCCCCGCGAGGAGTTCGAGGTCCACGTCTGCGCCCTGACCCGCGGCGGGCCGATGCTGGCCGAGTTGGAATCGGCCGGCGTCCCGACGACGATCCTCGGCAAGCGATGGAAGCTCGATCCGCGAGCCTTCTGGAAGCTTCTCGGCCTGGTCCGGCGTCTGAAGCCCGACTTGATCCACACCTGGCTTTTCGCCGCGAACACCTACGGCCGGGCCGCGGGGGTGCTGGCCGGCGTGAAGTGCCTCGTGGCCGGGGAGCGGTGCGTCGATCCCTGGAAAAGCTGGGAATTCTGGTTCGACCGCCGCCTGGCCCGCCACACGACGCGGATCGCGGCCAACAGCGAAGGCGTGCGGGATTTCTATGCCGCCCACGGAATCCCGAAGGAGAAGATCGAAGTGATCCCCAACGGGATCCCACCGTTGCCGGCCTCTCCTTCCACTCGTGAAGAGATCCTTGCGGAGTTGGGCCTCCCGGCGTCGGCCCGGCTCGTGGGTCTGGTCGGGCGCCTCTGGCCGCAGAAACGCGTCAAGGACGCCATCTGGGCCGCGGACCTCCTCAAGCAGATCCGCGACGACGTCCACCTGATCCTCGTGGGCGACGGGCCCCACCGCCAGCGCCTGGAGATGTTCCGCGACCAGTGCGAGATCCGGGACCGGGTCCACTTTCTCGGCCACCGCAGCGACGTACCCCGGCTGTTGCCCCATTTCGACGTCCTCTGGCTCCCCAGCGCCTACGAAGGCCAGTCGAACTCGCTGATGGAGGCCATGGCCGCGGGCGTGCCCGCGGTGGCCACCGACATCCCGGGCACGCGGGAACTGATCGTCGACGGCCAGACCGGTTACCTCGTCTCCACGGAGGGCTGGCCGCCCAACGCCACGACCGTCAACAAGACCGTGGCCGGCGGCCTGGCACGCTGCACCGTTCGGCTCCTCGACGATCCCGCCCTGGCCCAGCGACTGGGCGAGGCGGCCCGGGAGCGGATGCGCGACGAGTTCAGCGTCGAGAAGATGGTCACTCGCTACGCCGATCTCTACCGCCGGCTACTGGGCTAGTCCGGATCATGGATGGCCAAACACTAGCCCGACGCGCAAGCGAGGGAGATTTTCTGCGGTGCTCCCTCGCTTGCGCTTCGGGCTAGTGTCGGCCGCTCAGCGACCTGACCCACGGGATGCGGAATCGTAGTGCTTGACCAGCGAGACCGCCACGCGGAAGTTGGGCAAGGCGTCGGCGCCGAAGGAGAGCACGATCGGGTTGCGCCCCGGCTGAAGCGTGCCCATCGCTCCCTTCGGCTGGATGCGTTGCGGCTCGGGCTCGGTCGGCCGGTAGACGCGGCAATCGTCGCGGCCGTCGAACACGAGGCGATCGCCGCTCTGGAGTTCGACCGGAAAGACTAGGCGGCTTCCGCCGATTGTCACTTCCGGGTCCCGCAGCCCCTCGATCGCCGGGACGGCCCGCACGTCGTCCAGGCAACAGGTCACGGTCTGCTTCGCCGGAATGCTGTTGTAGTAGATGAGCACCGATTGGAGGTTCGCGCGGTCCAGGTTTCCGGGCCCGGCGAAGGTGAACTGCTGATAGCGCCAGCCCGTGAAATCGACGAGCGTGACCAGGTCGAGCCAGCCGCCTGCCTTGTCGCGAAGCTGGAGTTTGAACGCCTCGCCCTTGCCGTCGCCGTGGAGCCAGAACCCCAGGGCCTGCGCCTTGGAGAGGTCGAGCGGCTTCGCATAGCGACGTCCCCAGACGGACCAGCCGCTATTGTCCGCCAGCGTGCTGGTGGCCGTATACCGGGCGCTGCCCCGGCCGATCTTCACCGTATCGAGACTTTGCCGGATCGCGTGCGTGACGCCCGGCTTGACGGACTGGATCGTGGTCTTCGCGTCGTACACCGGCGCGGCGGGCCGGCTGCCGGACGCATCGGCGAAGAACTCCGCGTCGTCGAACGCCTCCAGCGTGACCGCATCGGGCCGGCGGTAGGCGGCGTCCGAGGCGCTCGTCCGCTCCACGTCCATCTCGAAGCCGCAGGAGAGGAGCTTCGCGTCCTTGCGGCAGATCGTTTCCCAGCGGTTCTCCTTGCCGTCGATCTTCGCGACGACCCACGGCATGTCGTACTCGTCGCGGAGCAGGTCCCAGCGGATCGCGCCGGCCGGCGAGCGTTCGGCAAGCGGCGGCCCGGCGGCGACCAGCGTCACCTCGGCCCGGGCGTGCCCGGCGGCCGGAGGATCGCAGGAGAAGACCGCCCGGTTCTCGCCGGCCTTCAACGGCGGGGTCTTGTCGTTCAGCGTCAGACGCTCCAGGAGTGTGCCGCGCTCGTCGTAGACGCGGCAGTCGTCGGCCGAGGCCATCTCCACGTAGTCGCCGCTGTGCAAGGTCGTGGCCAGCGCCAGCTTCTGTCCGTTCAACTCAAGCGTCGGGTTAGCGAGTTCAAGGCGCACGGTGCGCAGGGCCTTGATCGGACTCAAGTAGACCGTGGCCGTGTCGTTCGGCGGAAGGTTGTTGAGATAGAGGTTCACCTCGTGGATGTGGCTCGTGTTGACCGGCGTCATGTAGATGGGGCCCATGCCGGAGTAGGGCCACGCGTAGTCGCGGTGCTTGTCGGCGTCGCGCTCGCGCAGGGGGATCTCGACGTAACGCCAGCCGGAGAAGTCGATCTTCACGTAATGCTCACCGATGGCGTGCATGTATTCCCGGGGCGAGGTCAACTGGAGATTGAGCACCTCGCCCTTGCCGTCGCCGTGAATCCAGACGCCGAGGGCATCGCACGGCTGGATACTCAAATACGGCGCCTCGAAGGGCACGCCGGCCCGGGCCCATGCCCCTTCACGCGAATCGCGCCGGCTCGTGGCCGTGAAGCAGAGGCTCGCGTCGCCGGCCTTGACCTGATCCGTGGACCGGCTCAGCGTCTGCGTCACGCCGGTCGCCGTGCGGCGCACGGTAAACCGCTCGGGATCGGCCGCCTCGGCAACGGGCACGGCGTCCGGGCCGTCGTAGGGACTCACGCCGTAGAGCGCTTCGAGCCGCAGACGGAGCGGTTGTTCCTGGAACTTGTTCCGGACGGTCCAGGCGTTGGCCCCGGCGTCCAGGCCCGTGACTTTGTGGGCCAGATACTCGGTGGGCAACAACTGCCACGAACCGTCGTCGGCCTGGACCAGGTGAAAATCCTTGCCGGGCTGGCGGAGTTGCCCCTTGACCGATTCGGAGAAGTAGTTGGCCAGTCGCAGACGCTCGTACCAGCCGGCCATGGTCAGGTACTCCTGCACGCGGGCGTTGGCCGGGGCGTGGAGCGAGCCGATCCCTTGGGTGGAGGACGGGGCGTCGAAGGCCAGGGTCTTCGCGCAGAAGTACTCCATCTCGTCCGGGGTCTCGGCCCGGCTGGTTCGGCTCGGCCCGAGCACGACCCACCAACCGAGTTGCGCTTGGAGCAATGCCCCCTCACGGTAACTCGGGATGCTTGCGCAATGCGCGTCGGTGAAGGGTTTCAGGCCCCACTTGGGGTGATCCCACGCGCCGATCCGCGAATGGTAGTACCAGCTCCAGTGGTCCCAGCAACTCGCCTCGACCACGGCCGGCCGCTTGAGCCGCCGGTAGATCGCGTCGCGCATGGTCTGGATGGCATGGATGCTGCCCATGCCTTCGGAGCCGTCCATGTAGATCTGGTCGAACTGGCACTCGTTGTAGACGCGGGCAATCGCGTCGGCCACCTCGCCCACCAGTGTGGAACGCTCGTCGGGATAGAAGGCGATGTAGACCTGGCGCAGATGATCGGCCCGCTCGCCCTTGCGGTGCGCGCCGGGTTTGGTCTTGAACGCCCCGCGCGTACACTTCAAAAACCCGTAGGGCGGCGTGAAGGAAATGGCCGAATACTGGATGATCTCGTCGCCGATGCGGATGGCGTTGCCGCGCCCGGAATAGCTCCAGATCACGTCGTGCTCTTGCGGCTTCTCGACGGTGAGAATGGTGTCGGACTTCTCGTCCATGTCGGCGGCCAAGAGGTAGGAGGCGTCGGCGGCGAGGCGTGGGTCGGGCACGGGGGTGACCCAAGGATCGCCGGGAGAAATGCAGCCGGTGAGCGTGTGCATGCCGGCCTTCAGCCCGGCCTCGTGGACCTTGCGGACCATGGTCTTCATCCCCTCCAGCCCGCTGGGGAAGAGGTTCGGATTCGGCTCATAGTGCCCGAGCGACTTGTACCAGCCGTCGAAGTGCAGATGGGTGAAGCCGCCGCGTTTGGCCAGGTCGATCCACCGTTCGACTCCGCGCTCCGAGGGATGGGCAAACAGGTAGGACCCGCGGATGCCCTGGGCGTCCAAGGCCCAGGGGCCGCCCAACGCCGACTGCGGCAAGCCCTCGGCCCGGACCATCTCCTGGAGGGCCGGGCGGAGTTGATCGACGGGCCCCGCCACAAGCCCTGCCTTGGCCCCCTTCAGCCCGTACTCGGCCGTACAGGAGGCCTGAAGCGTACGAGGCGATCCGCCAAGGCCCACCTGGGTCTGGAGGTTCATCTCCCGGAGACAGACGCCCCAATCCTCGCCGACCACGGCGCCCGAGGTGCCGCTGGCCTGCGTTCCCGCCACCAGCGGCAGCGAGACGAACGAGAGCGACTCGACGCCGTCGCCCTCCACGGAAAGCACCGTGAACGTCAGATACTTCGCCTTCGCGTCGCAGCCGAGGACGGCCTTCGCTTCGTCCCGCCCGAATCGCAAAGTCAACTTGCCGTCGGCGTACGAGCACGCGGTGGGGCGGAGGGTCTTGCCTTTCACGAGGACCGTGGCCAAGGGCGCGGAGGCGGCCAGCAGGTTCCGGCCCGAACGCTTTTCCACCAAAGCGGTGCACCGGGCCCGCACGTCGATCTCCAGTTTCGCCAACGAATTCTCAACGGCGGCCAGCGGCGGGGAGACGGCGGGCAGCACGGTGTAGGTCGTTTGATCCGGGGTCGTCCGCCGCGGCGACTCAGCCGCGTAGCTCGCCTGGACCTCATCCGCGGAGAGCGAACGGCTATAGACCTTGACCTCGTCGATCAGCCCCTTGTGGCACGACGGGCCGCCGTTCCACGTGCCGATCCGCAGATCGCCGCGGTAGCCGACCGGGTGATCCCATTGGGCGGAGCCCACCTTGCGCCCGTTCACGTAGGTCGTGATTTGGGGGCGTTGGAACGTGGCGGCCAGGTGGTACCACGTGCCGGTCTCGAACGCGGCGACCAGCGGCGCGGACGTCTCTTGCCAGGGCGGGGCCGGTTCGCCGGCCTGGGCCCCGGGCCGGCCCATGCGGAACGAGCAGTTCTTGTCGGCCACGAACAGGAGGAAGCCGCCGGGGCTCCACTGCCCGCCGGTCAGGACGTTCGGGTACCGCCCGCCGGCCTCCCACAGGACCCACGCCTCGACCGTGAGTTCGTTGGAGCCGTCGAGGCCCGCGAGTTGCGGGGCTGCGGCGTAGGAGTCCTTGCCGGTGAAGTGCAGGGCCGTGCCGAACTTGCCCTTGGCCCAATCCGCGCCCAGAAGGTCCAGCGAATGGCCGTTGCCCGAGGCGTCGTCCGCCGCGTCGCCTGCCGCTTCGTCGCACTTCCAGTGGGCGAGCAGGCCGGGAGGGGGCGCCGCTTCCGAGAATTGGAGAGACAGGACCGCGGCCAGACCGATCAAGCCTGCGCAGAAACGTAGCATGCTACGACTCCTCATTCTGAAAGACCTTGGCCTTGTCGTCCAGCGGCCGGATCCAGACGTTACGGAAACGCACGGGGCTGCCGTGGTCCTGGAGGAACAACGGACCGCACCCGGTCTTCAGGATGCTGTCGCGGATCTTGTCGGTGTAGGGCGTCTTCTTGTAACGCAGGGGATTCCACACCGACAGGCTCTCCGTGAAATGGGCATGGAGTTGGACCAGAACGCCGTTGAGCATCGCGGTGATCGAGCCGGGCTCGGCGACCTTGCCCTGAGCGTCGCGCCGCGGCGCGAGGTAGACGATATCATAGAATTGCCACTCGCCCGGCCGGCGCCCGGCGTTGACCAGTGGCGGCGAAATCCCGTAGACCGCGCCGACCGTCTCCTTGGGGTCGACCGGGTTCTGGTACGACCGGAGGATCTGCAACTCGTACATGCCGAAGAGGTAGACCCCGCTGTTGCCCGCCCAACCGCCCTTCTTGCCGTCGTCGGGGGTCATGAATTCCACGTGGATCTGGGCATCGCGGAAATGGAGCTTCGACACGATGAATCCCTCGCGCACCTCCAGGGCCCCGTCAAGGACCGGCCAGTGGCACGGCCCGCCCTTGGTGTTAAGAAACTGCTCGGTGCCGTGGCCGTCGAAGAGGACGACGGCGTCGGACGGGGGTTTGCCGGGCGTCGTCTCCACGATACGGGGTTGGTCCCCGGCGAACGCCAGAGCGGTTGAGGATGCCACGACGGCGAGCAAACCGGCCAGGCAGCGGGCCGAGCAACGGCGAGCGGTCATTCTTTTCTTCTCCAGGAAAGAAACGGCAGGCGGGCCTCGCAAGCTTGCGGAATCCTCATTGTGGCCGGGCGGGGGCGGTTTCGCAAGCCGCACGCGACAAGGAAGCCCACTGAGCAGAACTCCCGGCAGAATTGAAGCGTTGCGGCGACTTCGGAGGAGTACCGTCCCTCTTCTATTCCAGACGCTGTGGAACCGCTTTGTTGGCAGCCTTGCCGGAACAGAAGAGAAGAGGCACAATACTCCCGTGGACGAGGCGTTGACGCTTTTCGCGGGCAGCGGGGACGAGGAGGAACTTCATGGGTCGATCCTACGGGCCGAACGTTTGGCGTCGGTTCGTCGCTCCCTTCGCGGCCGCCTGGTTTGCCGCCGTCTGCCCGGTGCATCTCCCTGCGGCCGAGCTTTCGGAGCTGACTGCCCAGGTCTGCGTGGTCGGCGGGGGCAGCGGCGGGTTCGGGGCCGCGCTGGCAGCCGCCCGGGCGGGGGCCAGCGTCGTGCTCGTTGAGCAGACGAGCCGCCTCGGGGGTACGAGCACGGGCGCTTTTGTCAGCAGTTGGGAGCCGGGCCCCGGCGACGACGTGGCCAAGGAACTCTATCAGCGGCTCCGCCAACAGAACGCGGCCGGCGTGACCCGCGATACCAACCCCGACCGGAAGCAGGGGCGGTTCGGGTTGTGGCAGGTTGATCCCAACGTGGGCTACGAAGCAAGCCTTCGCCGCGCCGGACGGCCGCGGCGCGACTGGCACGGCGTGGCCTTCGAGCCCGAAGCCATGAGCCGGCTCATGGCGGAGATGCTCGCCGAGACCGGCAAGTGCAACGTGCTGTTCGGACGGCGCTTCGTCTCCGCCAAGGTCGAGGACCGCCGCGTCGCGGCCGTGGAAGCGGTGGGACCGGACGGGGCTGTCTGCCGCATCCGGGCCGGGGTGTTCATCGACTCCACGGGCAACGTCGATCTCTGCCGCGCCGCGGGTTGCGAAATCATGCTCGGGCCCGACCCTCGGAGCCGCTTCGACGAGCCAAGCGCCCCCGAGAAGCCCGACCGGAATCTGAATGCCATTTCCTGGTGCTATCGCCTCCGCAAGAGCGACCATCCGGCCACGCCGCCGGCCCCGGAGTCGCCGGTGAAACGTTGGCCGCATTCGGCGCACGTGGTCGAGCTCCCTTCAGGCGACCGCCTCGTCAATCCGCTCGGGCTGTTTCCCGGAAGGATGCTGATCGACCTGGGCTACGACAAGACGAAGGCCGCGTGCAAGCCCATCGTCCAGGCCCACTGGCAATGGCTCCACGGGCAACCCGCCTTTGCACAGTACGAACTGGAGAGCCTCGCCCCGGTGCTGGGCATCCGCGAGAGTCATCGGGTCGTGGGGGAATACGTGCTCACGCAACACGACCTCCTGGCAGGACTCGCGAAGCAGACGCACGCCGATCTCGTCGCCCTGGCCGACCACTCGATGGATATCCACGGCAGCGGCCGGGCGAGCATCTGCAAAGAACTCCCGGCCCCCTACGGCGTGCCCTACCGCTGCCTGGTCCCCAAGGGAATGGAGAACCTGCTGGTGGCGTGCCGGGGCGCGAGTTTCAGCCAGATCGCGGCCTCCAGTTGCCGCCTTTCGCGGACGATCCTGGCCCTGGGCCACGCCGCAGGACTCGGCGCTGCCCAGGCCGTCAAGACCGGCGTGCCGGTCGGCAAAGTCAACGTCGAGCTGCTTCGCAAGGAACTCCGGTTGCTGCGATAGCGCGCGGGCGTGCCGCTCCCCGCCGGAAAACGAGCCGGGGCCGGTCCCCACCGAAGGGATCGGCCCCGGAAACGGTCATGCATCGCGGCGAAGTCGCCGGCCGACCTCGCGCGGGACTAATTCTCCGCCTTCTTCTTCTCCCGCTTCTTCCCCTCGCCCCCCTTCTTCCCCTCGAACCGCTTCTTGGCCTCCGCCATCTGCTTCTCCAGCTTCTCGTTCTGCTCGGGGGTCAGGATCTCCTTGATCTTCTCCATGCGCTCCTTCTCCAGGGCGCCCGCCTCCTTCTGAATCTCCGCCATCTTGGCCTGCTGTTCGTCGGTCAGCTTGACGGCCTCGCGCCCGGCCGCGAACACCTCCCGCGGCGACTTGCCGGCGTCGCGGGCGGACTTCACCGCTTCGTCGCGGGCCTTCTTCTGTTCGTCCGTCAAGACGCCGTCCCGCTTCTTCTGGATCTCGGCCAGCTTCGGTCCGAACTCCTTCCTCACCTCCTGGACCTTCGCCTTCTGCTCATCGGTCAGGTTCAGGTCCCTGAGCATCATGGCCATGGGATCCCCGCCCGGGCCCCCACGCTTGCCTTCCCCCTTCTTCTTCCGGTCTTGGGCCAGTAGCGGGCAGGCCATCAGCACAACCACCGCAAGAACCAACACCATTCGCACGGCTCTCATCGTACGTCTCCTGGGATGCTTCAACCTAGACACCGCAATCGCTGCTCGTCCCTTCGGGGCGATCCTACACCGACCAGGGTGCAATGTGGAAAAGACGGCCACCTCGAGCGGCCACAACCATTATTGAACCGCGCTGCCTCGCCCAAGTTCCGGCCCGAGGGCCCGATTCCCGAATGGAAGAATAGGGGGTATGGGATGGCTGCGAGGCATCTTCACAGCAACAAGCCCCGTG
>CAYSGY010000095.1:0-970 GCA_964430315.1 uncultured Planctomycetaceae bacterium
AGGGCGGCTGTGCCACATTGCGGGGCGGCTGTGCCGCGTTGCGGGGCGGCTGTGCCGCATTGCGGGGCGGCTGTGCCACGTTGCGGGGTAGGCCCTTGCCCACGGGGATTTCGGCCACGAGCCAGGGCGTGAATCGTCCGATCCGCTCCTCCTCCGACGACGGCGACGGGAACGTGATCCGCGCCGCGGCCAGCATCGACGGCGTGAGCACGGGAATTCCCTCTTCATCGAAGGGGTTGAGCCCCTGGTCGTAGGCCAACAGCAGTGGGCCGCGGTAGACCGACATGCGTCCGAACGCCTCCAGGTCGCCCGCCTCGTAGCGGAGCGGCATGTCGAAGGAAAGCGAGACCGTATCGCCCGCGTTCCAGCGGCGGCGGCACTCGAAGTAGGTGCCGGGCCGCGCGGCCGCTGCCGGCGATCCCGGGACGCCAACCGACGCGCGGGTCGCCCAGCCGGGAATGCGGACGCGCAGCGTCAATTCACTGGGCTTCTCCGGACGCAGCACAAGCCGCACGTTACCGTCGAGGGGGTAGCGTGTCTCTTGCTTCAGCACGAGGTTCGCCCCGTCGGCGAGCTTCCAGGCGGCCTCCAGGGGGCCGTAGTAGTTGACCGTGACGCCGTCGGCCGACTGCATGACGCCCCATTCCGAGAGCATTCCCAGCCCGCGAGGGCCGTTGACCGAGCAGCAATTGAGGTCCGGCGTGCCGGCCCGGGCCTGGAAGACGATCGTGTGATGCGACGCCTCGCGGACGCCGTCCATGGGCGTGTTGTAGGTACACCACGAGCCTCCCGGATTGTAGGCCCCGATCATGCCGTTGTAGGTCGATCGCTCCAGTTCATCGGCGGCCACGGGATCGCCGGTCAGACGCAGGGCGTCGAGCGTGATCGCCATCCAGGCCACGGTGCAGCACGTTTCGATGGCGGCCGGCTGGTACGGATTGCCGGTGGCCTGCTCGCCGGACGAGAACGC
>CAYSGY010000095.1:980-13560 GCA_964430315.1 uncultured Planctomycetaceae bacterium
ACAGGCGCGGAGAAGGCCGTATTCCCGGAAAATTTGTTGTGCCGGTCCCAGCGGCGGATGCTGTGCCAATGGTGGAGAAACGACTGCCGGTAGCGGTCGTCGCCGGTGATGGAGTAGAGTTCCACCAGGCCCTGGAGGTCGTGGAGGCTTTCCCAGCGGGGTCGCGGGATGCGGTAATAGTCGATGCCGGCCAGGCCGGTGCGGAAGTAGTCGCCCGCCTTCTCCCAGTCCTTCTCGATCTCCCGCATCATGGCCAGGTACCGCGCCTGGCCGGTCTTGCGATAGAGCTTGCCGAGGGAGTGGATCACCGCCAGGTTCATCTCGTCGGAGCCCGCACTGAGCATGCGGCGGCCGGTCCCCAGGTAGATCTTACAGATCAGGTCGGCGGCCTTGCAGCAGGCCCGAAGGGCCGCGTCGTCGCCGGTCCGCTCATGCCACATCAAGAGGGCCAGCATGACGTGGTAGTGGCCCCAAAGGTCCCAATTGGCGGTGAGACGGACGTTCTTGGGGAAGGGCCCCAGGTAGCCGTCCTCGGCCTGACAGGCCAGCAGCCTCGCGACGACGGCCCGCACCGTCGCTTCCAGTTCCGCATTCTCGCTGAGTCGCAGCGACTGGATCGCGGAGATCAGATACTTGCCCACGAACTCGCCCGCCCACGGGACGAGGTTCGGCGCCGGCTTCCGGTCGCGGAGCTCGAACATGGCCAGAAGCCCCGGGTTGGAGGCCGGGGCACGGAGGCCCCAGTTCCGCACATTCGCGTCGATCTGCTTCCCGACCGGCCCCGCGCACCGCATCCGAACCCCGGCAATCGGCTCCAAAACGCTCGGCCCGGGCGCGGGCTCTGCGAAGGCATAGGGTGAGGCTGCACAGGCAAGCAGCGCCGAGAGGAGCAAGTCCCGCATCGTTCATCCTCCGCGTCCAAGGCGATCGAGTTCTCGCCAGGGTATTCGACGGGGGAGGACGAATCAAGCGCCGTGCGTGGCACTTCGAGAAGCCCACGGGTTGCACCCCGTGGGCTTGGGAACAGAGAAATGTCCCGATGCGGTTCCCTACGCCGCGCCCGTGCCGGCACTCATGCCCGCGCCCGCGGCGGTGAGTTCCAGGGGCTCTGCGGTACGGTCGTCCCCAAGATGGACCGTGCGGAAGAGTTCTCCTCGCTCGTCGCAGAACTCCAGCACGCCTTCCCGCCGTTTCCAGAGCACCCGCACGGCCGGGCCCTCCGGCCGTCGGTCCATCGGTGGACGTTGACGCGGCGCCGATGGTTCCGCGGTGCAGTACCACGGGACATCCGCCATCCCGCAGTCGTCCAGGGTGCTTTCAATGACGTCGCGAAGCTGTTCAATCTCGATGCCGTTCAAGGGATCGCCTCGTTTCGTTTTCTCGGCCTGGAAAACGTTCCTGGACAGGGGCAGTCGTCGCTGGCCGACCGAATCTCCCTGGACAAGACAGTGCGACGAGCAAGGCCGCCTGAGAGGAACCTCCCGGCGACACGGCCCCATGAGTCTATTCTAGGCCACAATCGGACGCGGGGACGGCCCGGAGAGTGCGATCCGATCCGCTCGATGACCCCGAACCCCCTGAGCAGTATGTCGGATCGCATGGCCGAACCGGATGTAGGGAATTGCCGGCCCTTGCGCGGCGGGCGAGGCCCCTGCCGAGCCACCCGTCCATCCAAGCTCCCCCACGGCTCGGCAGGAGCCTCGTCCTCCCGAAATCGTGATCGGGCATTCAGGGCGTCTGGCCCGAGTCCCTGGGGGCCGATGGCCAGCACCACCGCGCGATGCCCCCGGCGAGGAGCGGCAGCGCCAGCGAAGCCGCAAGGGCGGCCGGCAAGGGCACCCGGTCTCCGAGGGCCGCATACACCGCGGCGATCCCCAGGTTACTCAGGCCGACCGCGCCGAGAAATCGCCACCCGGAGAGGCGCGTCGTGCCCATGAGGACGACGCCGGCCTCGGCCAAGACCGGAAGGGGACGCGTCAGGACCAGCACGAAGACGCCGTAGCGAGCGGCCAGGGCATCCAGACGGCGGATCTCCTCTTCGGAGGAGAGGCGTCTGGCCAGCGGGCGGCCGAGCAGCCGTACCAACCAGAAGCCGATCAGGGCGCCGATCGTCATTCCGCACCAGGAAGCGGCCGCGCCCTCCCAAAAGCCGAGCATCCGACCGGCAAACGTGCTCACCACGCTCGAAGGCACCGGCAGCAGGATGTCGGCCGCCAGGAGCCCGATCACCATGGCTGCCACGGTAGCCGGAGGCAGGGCGGCGTCAAGCCAACCGGTGATCCGCGACTCCAACGACTCCCCGAACCCGACAAACGGCAGGATCGGGACCGCCAGGACGACGGCGGTCAAGCCGAGCCAATACAGGAGACGATTTCCTTCAGACGGCATGCAACATGCTTCGCGTTGATCGTGATGCGAATGCCTCCACCATCGTGGCCCGTGCGACGAGAAACGCGATGCTCGGCGACCTCACCGATGCTCCTCGGATAGTGGTCGGCCACGCCCGGAGGACACGCACCATCCCCTCACCCCCTGCCCCTCTCCCGCCGGGCGGGAGAGGGGAGTTGGGCTTGGGCCGCCGGGTTGGCGTCGCGGTCTCTCAGTACGGCTTGAAGACGCCGGGGACAGGGATCGGGTAGTTGCCGTCCTTATCGGGGGCGACGGGGGCCTTGGCGTCCCAGGCCAGCTTGGCGGGGAACTCGGTGCTGCCCTTGGTCGTGGCCTCGTCCCACTTGACGACCTGGCCGGAGTAGGTGGCCATGCGGCCCAACACGGCCGTCATGCTGCTGGAGGCCCCGTGGTAGCCCTCGTTGTACTTCTCGCCGCTGCGGATGGCGCGGATCAGGTCCTTGTGTTCCTGGACCATGGAGTTGGGGTTCTTGCCGTCGAACCGCCACTCGTTCTTGCCCTTGATCCAGCCGGCGCAGTTCGACTCGCCCTCGCTTCCGTGGGCCGCCTCGGACACATTGCCCCAGGTGTTCGGGATGTGGCGGCACTGGCTGAACATCTTGGTGCCGTCGGCATAGGTGAACTCGACGAAGTGATGGTCGAAGATCTGGCCGACGCCCTTGTTGTCGCCGGTGTAGCGGACGCTGCACCCGCCCATGCCGTTGGCCTCGACCGGATGCCCGCCCGCGGCCCAGTTGCAGACGTCGAGGTTGTGGATGTGCTGCTCGCAGATGTTGTCGCCGCTGAGCCAGCAGAAGTGGTACCAGTTGTAGATCTGGTATTCCATTTCGGTCGGGGTGCGGCCGAGTTGCTTGGCCAACTGATCCCGGCGGCGGACCCAGATGCCGTGGCCGTTCCAATAGGCGCGGAGGAACGAGAGCTTGCCGAGGGCACCGTCGTGGATCCGCTGGATGGTCTCCATGTAGCTGGGCGTGTGGCGGCGCTGGAAGCCGACGCCCACCTTGCGGCCCTTCTCGTCGGCCACCTTGTTGGTCTCCATGAGGAGCCGGTACCCGGCGCCGTCGACGCAGCAGGGCTTTTCCATGAACACGTGCTTGCCGGCCTTGATGGCGGCGGCGTACTGATAGGGACGGAAGCCCGGGGGCGTGGTCAGGATGACCATGTCGGGCCCGGCGGCGATGGCCTTCTCGAAGGCGTCGAGGCCCACGAACACGCGGTCATCCGGCAGGTCGACGCGGTCCTTATAGTCCTTGCGGAGCCGCTTGGCCGTGTTATCCGCCCGGTCCTGAAAGCTGTCGGCCACGGCGATCACCCGCACCGCATCGTCGGCGGTGAGGCAGTCGCTGACCGCCCCGTTGCCGCGTCCGCCGCAGCCGATCAAGGCCACCTTGATCTGTTCGCTGCCCGCTGCATGGACCATCCGGGCCGTGCCCAGGTCCAACGCGCCGGCCACGGCCGCCCCGGCGGCCAGCGCCGTCGATCCCGCCAGAAACTCCCGCCGCGATGCCATCTTCTTCCCGCTCATGCCGTCATCCTCCTCGTTGAATGCTCGTCGACTCGGTCCCACCCGGATACGCTCTGGGCTTCAGATGCCCGATTATCGTGGGCCGGCCGGCCGAGTGCAAGCATGGGCTCCAGGGGCAGCCACCGGGTGCATTCCCGCTCCTACGCACCTCCCGGAAAACACCGAGCGAAGTGAGACTCCGCAACCCGTGCTAGTCGAACGATTTGTGATAATCCCCGGGAAGAACCGCCCCTCGCGCCAGAGGAATCCAGACCTCCATCAGCGACGGACCGCGGTTGGCCCATGCGAAATAGGGGATGAGCGAGATGTCCAGCGTGCCGTCCGGGGGCGGCGGCAGTTGGCGCGGCGTGAGTTTGCGATAGAGCGTGTCGCCCCAGTCAGGGCACTTGGCGAAAGGCACGCCGGAGTTGCGTCGCACGAAGTCGTCACGGCCTTGGGCGGTCAATGCCTTCCCGGCCAAGACGGTGACGCCGCCGAGGAACGTCCGGTCGTGGCGAGGCGTCCACGTTGTGTTCTCCGGAAGGAAGACGCCGCTGGTCCAGAGCCGTTCGCCGTCCTGCGACTTCGGCGCTTCCAAGCAATAGACCACCGGGCCGCGTAGGACGGCCACGTGGTCGCGGCAGGCCTCCACCGCGGGGTTTGCTTCCATGAGCCGAACGTCCAGCGGCATTTCGAGTTCCACGACATCGCCCGCCGCCCACTGGCGCCGCACCGTCGCATAACTACCGGGATTCACGCCGCTGGAGATGGCCTTGCCGTTGAGCTTCACTCTGGCCCGTTCGACCCAGCCCGGGATCCGCAACCTCAAGGCGCACGGCTGCGTGGGGGCCTGAGTTAGGGTGATTTTCACATGTCCGTCCCACGGGTAGTCTGTCTCCTGAGTCAACCCGACCGAGGAGCCGTCGGGCAGTTGCGTCTTCAGGATGCTGCCGCCGTAGAGGTGGACCCATACGCCATCCGCCGACACGCCGTAGGCCCAGCGGCCCAGTCCGGCAAGGGTGCGTGCCACTTGCGGCGGACAGCAGTAGCAGGAATGCACGAACCAGCGTGTCTCGGTGAAATGCTTCGTAGGCCAACCGCTACGGCCGTTCCACTGAAGCGGGTTAGCGTAGAAGAAGTCGTGGCCGGTGACGCTTACCGCCGAAAGCGCGCTGTTGTAGAGAACGGTTTCCATCGCGTCGGCATATCTCGCGTCGCCGGTGATCTGGAGCATTCGCCAGTTCCACATCGCGTTGCCGATGTTGGCGCAGGTCTCATTGTACGCGGTGCGGTTCGGCAACTCGTAATCGGCGCCGAAGGCTTCATGCACGCTGTCGCCGCGCGTGGACGTGCCGTGGGGTAGGGCACATACGCCGCCGGTGATGTAGGTGCGCCGCAGGGCCGCGTTCCGCCAGATGCGCTCCAAAGCCGTCCACAGAGCGCGCTCGCCGGTTTCCATGTAGAGATCGGCCGCGCCGCACCATAGATAGGTGCCGGTGACCGCGTGGCCGACGGCCTGGGTTTCTTCGCGTAGCGGCACGCGGTCCTGGGTCAAATCGGTGCCGCCTGCGACGTGACCTGGCTTGCGGACCTCGTCCTTCGGTGCCGGCGACGAGCCTCGCATGGTGACGAAGATGTCCGCCAGTTCCAAGTAGCGACGCTCGCCCGTCACGCGGTAGAGGTCCACCAACGCCATCATCTGAGAGGGATTGAAGTCCATCCTCGCCAGCGCCGGCGGACGCGGGGCAAACACGGCGTGCAGATAGTCCGCGGCTTTCTTCGCCACGTTGAGCAGCGAGTCCTTGCCGGTCGCTCGCCGGTGGGCACAGGCCGCCGTCATCAGATGGCCCATATTGTAGAGGGCATGGTGATGGACGTTCTCCCATCGTTTCTTCTGCGGGCTGAGTTGGATGTTCGTCGAGAGGTACCCATCGGGCGCCTGGGCCTTGGCGATGATCCCGATCCAGGAGTCCATCTTGCGGTCGAGTTCCGGGTCGCGCGTGACGGCGTACACGTAGGCCATCGCCTCGATCCACTTGTAACAATCGCCGTCGCTCCAATCGGTGCCGCGGTACGGCCCCTGCTCCAGGCCGGCGGCCACCCGGAGGTTGGCGAGACGCTCCGAATTGCGGTCGTCGAGAAGCGCCGCCTCGACGCTCGGCAAGATCGCGCGCCGGCACAGATCGAACTTCTCGCCCCAGAACCCTTTCGTCCATCGCACGGCATCCACTTCGACGCCGCGCATCGCGGCGCAGGGGCTGACGGCGAGGGAATCGATCCTCGCCGCCACGGCCGGCGCGGCCAGCACCAGGACAGCGACGACGGGCGCGAGAGCAGATCGGTGTGTGCGGTTCATCGGGGAGGTTCCAGTCCTTGTCCGGGCCGAGATGCGTTGGGCTCACGGCAATGCTTAGCGGTCGACAATACCTTGTGGCACAGCCGCCCTCGGCTGTGCGGAATCGCGGACAGCCGAGGGCGGCTGTCCCACATAAGCGCGGACAGCCGAGGGCGGCTGTCCCACATATGCCAAGGTTGTTCTTGAACGCCGGCCGACGACGGTCCTGGCGAAACGGGCCTACCAGCGGTAGTACCGATAGGGATCGTCCTCCGCCTGAGGCGTTTGTAGGTAGCGGGCATCGGTTCCCGTTGCCGCCTCTTCGGCACGAAGATTGTGCAGCAGACGCGAGATCAAGAAGACGTTTCGCCGATAGGTCGTCCGGAGATAGCCCTTCTTCTGGTCGTCGAACATCCAGGGCGCCGCCTGGCACAGAACCACGTGCCCGCGTCCGAGCTGGACGACTTGCAGCGACAGGTTCTCGCCTTCGTGCGCTGCCTGAATTGCGGCCAGCACGGGCTTCGTCCGCCAGTGCAACTCGGCGCCGGATACGCCCGCAAGAAGAGGATCGGCAAGCGGTTGCAGCATCGAGGAGACGGTCGGGCCAGTCTTCAGCTTGACCACGCCCGACAGCACCCGGGCGATTTCCTCTTCGCTCAGGCCGAGGAGGAGCACGTCCAACCCCTCTTCAACGCGCGGCCGCAATGGCTTGTCGATCGTTGCCCCCGGGCCGAGGATCATCAGGGCGCCGGCCGCCGGGAGCGTTCGCGCTTCGGCGGCGGCGATGCCCAACTGCTTGAGCAACTCCGACGTCCGCTTGTCGCCGGCCCAGTGCGTTGGCCTCTGTGCGGCCGGCTTCGCGTCGTCGAGGTAGCGGATGAGATTCGAGCACAAGGCCATGGCCGCGGGCTCGGAGTCGGTGCGTCCGGTCACGTCCATCTGACAGAAGATCACCCGTCCGCTGCCGAGCGTCCATTCGAGGAGCGACGAGTATTGCAGGTCGAAGCCGCCGTCGACGATCGGCAGGAAATCCCCGCGATCGGGCTTCTCGATCAGCACGGTTGCCACCGAGCCCTGGTTGCCGCATCGCCACACCCGGGTGTTCTCGAAGCCGCTCCACTTCCACTTGGGATCGTTCTGGTCGACGCTGGTGATGTCGAGATACGGTGGCACGATCGTCGCGGAGCCGCGCCAGTCGCGGAGTTGTCCGTCGGCGAGTCCGACCAGGGCCGGATGCGACGGCGTGCGTGCGAACACCTGGCGGAGGCCGTGGATGTTGATCCGGAATCCCAGCTTCTGCTCCAGGGCGTCGGCCTCCTGCTCGAAGACGAGCATCTTGAGGCCCTTGGCGACCCGGTCCAACCCCGGAACGGGCCCCTTGGAGGCAGCCAATGCCTGCCGGCCGAGGATCAGGAGATCGACCTGGTCGAGCGGGTCGTCCGCCGCGACGCTGCGGAACTCCAGGCCCAGTTGCCGAAGCAGGGGGCCGGTCTGTGCGCCGGGATCGAAGAGGGCGACTCGCGAGCGGGTCCTTGGCTTCCCGGCCGGCGCCAGGACGTCGATCCCCAAGGAGTCTTCCTGCCGGCCATTCGCGCCGAAATCGAACGATGCGGAGAGCGTGTAGTGGCCCGGCGCGAGGTCTTGCGGCAGCGGGACGGCCACGTCCACCAGCGCCTTGTCGCCGGGGGCGACGGCGATCTCTCCCTCCTGCCGCCTACCGGTCGCGGAGAAGGACCAGCCGTACTTGCAGCGCGTGGTCTGACGCGTGTCGTTGAGGACGATCAGTTGCTTGCGCACGGTCTCGTCCGGCGAGAAGTTGTGGCCCTTTTCGGTGAAATGGCCTGCGGCGCCGCCGAGATAGGCGCAGAGCGGCATGTTCCACCGGAGGAAGGCCCGGCCCAGTTCGGAGGGCCGCACCTGCGACACGTCGCGGCTGTAGATCGCCTGATTTGCGACCGGCGCCACGGCGTCGGGCACGATTCCCTGTCTTTGAAGATGGGCGAACGGTTGAGCGACCGGCTGGCGCCGGCCGGCTTCCTCAGGCACACGCCAGAGGTTCTCCTGGTCCCAGGGCAGCATCGCGGAGACGCCCCAGGTGCGGTGGCTCCGCCAGTTGTCGGCGGCGAACATCGCCTGGATCTGCGTGTAGTTCTCGTCCTGCGAGCGGAAGTAGCGGATCAGATGCGACCAAGGGAACGGCTCGCCTCGGGCCCAGAGTTCTTCTTCCCACTCCATCGACCGGACCTTGGTGGGCGTCATGCGGTAGGCGTCCTGTCCGACGTAGGCCGCGGCGTATTCGCTGTCCCAGACCTGCTGGAACGCCGGCGCACGCCAGATGAACTCCGGCCCGCGGTAGCTCGACCAGCTCGACACGTGCGGCAAGCCCCACTCGACGAAGAACATCGGCTTCACTCCCCGGGTGGCCCAGTGGCGGAGCCAGTCGCTCCGTTCCTGGAGCGGCGCCCAGTTGAGATAGATGTTCACCGTGTAGAGGTCGCCCAGGTTGCCCGACTGGTGATGGTAGACGGGCCGTGTGGGATCGAGTTCCGAGGCAATGGCCGCTGCCAGCGCCGCCTGCTTGCGCGACTTGAGCCGGCCCGGATTGGTCTTGGCCCACTCGGCATCGGGAGCGTAGACGCCGTCCATCCAGAGCGGGTTCTGGTCGCCCTTGTAGCCGGTCGTGTTGTGGTTCATCGCGTACATCACGATGCTCGGGTGGTTCCACGCCCGGCGGATCAGCCAGTCGCACAGGGCCCGATACCGCTCGGCCTGCCGGGCGGTGTCGAGCTTCATGTTGAAATCCTTGATGTGCGGCAGCGAGAAGGTGGCGAGGACGCCCTCCGAGTCGGCGGCGGCGAACAGGGCGTCCATGTAGCCCACGTCGCCGGGCGCGAAGCTGTAGTTCGACGTGATCAGCGCATTGAAGCCGTACTCCTTGAGCCGCCGGCAGGTATTGCGGCAGCCGTCGATCGACCCCTGGTCGGCGTCCGAGGCGATGTTGGTGGTGTGCAGGGCGCGGAGATGCACGCGGGAGCCGTTGAGATAGAAGTCCCGCCCGTCGATCCAAAACTCGCGGAAGCCGAACCGGATCGGCAGCGACTGGTCGAGCGGCCGCCCGGCGCCGTCGCGGAGCGTCACGACGGCCGTGTAGATATTCCGGGGCGTGTGGAGGTCCCAGAGCTTGGCGTCGGCCCAGTCGCCGGCGAGGCACAGTCGCCCGTTGGATATCTCCTTGCCGCCCTGGAACGTCTTGACCAGGCGATCGCCTTCGTAGACGCTTGCCTCGAGGCTGCGTTTGCCTGGGCCGCGGTCTTGCACCGTCGTGTGGAATGCGATCGTGCCCTTGCGCGTCGAGGTGACGACGTGGACGTCGCCCAACGCCTCCCGGGCCGGCTGGCTCCTCAGCCACACGTCGCCCGTCAGGCCCCGGCAACGGACCGCGGCCTTGCTCCGAATGATGCGATCGGGGGCCATGAAGACGTCGGACTCCTTTTCGAGCGGGCGGGCGGTCAGCAGCAGCGTGAGGGTCTGGGCGGTGCCCGGCTTGGCTTCTTTGGTGATGTCCAGCAACCCACCGGGGAAGAACACTTCCCCGGCCTCCCGGCCGTCGATCCAGACGCGGGCGTGGGTCTGCACCATCGTGAAGTCGAGGAGGACCTTGCGCGAGGCCCAGTCCGCAGGGACATTCAGCGGGCGCTGGTACCAGGCCTGTTCCAGGTCCCGCAGCTCCGAATCCTCGTACCCATCCGGCGAAAGGACCCGTTGGGCGTCGTCGGCCGATCGCGGCCAAATCCCCGGCACCTTGAACCATCCCCACCCCCGACCCGACGGCGGAGGTCGCTGCGTCGATTCCTTCCCGGCAGGCAGGAACCGCCAGAGGCCGTTCAAGCAGATACGCTGGCGCGTCGCGGAGGTTTGTCGCCAGGCCCGCGACGAATCGCGGAGGTCTTCCGCCCCCTCGGGCAACGGCATGTCGGCGGCCACGCCCGAGCGGAGCCGCGCGACCCTCACCTCCACGGCATCGAAGTCCGCGGTGCCCGAGGCCCCGAACATGCTGGGCGCAAGATGAAGTTGAGCAGCGCCGTCCGGGATCTTGTAGACGCGATCGTACTGCACCCAGTCGCCGGTCCCTTGGGCGTGGAACACGTTGGGCCAGGGATCGAGACGTTTTCCTTGGGCGTCGAAGAAACTCATGGCCAACCGGGCGTCGTGCCATCCTTCTTTGCCGGGCACCACGTCCTTGACCCGCATGCGCGCCGTCACCCGCAGTGCGGCCCATTCGGGATCGAGCTTGATCGTCTGCGCCAGCCCGCCGTAGCTGCTGATGGAAAGCCACGAGTTTTCCCCCTCACGCTGGATGGACGCCACCTTGCGACGGATCGCGTCGGCCGGCCACCCCTTGGCCCCCTGTTCAAAATCGCCGTTGACGACGAGGTTTCCCGTGGGCAGGGTCGATGTCGGGGGCGCGCCCGAACGGTCTGCTGCCGAGAGGCGGCCGAACAAGAACGCCAGGTGCATCGCAACGACTAGCGGAAGCAGACCGGTTCGCATAAGATGACCTTTCACGTAACACGTATTCGCACTTCATTCCGCTGAGTATTTGCCCAAACACCACGTACCGTCGCAGTGTAGGGGGCAGCCGGCTCAGCGTCAAGGAAACCACCGATGACTCGAACCATTCCACTCACGTTGAAGACCTTCTGCATCGCGCTGCTGATTGTCTCGCCGCCGGCCGCGTGGTCCGCCGAAGTCCCGCCGCCCGCGCCGCTGCACGTCGTCAACGGCGACTTCAGCGACCTCAGCGGCCTGACACGGGGCCAGGACGCCTGGTACGGCGGCCTGCCCAAGGGATGGCGCGGCTCGGGAGGCACGTATGCCGTCCACGGCAATCGCGGCGCCACGCCGCCGACCTGCAATCCCTCGACGCTCGGCTTCCTGCGTCAGAATGTCGGCACGTTGAAGCAGGCTGCGGATGTCACGCTCACCTTCGACGTCTCCGAGCCGTGGAAGCCCGACGGGGTGCTCCACGCCTCGATCCTCAACGGAGACCTCATGGAACTTGCCGCCGGCGATTTCCCGGCCGGGACGCGACAGAAGCTCGTAGCGACGAATGTGCCGGCCGGCACGTCGGTCGTCATTGCCTTCGGAGCTGCCAAGGGCACGCCGGGGCTGGACAACGTGGCCGTGGCGGTCCGGAGTCCGGCGTCCCCGGCGTCCGCCGCGCGGTCCGTTGCGGCGTCCGGGCCGCGGATCACGGTGGTCAGCTACTACTTCGGCAACTACCACCCGGGCGATCCGCGCAACGAGAAGAACAAGGGCAAAGGTTGGTCCGAATGGGAACTGGTCAAGGCCGCCCGGCCGCGTTTTCCCGGCCATCACCAGCCCAACGTGCCGCTTTGGGGATACGCCGATGAATCGGACCCCAAAGCCATGGAACAGAAGATCGCCGCGGCCGCCGACCACGGCATCGACGCCTTCATTTTCGACTGGTACTACTACAACGACGGCCCGTTCCTCGACCGGCCGATCGACATCGGCTTCTTGAAGGCCCGGAACAACGCTCGCCTGAAGTTCGCGTTCATGTGGGCCAACCACGATTGGCTGGAGATCCATCCGTACAAGCGCGGCAGCGAGCGCAAGGTGCTCTACCCCGGCGGCGTGACGCCCGAGACCTTTGACAAGATCTGCGACCACGTGATCCGGTCGTACTTCCTTCATCCGTCGTACTGGCGGATCGACGGGCGGCCCTACTTCTCCTTCTACGACCTGACGACGCTGTTGGAGAGTTTCGGCAGCGTCCAGGCGACGCGAATGGCGCTCGACCGGTTCCGCGTGAAGGCCGTGGCCGCCGGTCTGCCCGGCCTGCACTTGAACGCCGTGGTCTGGGGCCGGCCCATCCTCCCCCGCGAAAGAAAACCGGCCGACGCCGTCCAACTGGTCAAGGACCTCGGGTTCGATTCGGTCACTTCCTACGTCTGGATCCATCACGTGGCGCTGCCGAAGCTGCAGACCGACTACAACGACGTTCGCGACGCGTACTTCCGCTATTGGAACGAGGCGGAGCGGAAATTCAACGTGCCGTACTTCCCGAACGTGACGATGGGCTGGGATTCCAGCCCGCGCGCCTGCCAGGACGACGAGTTCGGCAACTTCGGCTACCCGTTCACGAACACCATCAGCGGCAACACGCCGGAGCGTTTCAAGGAGGCCCTGGCCATGGCCAAGCGCCGCCTGCTGTCCGAGCCGGGCGGCCCCCGCGTCCTGAACATCAACTGCTGGAATGAGTGGACCGAAGGGAGCTACCTGGAGCCGGATCAACGGAACGGCATGAA
>CAYSGY010000096.1:0-13528 GCA_964430315.1 uncultured Planctomycetaceae bacterium
CTTATCCCACAGAGGGCAGCCTTTTTCTATGGGGGTGGTGAGAAATGCGGGTTAGTGTTTGGCCGTGGATAATCCGGGCTAGCTACATCCCACAGGGAGAGGGGGTCGATGCTGCGATCTTCCCAGATCGCCTCGGAAACCGAAGAACGATACACCTTTTAGGAGGTGGGTGGGGCGTGTTGGGGTACCGTTGGCGCGGTCGGCCGGACGATTTCCGTCGAGTCCCCTTTTGCATGTCGTGGGACTCCGGTTACAATGTCGGGTCTCTGGCACGTCTCACGTTGGTTGGAAGGTTGGTATCCATGCCGAAGCAGAAGACCCATAAGGCGACCAAGAAGCGTTTCCGGCTCACGGCCAGCGGGAAGGCGAAGCACCGTCGTGCCGGTACTAGCCACTTGGCGTTCCGCAAGACCCATAAGCAGAAGCGGAACCTCCGCGGGACCACCACGTGCGATTCCGTGGAAGTACCGAAGATCCAGATCGCCTTGAACGGATATAGTTACTAGATCAAAGCTTCCGTCGTCGAAATCGCTTCGGAAGTCGAGTGGGCTGCGGGACGGGCAGGAAAACGCTTCCCCATTGGGGTGGGAAGGGCCTGGATCTCGCGATGGACGTGAAGGACAGTCATGCGCACCACCAATGGTCCGGCCCGGAATCGGGCCCGAAATCGGCTCTTTCGCCGTGCCCGCGGCTTTCACGGGGGCCGCGGAAATCTCTACCGTCCCGTCGTCGAAACCCTGCTTCGCGCAGGGGCTTACGCCTATCGGGATCGTCGCCTGAGGAAGCGGGACTTCCACAAGCTCTGGATCATCCGCATCAACGCGGCGGTCCGCCAGTTGGGGCTCCGCTACAGTGAGTTCATCCACGGTTTGCACAAGGCGCAGATCGCGTTGGACCGCAAGATCCTGGCCGACATGGCCGTCAACGACCCGGCGGCCTTCGAGCAGGTCGTCGAGGCCGCCAAGGCTGCCCTCGCGCCGGCGCGTTGAGCGCCGCGTGGGTCGGTCTCTCCGAGGCCGACTTTGCGTCTCGGAGAGAGGCGACCACGTGAAGGCGGGCGGCCTTTCCCGCAGGCCTGTGTTCCCCTCTTGAACCCCTCCGGTTTGCCGGTAGGATTAGGGTGCTGTTGGGAAGTCGGACTCCTCCGAGTCGGGCTTGCGATCAGACTCCCCTCACCCCCGGCCCGTCTCCCGCTTGCGGGAGCGGGGAGACCGCACGATGCACAAGATCTCCGTTTCCGAAGCCCGCCGGCCTGAGAGTGTGGGCCGGGACGTGGTGCTCCAAGGCTGGATTCGCACGCGGCGCGACTCCAAGGCCGGATTCAGCTTCCTGGAACTCAACGACGGCTCTTCGCTGGGCAACGTCCAGGTCATCGTCCAGGCCGGCCTGCCCAACTACGAGAGCGAGGTGAAGCACCTTGGGGCCGGGTGCAGCGTGACCGTGGAGGGCCGCGTCCAGGCGTCGCCCGGCAAGGGGCAGAGCACCGAGGTCGCGGCCACGCGCGTGACGGTCCACGGCTCGGCCGACGTGGAGAGCTACCCGCTCCAGAAGAAACAGCATTCCTTCGAGTTCCTCCGCACCATCGCGCACCTCCGCCCGCGCACGAACACGTTCGGGGCGATTGCCCGCGTGCGCAACTGCGTCTGCCGCTCGATCCACAACTTCTTCCAGGAGGAGGGCTTCCTCTACATCCACACGCCGGTGATCACCACGAGCGACTGCGAGGGGGCCGGCCAGATGTTTCGCGTCACCACGCTCGACCCCGCCAATCCTCCCATGCTCGAAGAGGAGATCGACTACACGAAGGACTTCTTCGGCCGCCAGGCGTACCTGACCGTGAGCGGCCAGTTGGACGCCGAGTGCTTCGCCTGCGCGGTGGGCAAGGTCTACACGTTCGGCCCGACCTTCCGCGCGGAGAACTCGAACACCTCGCGTCACCTGGCCGAGTTCTGGATGGTCGAGCCGGAAATGGCCTTCTTCGAGCTTTCCGACGACATGGACCTGGCCGAGCGGTTCCTCAAGCGGATCTTCGGCGACGTGCTCGCGCTGTGCCCCGAAGACATGCAGTTCTTCAACCAGCGAATCGACGACACCGTGATCGCCACGCTGGAGCAGATCGTCGCCAGCCGGTTCGTCCGGCTCCCCTACACCGAGGCCGTCGAGATCCTCAAGGACTCCGGCCAGTCGTTCGAGTTTCCCGTCGGCTGGGGACATGACCTCCAGGCGGAACACGAGCGCTATCTCACCGAAAAACACTTCAATTGCCCGGTGATCCTCTACGACTATCCCCGCACGATCAAGCCGTTCTACATGCGGCTGAACGACGACGGGCGCACGGTCCGGGCCATGGACGTGCTCGTGCCGAAGGTGGGCGAGATCATCGGCGGCTCCCAGCGCGAGGAACGCTACGACGTCCTGCTGGATCGCATGAAGGAGCAGGGCCTCGACCCCGAAGACTACTGGTGGTACCTCGACCTGCGCCGCTACGGCACCGTGCCGCACGCAGGCTTCGGCCTCGGGCTGGAACGGGCCGTCCAGTTCATCACCGGCATGGGCAACATCCGCGACGTGATCCCCTATCCCCGCACCCCGGGCAGCGCGGAGTTCTGAGAGCGAGTCCCGACAGCCTCGAAAAGAATGAGCGGATAGTAGAAGAAGACGCAAGCCCGGTTCGCGTATCTCGTCGCGCGATCCTGCGGGAAGACGAAGTAGAAACCTTCCCCACCAAGTTCGCGCATACTCCGAGCGGCAATGCGGGACCACGTGAAGTAACTTGCTACGTAGAGGCACAGCAGCGTCCCGGCAAGCAATCGCAAGCGGCGACCACGCTTCTTAACGTTCGTCACGTTCCCTTCGCCCCTTTCTCCCGTCCAGGCGCCTACGTCAACGGACGTTCTTCGCAAACCACGCCCGCAGCAATCGCTCGCGGTCGGTGGGTGTCGGGCTCGGCTTGCGGTCCTCCCGGTCGGGGCCGTGCTCGACGCTCCAGCCGTCCCATTCGCGGAAGGCGTGGTAGGTCCAGTCCCAGTCGTGGGCCTCGAAGATGTCGATCAAGTCGCGCAGGTAGCGGTAGGCGCTGTGGTCGGGCGCCCAGCGGATCGCGCTGAATTCGCCGATGTAGATGTGGACGCCGTAGGTCTTCTGGAAGTCGATGGCCGGTTTGAGCGCGGCCTCGAGCTGGGCCTTGTCCCAATGCTTCCCTTCCATTTCGCCCGGGTAACGATACGGCTTGCCGGGGCCGTGGACCCCTTGGTGGGTGAACGAGCCGGGGATGTACATGTGGACGCTGTAGACCACGCCCGGCACGTCGAGCGGCTGGAAGTCCTTGAGCCCGTCCGGGCTGCCCCACTGGGCCGGCTCGACGATGATCGTCCGCACCGGGTCGATCGCGCGGATCGCCTTGGCCGTGCGCTCGGCGAGTTCCTGCCAGTCGGCCAGTCCGTCTTCGATCACTCCTTCGACCGGCTCGTTGGCGAGGTCGTATCCCCAGATCGTCTTCACGCCCTTGTACTTCCTGGCCATCTGCTGCCACAGCTCGACGAAGCGGCGCTGGCAGGCGGCGCTGGAGAAGAGCCCGTGGTCGGAGCCTGCGTAACCGCCGCTGGTCTTGCGTCCGCCCGGCGGCGAGTGGAGATCGACGACGACCTTGAGACCGTACTGCTCGCAGAGCGGCAAGGCGGCGTCGAGCTGTTCCAGGGCCGACTGGAGCCAGCGGTTGTAGGCGTCGAGGTCCAGGGGATCGTCGATCTTGCCGTGGCGGATGAGCTGCCAGCGGATCACGTTCGCCTTCCACTCCTGGCCGAACAGGCGGAGACTCTCCGCGTTGATCTCCGGGCTGACCATGGCCCCGCGGAGCCTGGGGAGGTCGTGTCCCTTGTAGAGCGGCCCGGCCACAGCGCGCGGCCTGCGGACGATCGGCGGCTTGCCCACCGTGACGCGAACGTCGTCGAACCAGGCCTTGCCGGTGACGGCCTCCAGGCCGAGGCAGAGCGACATCGACTTGGCGTCGGCGGGCACGCGGGCCGCGAAGGTAAGGCGTTTCCAGTCGAACGTGCCCACGTCGATCTGGGCGGCGGGCCACGAGCGGCCGCTCTCGGTAACAATCGGCGCCATGAACTTCACGCCGTTCCAGGACTGCGGCTTCGCGCTCACGTCCTCGGCCCGGATCATGGCCGAAAAATGGACCAGGTAGCCGCGCATTTGCTCGACCGGCAGCGGGACATTGACCATGGTGGAGCCCTGCGCCGAGCCGGCCGGACGAGCGACGCAGAGGGCATGCCCGCCCTGGAAGCCCGGTTCCAGCGCAGCCTTTCCGGACCATTCCTTCAGGGCATCGGCCCCTTCAAAATCCGTGGTGAAGAAGACGTGTCCACGCGGCAACACCGGCTGCTCCTGGGCCGGCGCGGGGACGTACAGGAGGCAGAAGATGAACACGGACAGCAGGGCCTTGGACATGAGGTCTTTCTCCATCAGGATGCACCTTGGGACCGACCTGATGATACGAACACATGCTTCCGGCGACAATGGGCCATGGCAGCCCGGGGAGACAGTGGAGGGAGACGTGGCGGCCCGCTATACTGATCGGCGCTCGGAGACGCTCGTCCGACGAGGACGCGAGGTAGGGTGGGACAAGCTCCAGCGCAGTCCCACCATGAATCCGTATAAGTGCCGGTGGGACTGCGTGGGAGCTTGTCCCACCCTACACTTTCCACAACGGCAACCAATTTGGCAGACTCCGTTTCCATCCACGAAAGGCCCATCCCGGTGACGACAAACGTGCGTCGAGACGTTCTTTTTCTCCAAATCGCCGGGGTGCTCCTGGCGGCGGCAGCCCTGGTTCCCGTGATTGCATGGGGAGCCCCCGCCGGCCCGGGCGACGACGCCTCCCTGGTCGTTTCCGTCCCGGTGGGCGAGACCTATCTTTGCGACGTCGGCGTATACCATGTGGGTTGGCAGTCTTACGGCAAGGAGCCGGTGGCGATGCCGCTGGGGTACAGCGGGCACTTCGCCGACCCAAGCGGCATCACCTACACCGATTGGGGCCGCGTCCTGGGGCGCCGGGCCCTGCTGATGCACTCGCCGTGGCGCGCCGGGCCCGGCAAGACCTGGGTCGATTACCCGCTGGCCCTGCCGCGCGAGAAGCCGATCCGGCTCAGCTTCGGGATCGCCATGGGCCCCGACGTGGCCAGCCCGGAGAAGAGCGACGGCGTCACCTTCTTCTGCTCCCTGATCGCCGACGGCCAGACCAAGGAACTCATGAAGCGGCACTACGCGTTGGCCCAATGGGCCGACTACACGTTCGACCTTTCCAACCATGCCGGGAAGACGGTGATCGCGCGTTTGCAGGTGGAGCCGGGCCCGGCCAATAACGCTTCATTCGATTACTCCTTCTTCGGCGACGCTAAGATTACCGTCGGCGAGGTCAAGGACAACCGCGGTGAGGTGGTGCGGCGATGGCTTGCGTCGCGGGCATACCGCGCTGTGGCCAGCGCGTCCCTGGAACACCTCAGCAACCGGCCGAGGACGGGCGTGACGCCCTCGAACCTCTTGCCCTGCAAGAATAGCCTGGAGCAGGTCAAGACGGCCGGCGAGGCGTGGCAACTCGGCTACGAGGGCGACGACTGCCGCGTGGTCTACACCTACCGGCCCGCGACGGGCACCTTGGACGACTTCACCGCACAGGTCGACGGCGCCCAGCCGTTCGCCCCGGCGGCCGGTGGCGGGGCTACGATGTTGGTTGACCGGTCGAGCAAGCAGGAAGCGATTCCCGCCCGCGGCGGCAAGCCCGTGAAGATCGAACGCGAAGACGATACGCTACACGTCCTCTGGGAGTATCCTCGGGAAGGGGCGCCGCTGCGGATCGCCTGGACGTTCGGGATCGCCGGCAAGGCCCTGGTCGTGTCGGCCCGCTCCGACCAGCCCGCCGTGAGCGCGTTCTCGCTGGGCGACGTGGGCCTGGCCTCCGTGCGCCGGACGCTGCCGGTGCCGTACTTGGCGGGCCGGGTGAACTATCTGCCGGGCGCGGGCGCGACCGATGGTCGCGGCTTTCCAGGCGCGACCGATGGTCGCGGCTTTCCAGGCGAGACCGAGGGTCGCGGTGTTCCGGGCGCGTTTGTGTGCCGGTATTTGGATTGGACGGCGTCGCACGCCTCGCGGTGTCCGCAGGGCTCGGCGACCTACGATCCCAAGACCGACGGCTCGCGCAATCCGATGGTCGAGAGCGGCTACGTCGCCGTGTCGCCGCACGTGGACGAGGTACTCCCCAACATTCCGCACCCGGCGTCGCCTCACCTGGCGCTTCTCGGCCCGCGGATCATGCTCGATCTTTGGGGGCATCACAAGGGCACGTACTCGGGCGACGCCGAGAACCTGTTGGCGCTGAAGGACCACGGGGTGGACCACCTGGCCATCATCTCGCACGTGTGGCAGCGCTACGGCTACGACGTGAAGCTGCCCGACCACCTGCCGGCCAACCCGGCGTTCGGCGGCGACGAGGGGATGAAGGTGTTCGGCAAGGCGGCCAACCAGTGCGGCTACGTCTGGTCGCTGCACGAGAACTACATCGACCTCTACCCGGACGCCCCGTCCTACGATCCCACGGCCCGGGTACTCCTGGCCGACGGAAAGCCCTCGCCCGCCTGGTACAACGCGGGAACCAAGGTCCAGAGCTTCGGCTTGAAGTGCAATCGTGCCCTGGAATATGCCAAGAAGAACGCGCCGGAGGCCCACCGGCGGTTCGGCACCACGGCGGCCTATCTCGACGTCCACACCTGCGTTCCCCCGTGGCACCAGTTGGACCACGAGGCCGGCCAGCCCATGGCCGGCATGGCCCGGGCCAAGGTGAAGTTCGATACGGAGTTGTTCCAGTTCATGCGCGAGGCGCACGGCGGACCGCTCTTCGGCGAGGGGGCGAACCATTTCTATTGGGCCGGGCCGTGCGACGGCGTCGAGGCCCAGGTCGCCGGCGGCGAAGACCACGCCTGCTTCCTCGACTTCGACCTCCTGAAGGTCCATCCCCAGATGGTCAACCACGGCATGGGCTACTACGAACGCTGGTTCCGCCGCGGCTACGAGCACCGATGGGGGCAAGACAGCGGCTCGATGGAGCAGATCGACAAGTACCGGGCCCAGGAGTTGGCCTACGGTCATGCAGGCTTCATCGGCGCCTCGCAGGTCGACAACATCCCCTGGGTCGTGCGCGAACATCATCTCGTCCATCCCGTCCAGCGGCTCTACGGGACCGCGAAGCCGATCGAGATCCTCTACGAGGTCGATGGCCAACTCGTGGGCCCGAGCGTGGCCCTGGCCATCGGCGAAACCTCGCGACAGCGGATCGCCTACGAAAGCGGCCTGACCCTCTGGGTCAACTGGCGGGCCGAGCTGTGGCAGGTCAACGGCCACTTGCTCCCGCAATGGGGTTTCCTCGCCACCGGGCCGGGAACCGAGGTCTCCACCGCGCTGCGGGACGGCAAATACGTCGATTACGCCGAGTGCCCCGAGTATGTCTTCGCCGATGCCCGGACCTGCTTCCCCATGCCCTACCTCCGGGCCAGGAAGGACATCGAGCCGCGGCTGCGATCGCTGGAATATCTCGGCGGGAACCGGGTGCGGGTCACGTATGAGTGGGTCGTCAACGACACGCTCGATGCCGACTACCACTGCTTCGTCCACGGCGTGCGTACGCATGGGGGGAAGCGCGAGGGCATCGAGTTCCAACAGGACCACGGCCTGCCCAAGCCCACCAGCCAGTGGCGAAAAGGCGAGACGATCGTCGACGGGCCCTATGAACTGACCGTCCCAGCCGATGCTCCGTCTTACGACCTCGTGATCGGGCTCCACAAAGGCGAACGGGTGCAACTCAAGGGTATGGACCGCGACTCCAACCGCATCCTCGTCGCCCGGCTCAAACTTCAGCGCGAGGGTGGCAAGGTGGTCGGCATCACGGCTGAGAAGATCGACCGCGCCTCGGCCACGGCGGCCACGGAGGTCGACTTCACCGCCCGCCTGAACCCGCCCGGCACCTGGGTCGATTTTGGCAAGGTGGCTACCGACGGATCGGTGAAGATCCACCGCGAGGCGAACCGGCTGGTCGTGTTCCCCTATCCGCGGGAAAAAGCCTTCCGCGTGGTCCTCGACGTAAAGGCCCTCTGCCCGGCGCTCGACCCGGCCGCATGCCAGATCCGGGCCCTCGCCGCCGGCACGCAGCAGGACCTCGGCCCGGTCGAGTTCCAGCAGCAGGGCGGCCGGCTCTCATTCACGGCAGGCAAGCCCGGCGCCGGCCGCTATGCGATCGTTTTGAAATAGGACGTCGTCGAGGGAACCAGCGGGTTGCCTCGTTCTGAGGGACACGCCCCCTCGCCAGGGTGTATGGGGGGGGTTGACACAGCCAGAATCGGGAGCGAGCATACCGGTGCCGAGTCTCTGCCTTCGGTGGGCAGGTGGTTCCCAGCGTCCAGTTCTGGAAGGAGGTGTCGCATGGGTTTGATCGAGTGGCTGGCCGGTATCAAAGAGCCTGTTAAAGCGAACAATCCCCTTCACGGGATGCAGATCAATCTGGACAAAGAATCACAGCGACGGTTGAAGGAGATGATGCGGATCATCGAGGCCGCCGGTCTCCTGAAGATGATGCTGAAGGTCACCCCATTCCTGTTGGTTTGGCAGGAGAGCGGGGCGGCCGCGAAGGCGTTCTATCTGACGACCACGGATTGGAACGGCATTTGCGAAACTGCCAACGCCGTGGACAAGATCCGGCGGAATCGCATCGAATTGATCTGCGATTTGGAAATCCTTCGGACCAGCGGCAACGAGCAGTACTTCTGGAAGGTCATGAAGATCTTGCACCGGTAGACGGCCCGTGGCCCAGCCGCCCTCGGCTGGGTGAAGCGGGAAAGATGTCGCCACTCCACTCCCGGCACAGCCGGGGGCGGCTATGCCACACCGGCTACCTTCCTCCGGTCTCGGCATAGGTGACGGCGTCCCGCATCAGCTCGATCGACCGCTCGATCCGAGGCAACTCCTCGAAGCCGTAGGAGAGTCGCAACTGGCGCCGCCCGGCGTCGACCAACTCGGCGCACGGGTGGACGCAGATCTCGCCGGGGATATAGGCCACGCGCGGGTTCCTCGCGCCGGCGGGGCCATCCACCTCGTTGCAGCCGGTGGTGCGCGAGTCTTTCGTGAAGCGGGACTGCGCTTCGCTTATCCCGCCCTACGACCGTGGCTCACGTCATCTTGACGTCGACGCACAGCACATACAGGCGGGTATTGAAGCCGTCGCGGAAGCAGACGGAGATCGTCTGGCACAGGTTCCCGGTGGCCAACGACACGTAGGGGTCGGTGGTGTACTTCGATAACTCGGCGTCCAGGAGCATGTAGTAATACTCTTTGAGCGAGTGGTCGGCCCCGGGCGGCGCGGGGCGGAACATGTTTCGGCTCCGAGGCAACGCCGCATCGGGCTGACAGACGGTCCCGGTGACTTGGATTCCCGTTTCATCGAGAATGTACGCACATTCGATGGCGGGGACCCTCCTCACGGCCTGTTCCAGCACGGCGCCGAAATCGGCGCTCGGGGAACACATCAGATCGCACAGCAACGTTTCGACCAGCACGTTGTACTGCCGGTGCCTGTGTCTCTGCCGTCTCGCCTTCGCAACCATCTGCTGCTTGAATCGGCTGGAGAGCGTCTGCACGATGGTCTCCGCCCGTGCCAGGCGGTCCCTTTGCGGCGGCTGAGGCCGGCCCACGTAGTAGCCTTGCAGAAGATCGGCGCCGAGTTCCAACGCCATCATGGCCTGGGGCTCGGTCTCGACCCCTTCGGCGACGATCAAGGCGCCGATGCGGCGGCCCAGGTAGACGAGCGCTTTGAATACGCCCTGCCTGTAATGGTCCAGGTCCACGTCCCGCACGAGGTCGCGGTCGATCTTCAGCAGGTCCGGCTTGATCAGGGGGATCCGGTCGAGATTCGAGTGCCCGACGCCGACGTCGTCGAGCGCCACAAGGAACCCTTGCTCCCGAAACCGGCTGAGAATGGCCGCCAATCGTTGCGTGTCGTCGAAGCGGGATTCGAGAACCTCCACCACGACACTCTGCGGCGGCACCGACCATCGCCTCGCGGTCTCCAGCAGGCTGGCCACGTCGTCCTCGCCGTCGGATGCCGCCAGGTTCAGGTTCAGAAACAGCAACGGGCCGGACGCTGCCAAAAACCTCGAAAAGGCGGCCAGGGCATTCTCCCGGCAGGTCATTTCGCAGGGCCCGGCCACCCCCTGCCTGGCCGCCTCGGCAAACAGGCGGGCCGAGGAGACCAGGGTCCCGTCGGCGTCCAGGCCGCGGGCCAGGGCTTCGACGCCAAACACCGAACGGGTCCTGGCCGAGCAAATCGGCTGGAAATACATAAGCGATTCGCAATTCGCGACCATCGGGTCGTCGAGGGCGGCCAATTCGTCCAGAGGGGTGCAACTCATGGCGCAGGGACTCTCCGAGATGCCGCTGAGGTCTTCATCAAGCGTCCCGTCCCGGTACACGCTCCACCCTTGCCCGGCGTGTTACCCGCGGACACCGCATGCTGAAGAATAGCATGGTGTCCCGTGAGGATTCCCTCAAACGTCGCGGCGTTTTCACCTTGCCCCCGCGAAGATGCAGACGAACGGCACAGACGGCAGAAACGGAGCGGTTCGTTCCCGGCAAGGCGGACGCATTGCCGCCCGAAAGCGGGAGCAGAAGGACGGCCCACGGCGCCTAATCGCGGCTCGTCTCGGCATACGCCACGGCTTCTCGCATGAGTGCGATCGCCCGCCCGATCCGCGGCAGTTCCTCGAAGCCGTAGGAGAGCCGCAACTCGCGCCGCCCGGCCTCCACCAGTTCACCGTGCGGGTGGACGCAGATCTCGCCGGGGATATAGGCCACGCGCGGGTTCCTCGCGCCGGCGGGGCCATCCACCTCGGTGCAGCCGGTGGTGCGGGAGAGCAATCTGAAGAAGGCCGACTTTTCGTGCGTTTCGATCGCGGCGAAGGTCAGATAGAAATAGAAGCCTGCCCGGCCGCCGCGGCACTCGGCCAGGGCGGGTCCCAAGCGCTGGTCGATCCACGCCCGGGTGCGGGCCGCCTTCTCCCGGTAGCCGGCGTTGACCTTCTCGATCTGCTGCGTCACGCGGTGGTCCAGGAGCCAACTTGCGATTTCCTGCGTCACCAGCGGGGCGCTGAACCCCGCGTCGCTGGTCTTCTGGATCAGGGCCTTTTGGAAGGGCCCGACGGGACCGATCATGTACCCGATCCGCAGGGCCGGGGCCAGGATCTTGGAGAGTGTGCCGATCTCGTAGACCAGGCCCGACTCGTCGTCGAGCAGGCCCGAACGCGGCTTCTCGGCGCCCGGATCGTGGATCAGGTTCTCGTAGGCCTTGTCGAAGACGACGGGCACCTTGCGGCCCAACTTGCGCGAAAGCCGCGTGGCGATTTCCACCAGGCGCTGCCGTCGCCGGTTGGAGAGGATCGTACACGTGGGGTTGTTCACCGTGACCAGGTAGAAGAACCGGATGTCCCGTCTCCGCGGACCGAGTGCCCGGAGCCACGCCTCCAGGCGATCCGCATCCAACCCTTCCTCGTCCTCCGGCACGGCGCAGACCTCGAACCCCATGCGTTCCAAGAAGTTGCAGTAGATGTAGTAGACGGGGTCGGAGGTGACGACGATCCCGGGCGCGACGACCTGCGCGATCGCTTCCAGCAGGCTCGTCGCGCCGTTGGGGCCGATGAGGATCTCGTTGCGACGCAGGACCTCTTCCGTCAGCCCGCCGATTCCCTGCTCCAGGTGGAATCGCCGGAGCGACTCGATGAGGTTCGGCGAGCCGGCGGGACCGCCGTAGTTCAGGGCGACGCGGTACTTCTTCGGGTCGGCGAGGACCTCGTGGAGGGCCTCCTCGATCCATGCCTTGGGAATCGTGTTCTCGTTGACGTAGCCGACGCCCAGGTTGATGTCCACCTCGTCGCGGAAATCCGCGGCGAACGCAGCCATCATCCGGTTGACCGGCGACGGAACGCTCGAGGCGCGGCCGTATGCGGAAAGAGGAAGGTCTTCAATGTCCATGGGAGGGGAGCCACCGCGTTTCAGTCGTTTATCATTGGAGCTTCCTCCCTCGCCGCGGGCAAGTGTCCATGGGAGCGACGGGATCGAACGGAATGCGCCTTGCTCGGTGCCCTCGGCCCCCTAGCTTCAGCACCCCCCCGAAAGGCTGACCAATTGAAGGGGCGACGAGAAGACGACATAATGGCATTCAAGTGATGCCACCCCAAGTAAGTGCTTGCGAAAATTGGACTTCCGATGGTCAAGAGCGACCTACCCTTTGGGAGCGAGTTCACACCCTCGAAGATCCACCTCAAAGAGGTGCTTGAACTTGCCAAGAAGCATGCCGGGGACTGGCGGGGATTCGAGGGGGCAGTCAAGCACCGGTATTTTGCCCAGAATGACACCAGTGACTACAATCGCGGGAAGCTTGCCAACAACTTGAAGCTCGCACTGATCGCATACGGCATCATCGACCGGGAGGTGAACTTCACCGGTTTGGGGAAATCGCTGTACAGCCTTCGGGCGAATGACGAGCTTCTTCACGAGCAGCTTGCCAAGCATATCCTGCTGAATCTGCACGGCACGAACCTCGTTCAGTGTGTCCTGGACATGCAGACGGCCGACGAGACCGTGGACCTCATAACGCTTCGGAAGTGGCTGGAGGACCGCGGCATCCATTTTCCACGGGGCGGGAAGCACCCGAGCATGATGCGTCTCTGGTTGGAAAAGGCCGGGATCTTCGCGCACGGATGGAGGATTGACCAACGAAGACTGAAGAAGATCATGGGTATCACACCGAACGAACTGGACGCTCTCGCCGTCCTGAGCCCCGAGCAGCGGGCATACTTGAAGACGCTCATGAACATGGGTGGGGCGGGGCCCTATCCCTCGAACGAAATCGAGAAGCTGGCGGCGACGACGTACGGCATCCGGTATAACGAAAAGAACCTCCCGAAGTCGGTTCTGTATCCGTTGAAGGAAAAGAGTTACATCTCTTTGGAGCGAGGCACAAGACAGGAGGGGCGAGGGGCGAAGCCATTCATGGTGCGGCCGACATCAAAGCTCGCGGCAGAGATCTTCGTCCCACTGCTCGACCAGATTGAGAAGATGACAGGTTCTGATCTGCGCCCGTTACTTCGGAAACCACTCGCAGACATTCTGGAAGAACTGGATTCGGAGGACAAACACATCGCGGGTCTGGCCCTCGAAGCGCTCGCGTTCAAGTTGATGCGGCTTGTCGACCTGGATTACGTCGCGACCAGGCTGCGAGGAGCGGCGACGGGAGGAGCGGAGGTTGACCTGATCTTCGAGTCGACCCGACTTGTGTTTTCGAGATGGCAGATTCAGTGCAAGAATACCGCGCGGGTCTCGTTGGATGATGTTGCCAAAGAGGTGGGGCTAACGCATCTTCTCAAGAGCAATGTTGGTAACCGTTCACACCCCGGAGGGATTTTCTTGGCAAATTGATCTGGACTCG
>CAYSGY010000097.1:0-13442 GCA_964430315.1 uncultured Planctomycetaceae bacterium
ACGGCTTTCCGCCGGGTTTCCGTTGCCCACCGCGTCCTTGGCTACCTCTTCCTGGCGATCTACGTCGTGCTCATATCGTGCGATTCTTCAGGCGGCTTGACGCCCAACTCGTGCCGGCGTTGGGCACGTCGCTCTTGGTCGCCAGCACGGTGCTGATCGGGATCGCGGTGCCGCCGGCCCTGCGCGAAGCCTTGGCCACGAGCCGCTTGTTCACCGAGGAGAACTGCCACCGGGTTCGGGCCCTGTTGACCCAGGCGGGGCTGAGCGAGTCGGGAAGCGCCAGGCTGGCCTCCCGGGAGTCCCTCAAGGCCGGACAACAGGTGCTCCGCCAACAATGTGTCGAGTGCCACGACTTGCGGACCGTGCTCGCCCGGCCGAGAACGCCGGAAGCGTGGCGGCAGACCGTCAGTCGCATGGCGGACCGCACGACGCCGGTGGAGAAGAAGCCGCCGAGTTCGGAAGCCGACGCCCGTGCGTTGGTTGCCCGGATGGTCGAGGAGGGGCTGACGACCAAGGAGGACGAACTCGCGCTGATCGCAAGTTACCTGGCCGACACCTACGCGAAGAAGCCCAAACCGTAGCGCGGTGACTGCGTTGGTCCCGCCGGGCGATGAGTCCCGCCTCGGGCTAATGCAGCAGCGCGCACGTGTCGAACCGTGACCGCCTCTGCCGTTCCATCCACTCCGCCGCTTCCACCGGCCCCCCACGCCCGGCTCGTGCCGCAAGGGCGGCGGCCCGGCTGGCTAGCGGCCGCGGACCAGGCTGCGGTATTTCAAGGGAGGGCGGCCGAACTGGGCCCTGAACGACCGCGCGAAGTGCTCCGGCGAATTGAACCCCGAGGACGCAGCGACGGCAGGAATCGAAAGATCGGTCTCGGCCAGCAGCCGCCGGGCACGCTCCAAGTGGACGCGGCGGATCTCCTCGGCCGGCGATCGTCCCAGCACCCGCCGGAACTCCTGTTCCAGTTGGCGGCGTGAGAAGGGCACGCGGCCCAGCACGTCGGTCACGCGGATCGACTCGCCCGCGTGCATGCGGATGAACGCGATCGCCTGCGCCAGGTCGGCGTTGTCGATGGCCAGCACATCGGTCGAATGGCGGGGGATCACCGAGGTCGGCTCGATCAGGATGGGCCTCTTCGGGGGCCGCTTGCCTCGCATCAAGCGATCCAGCAGCGCGGCGGCCTGGTAGCCGCTCTGCTCGGAGCTCGACGTGATGCCCGAAAGCGGCGGAAGGCAGGCCTCGCACAACAGCGGATCGTCGTCGCTGGCCAGCACGGCGACTTCCTCGGGCACCAGGACTCCCGCCTGCCGGCAAGCTTCGATCACGTCGCGACCGCACTCGACAAACCAGGTGAGCATGGCCACGGGCTTGGGGAGCGTCTTCACCCAACGCATGAGATCCTCGTGCCGCGCCAGCCAAGGCGAAAGCCCGGGGGCTCTCGGGCGAGGGCGGTACGGAATGCAGACGCGGCCCGCCGTGCGCAGGGCGGCCGCGAACCCCTCGTAGTGATACCGGACCAGCGACCGCTGCCGCGGGCCGTAGTAGGCGAAGTTCTGAAAGCCGCGGTCCAGCAGGTGCTCGGCCGCCATGCGCGCCAGCGTCCGGAAGTCCGGCATCACCCGCGGAAAGCTCACGCCCTCCAGATCAATCGCGGAGATATTGACGCACGGCAGGCCCGTGGCGGCGATGTGTCTCGCCATCGACTGTGTCGCCACGCGGGCGATGATGCCATGCCCTCGCCAACCGGCGGGAACGTGGATCTCCGGATGAAACGTGCTCGGTTCGCACCACAGCGCCCACGGACCGTGCTGACGGGCGTAGTTGATGACCCCTTGGATCAGACGCCGCCCCCAGGCGGTCGAGGTGCTGACCAAGACGGCGACCTGCGGCGCTGACGACGGTTGCATGGTTGCCATCCACGACGATCGGCTCGGGCGTGCGCAAGAAGGCCTTTTCTCTAGCCCAGGCGTTTACGCCTGGGACGCGGAGCCAACCGAGCCCGACTTCAGCCCCTTCAGGGGCTTTTCTCCAGGAAGCCCCTAAAGGGGCTGGAGACTCGGGCCGCGGCGTCAACGTCCCAGGCGTAAACGCCTGGGCTAGAGAAAGTCACGACTCGTGGTCATCAAAGCGTAGTGGCCTACGCAAGAAGCCACTACGCAGATTATCAGACTACCTGCGCATCCGGCCCGCGTCAACTCCTGCGGGTACGTGCGGCGTCTGCGCAAAATATCAGAATATCTGCGCATTCCACTCTTGTCAGCGCGTGCGCCGGGGTGATACAAGCATAGTGACCTGTCGCCGCGGGGGCGTCGCGGGCTCCGGCGGAAGGCGTTTGACGGAAATGGGGGGAATCATGTCAACGGACCTGTCGATCCTTAGCAGCACGCAACTGAAGGCCAAAGCCCTCGATCTCGGCGTGGACCTGGTGGGAATCGCGCCCATCGCGCGTTTTCAAGGCGTGGAAGATGAGGAGCACCCCAAGTCGATCAACCCCGACACAAGATCGGTCATCGTGCTCGGCTTCCAGATCACCCGCGGCGCGCTGCGGGGAATCGAGGAGGGCACGGCCTGGCATGCGATGACCGCCGGGAGTCCGATCCACCCGATGATTATGGTCGAGTTGACCTACCTGGTGTGCCGGTGGATCGAGAACCGGGGCTGGGAGGCGACGCCCCTGTTCCCGCACCCCAAGGAAATGAAGCGGCAGGGTGTGAAGGTGAGGCCCGATCGGCCCGCCCCGGACGTCATCCTCGATATGGATTACGCCGCCCATGCGGCCGGGTTGGGACAGATGGGGTTGGGCAAGTTCTTCCTCACCCGCCAGTTCGGGCCTCGGCAGTTGTTCTGCACGATCCTGACCGACGCCGAAGCGGATCACTACGACGCCGTTTCGCGGGAAACCGTGTGCGACCAGTGCGGCCAGTGTGTGCGGGCTTGCCCGGTGGCGGCCTACGTCGAGGGGCAATTCACGACGGCGCCGCTTTGCGAGGGCGAGGCCACCTGGCAAACGTTGCGGGTCGAGTACTGTCGGGCCTGTGGCACGGGCAGCCTGGAGAACCCCTACGTCCCGGGCGCCGAGCCCTGGCGCGTCGGTGCGGCGTGCGGCCGGGCGTGCGTGGCACACCTGGAAGACGAAGGGAGATTGTCGCGGAAGTTCGTGAATCCCTTCCGTGAGAAGGGTGCATGCCGCCAGGGGAGGTCTTCTTGAACATGCTCACCAGCGAAGCGATCAAGCAGTATGCGATCGAGAAGTGCAACGTCGACAAGATCGGCGTTGCCAACATCGAGCGGTTCAAGGACGCGCCCGTGGACATGAGTCCCCTGAGCATCATGCCCAGGGCCAGGTCGGTGATCGTCTTCATCCGCAGGGTGATGCGCGGCTGCTACCGCGGGATCGATGAAGGCACGCACTGGCCTTCCTACACCGTGTTCGGCTACGCAGGGCTCACCCGGCTGGTCACCTCGGCCGGCTACAAGATCAGCAAGTTCCTCGAAAGTCACGGGTACGAAGGGGCCGCGATTCTCCCTACCACGTCGTCCCGGGAGTGGGGCCCTCGCGGGCCGAGGCCGGGCAACGGAAAGCCCCGACGGGAGGTGACGCTCCAGCATCGCATCGCGGCCACCGTGGCGGGCGTGGGGACGATCGGGTGGTCGAAGGTCCTGCTGACCAAGGAATTCGGGCCCCGGCAGCGGATCGGGATCGTCATCACGGACGCCGAGTTGGAGCCCGATCCGCTCGTGACGGAAAGGCTTTGTGATCGGTGCAAGCGTTGCGTGGCCGAATGTCCGGCCAGCGCGCTCTCCCGGGACGAGAGCGTCTCCATTTCCGTCGAGGGCCAGGTGATCGAGTGGAACGCCCTGGACCTCGGAAAGTGCAAGCTCACCCATTTCGGCCTGAACCGGACGACATCGCCCCACTTCTGCCTGAAGTACCCGGGCATGTACATCCCGATCAGCGACCAGGAAACGACCTGGAAGGAGTCCCACGACCTCGGGTTCGCCGTGATGAAGGACATCCCGAACCTCGAAGCCCTGAGACGATTGGACGGCTACCTGGCCGTGTGCGGTGCCCGAGGCTGTGTGATGGGGTGTATGAAGCATCTGGAGAAGCGAGGCCGGCTCCAGAATTCGTTCCACACCAGGCCGGTCTTCAACGACGCCGTCCCCTGGAGAATCCCGGAGAAACCGCCCAAGGCGAAGCATCACGGGTTCGTATACAATCCGGCCCAGGACGAGGAGTCGGGGAGCGATCAGGAGGGAGCGCCGACCTGGTATTGACGTTGGACGCGTCGGCAACCGCCGGCCGCATGTCCGGAGGGAACATCCTAACGAGGGACTTCACGTGAGCTGGCAAGTCTACCTCTCGATCAGCGTGATGATGTACCTCGACTACGCCGTGCGCGGCAGTTGGGGGCCGGTGCTCTCCGCCCATCTCCTGGGCCCCTTGAAGATGACCGGGAAGCAGGCCGGTTGGATTTACGCGATGTATCCGCTGGGGTGCATCGTCGCCCCGCTGATCGGCGGCCAGATCGTGGATCGCTGGATCGCAACGGAGTGGTTCCTGGGCGGCACCCACCTGGTGAGCGGCTTTCTCCTGCTGGCGGCCGCGCACGCCGTCCGATTCCGGTGGATGCTCGTGCTCATCGGACTGCACTGTCTCTGCTTCACGCCCACGCTCAGTCTGGTCAACTCCCTGGCATTCACCCACATGGTGGATCCGAAGGTCGAGTACTTCCGGGTGCGCGTGTGGTCGAGCGTGGCGTGGGTGACGGTGGGGTGGCTGCTGTCGGCGTGGCGGGCGTCGGGAAAGCTGCAATTCCGCGGCATCGACGCCCTGTTGTTGGGGGCGTTCTTTTCGTTCGTGATGGCCGTGTATTGCCCGCTGTGCCTGCCGCACACGCCGCCTGCGGGCGGGGCGGATTGGGCGGCCTCGTGGGAACCGCTGTGCGCCATGCTCGGCAAAGGCAGGGTCGTCCTTTTCTTCGTGCTCTCGCTGATCCTCAGCACGCAGTTGCAGTTCTACTACCTGGGCACGGCGAAGTTCCTGGAAGATATCGGCTGCCCTCGCTCGTCCGTTCCGGCGGCGATGACCGTGGCGCAGATGGCGACCGTCGTGTCGATGGTCTTCGTCCTGCCCTACGTATTTCCGCACCTGGGATTTCGGTGGACCTTAGTGTTGGGTGCGCTTTTCTGGGTATGCCTGTATCTTGTCTACGTGATCCAGCCGCCGCGATGGGTGGTGGTGGCGTCGCAGGCGTTCCAGGGCCTCGGGTTTGCGTTCTTCTTCGACGGGGCGATCGTCTACGTGAACCAGATCGCCCCGCCCGAGATCCGCGCCACCGCGCAGTCGCTCCACACGGTCATGACGTTCGGAGCGGGACTCTTCCTGGGCACGCACCTGGCGGGTTACGTGCTGGACCGGTGCCGGCGGGAGGGGAAGGTCCACTGGCGTCCGTTCTTCGCCCTTCCTTGTGTGCCTTTGATCGCTTGTGCCCTTGCCTTCTTCCTTCTTTTTACGGAATAGCGACAGCCCATGAGTTCGCCTCAGCCTGAGAGAACCAACGCGTTCGCGGACACCCTCACCGAGGACATCAAGTCGTTGGCCCGGACCAACGGGGCCGACCTGATCGGCATCGCCTCGGTCGACTTGTTCCACGATTCGCCCAAGCGGCTGCACCCGGCCGGCATCCTGCCCGGCGCCAAGAGCGTCGTGGTCCTGGCGGTGAAGTATCCCGATGCGGCGATCGACCAGTGGGGCAAGCCGCCGGCCGAGTCGATGTTCTTCTACCAGAGCGTCCAGGCCTCCATGACCGGGATCGTCATGCCGATGATCCAGTTTCACGTGTACCGGGCCTTGGAACGGGCGGGCTACCTGGCGATCCCGGTCGCGCCGTCGGGCTATTGGCGCTACCGGGACTATCAGGAGATGAAGGGCGGGTTCTACGCCGACTTCTCCCACCGCCACGCCGCCGTGGCCGCCGGCCTGGGCGACTTGGGCCTCAACGGCCTGCTGCTCAGCCCGGAGTTCGGCGTGCGCCAGCGCATGGCGTCGGTCATCACCACGGCCCCGCTCCGCCCCGACGAGCCGTATTGCGGCAAGCCCTTGTGCACCAACTGCGGACGGTGCCTGAAGGCCTGCCCGATCCAGGCGTTCGACGCCAACGAGCGGTTCGAGGTGCGGATCGGCGATAAGCACGTGTCGTATGCCAAGGTCGACAAGTGGAAGTGCGCCTGGTCGGAGCAACTCGGCATGGTGGCCGAAGGCGGCCCCAAATACGCCGGCTATACGACCGACCTCATGCCGCCCGCCCAGGTCACCCCCGAAGACTACCTGGCCGCCCGGACCCAACGGGACCCGTTCCAGGCGACGTGCCAGTGGGGTACGATTTCCTGCGGCCGCTGCCTCCATACCTGCAATGCCCATAAACGTAAACCCACCGCGGCGTGATTCACGCCAGCTTGTCTTGGTCGAGTGGCTGATCCACAATCCCACAGAAAGGAGCCTTCGACATGCGAGTCCTCCCTCGGCGATCCTTCCTGAAACGCGCGCGGGCAACCGGTGCCGCGGCGGCCCTGTACGTGCCGGGCTCCGCGCTGGGAGCCGACGGCAAAACGGCGCCCAGCAACCGCATCGGCATCGGGTTCATCGGCCTGGGACGCCAGGCCATCCACGCGAACATGTCGGTGTTCCTGCGGTCCGGCTACTGCCAGACGGTGGCCCTGTGCGACGTCGATCGCTGGCGCCTGGCCGTGGAAGGAGTCCCGAACGTCGCAGCGTCGGCCAAGAAGAATAAGTGGGACATGGCGCTGCTGAAGGACACCTTCCGCACGACCGATTTCCGCGAATTGCTGGCCCACCGGCGCGTCGACGCGGTGATGATCAGCACGCCCGACCACTGGCACGTGCCCATCGCCCTGGCCGCGATCAAGGCCGGCAAGGACGTCGCCCTTGAGAAGCCGATCGGGCTGGCCATCGCTCACGGCAGGGTTCTGGCCGATGCGGCCGCCAAGGCCAAGACCATCTTCCGCACCGACAGCAACTGGCGCTCCGAGCCCGAGTTGTTCCGGGTGGTGAGCCTGGTCCGCACGGGCAAGATCGGCCGGTTGAAGACGATCCGGATGGCCGTGCCCATCTACCCCACGCCGGCGCCCAACGAGGCGACGATGCCCGTCCCCGAGGAACTGGCTTACGACCTGTGGCAGGGACCCGTCGAGCGGCAGCCGTACACCGAGGACCGCGTTCACCCGCGGAAGAAACTCGGCCGGCCCGGCTGGTACAGCAACCGCCTGTACTGCGACGGCATGATCTCCAACTGGGGCCATCACCCGGCCGACCTCGTGCAATGGGCCAACGACACCGAGCGGACCGGCCCGGTCGAAGTGGAGGGCCGGGGCCAGTTCCCGCCGGCCAACGGCCTCTACAACGTCCTGGAGGAATTCAAGGTCCGCTATCGCTACGCCAACGGCGTGGATCTGCACTACGTGGGCCGCAAGAACTATGCGGAAGGCGAGGGCTACGTGACGTTCGAAGGGACCGAGGGCTGGATCCGCGGCTGGCGCGGCCCCAACCGGATCGAGGCCGAGCCTAAGTCGATCCTCAGCGCCGAGGTCAAGTTCGAGGACTTCCCCTTCCTGCTGAGGAACGAGAAGACCGACTTCATCGAATGCATCCGGGCACGCTGCCAGACGCTGGAGGACGCCGAGGTCGGCCACCGCGCCAGCACGGTCGTGCAGTTGGGCTACATCGCCTGTCTTCTGGGACGGAAGCTGGCGTGGGATCCGGTGAAGGAAGAATTCCCGGGCGACGAAGAGGCCAACAAGCTGGCGCGTGGGCGGCCGGGGCTGGCGCCCTGGACGATCCAGTAGTCGATGATTATGCCGCTCGTGCCCGCCCCTTGGCGCCGTGCGCGGCTTCGCTCAACCACCCTCGCACTTGTTTCGACGGAGATCTGCCATGTTGTGGTCCTGCAGACTGGTCGTGTTTCTTGCGGTCGCCCTCTTGTCTGTCGTGTGCCATGGGGCCGAGCAAGAGGATCTCGGCTTCACCGACACGCCGTTCCTGCCGAATTCGCCGTGGCGCGTCCACGACCGCAGTCGCCCTCAACCGCCTGTCGTCGAACCGGGCGCGACGTTGGGGCAGCCGCCTTCCGACGCCGTGGTCCTGTTCGACGGCAAGGACCTTTCCCAGTGGCAGGACGCCAAGGGCGGCACGCCCACCGGCCTGGAAGACGGCTGCATCAACATCCTCAAGACCGGCGACCTGTTCAGCAAGCGGAAGTTCGGCGACTGCCAACTCCACATCGAATGGACAACGCCCCCGCAGGCCGATACCAAGCTGCGTTCCTGGTGGGGCAACAGCGGCGTCTTTCTCCTCGGCAAGTACGAGTTGCAGGTGACCGAGTCACGCGACACGCGGCACAAGGCCGACGGGCAGGCCGCGGCCATCTACGGCCAGACGCCGCCCTTGGTCAACGCCGCGCGGAAGCCCGGCCAGTGGCAGACCTACGACGTCCTCTTCACGGCGCCCCGTTTCGACGGCGACAAGCTCGTCGAGCCTGCCTACTTCACCGTCCTCTGGAACGGCGTGGCCGCCCAGTACCGCACGGCCTGCATGGGCAGCACCCGATACAAGACCGTTCCGAAGTACGATTGTCACGACACGGTCGGCCCGATCATGCTCCAGCAGCACGGGTCGGCGGTCCGGTTCCGCAACATCTGGGTACGGCCGCTTCGACCAGAGACGCCCGCCGCGAAGCCCGGCAAGCCGGCGTCGAAGAGCTAGGGGTTGGGGGGCGGGGTTCGGGGGTCAGGGTTCGGGGTTCAGGGTTCAGCACTTCGCGGAGAGCTTCTCGCTGGAATCCTGCGCCCTGAACCCTGAACCCTGAACCCCAAGAGAGTCTTGGCAGCAAAGCGTTCCGTCCGACTGGCCACCAGGCCCAGCAAAGACGATCCCCATGTTTGACGCGATCCGTACAGGAGAATCCCATGATGCGGCGGTTACGATGGGTTCTGATCCTCGGGTTGTTGTCGGGTCCGATCGCTGCCATCGCGGCCGGGCCTGACGGCGGTTTCACGCCGATCTTCAACGGCAAGGACCTGACCGGCTGGGAGGGCAAGCCGGGCTATTGGTCCGTGGAGGACGGATGTCTCACGGGCATGACGACGGCCGAACGACCGCTCGCCAAATCGACCTATCTCTTCTGGCGCGGCGGCAAGGCGGCCAACTTCGAGCTTCGCGCCGTCTATCGCTTCGTAGGGTCGTCCGGCAACTCCGGCATCAACTTCCGCACCCAGGAACTGCCCGAGCTGGACGTCAAGGGCTATCAGGGCGACATGGAGACCGGGCCGACTTACACCGGCGTCCTGTTCGACGTCAAGCGGCCCAGTTCCGTCCGGGAGTGGAAGCGGCAGATTCTCACCCAGCAGGGCCAGAAGGTGGTGATCGCCGAGGACGGCAGCAAGGAGGTTACTGAGCTGGCCCCGTCGGCCGACCTGCAGAAGCTCGTCAAGCCCAACGACTGGAACGAGTACACCATCATCGCTCGCGGTCACGAGATGATTCTGAAGGTCAACGGGGCCGTGTTCGCGCACGTGATCGACCGGGAGAAACGCGACGTCCCCGACGAGGGCCTGATCGCGCTGCAACTCCATCGCGGCCCGCCCATGAAGGTCCAATTCAAGAGCATTTGCATCCAACGGTTTCCTTGACGTCTCAAGAGGTGTTCCGATGAAACGAGAATCCATGAACCGGCGAGGCTTTCTCCACGCGGCCGGCGTCCGGGCCGCGGCGGCCATGTCGCTCCCCTGCCTGATCTCCTCGCACGTTCTGGGCGCCCCGGGGCGGCCCGGCGCCAACGAAAAAGTCAACGTGGGCATCATCGGGCTGGGCGGCCGGTCGCGGGCCCTCACGAAGACGTGCCTCGAAGTGCCGCAGATTCGACTCGTGTCGGTCTGCGACGTCTTCAAGCCCCGCTGCGACGAGTACGTGAAGAAGTTCGAGGCGAATCACCATGCAAAACCCTACGTCGGCGACTTCCGCCGCATGATCGCCGCGGAGAAGCTCGACGCCGTGATGATCGCCACAACGACCCATTCGCGGGCCTGGATCACCATCCTCGCGATGCAGGCCGGCCTCGACGTCTACTTCGAGAAGCCCATGTGTTTGACCATTGCCGAAGGCCGCGAGGTGGTCAAGGCGGCGCGCCGGTACGGCCGCGTCACCCAGGTCGGAACGCAGCAGCGGTCGCTGCCGCTGAACAACTGGGCCAGCGACCTGGTCAAAAACGGGGCGCTGGGCAAGATCCACACGGTGCTCGCCCCCAACTTCGTCGGCCCGGACAAGTGGGTCGATCAGCCCGGCCAGCCGATGCCCGACGGCGGAAGCGAGAACTGGTGGGACCTGTGGACCAACCAGGCGGTCTTTCGGCCGTATCATCCGCAGTTGCACTTTGGCTGGAAGCGATGGTCGGATTACACCGCCGGCGGCCGCTGCTTCGGCGTCGACGGCTGGGGCAGCCATTCCTACGACCAGGTGAACCGCGCGCTGGGCACCGACGAGACCGGCCCGGTCGAGATCCTGCTCGAGGAGCCGCTGCGAGTCATGGAGAGCGGCAAGTTCGTCCACGACGCCGAACTGACCGGCATCGTCGGCGACGAGGACACCGGCAAGCCCTATCACGGGATGTCCAAACTCGTCGGCCCGCGAGCGAAGGTCACCATGACGTTCGCCACGGGTACCAAGCTCAAGCTCCACCTCGACGGCGACCGGGGCCCGGGCCTGGGCGCCATCTTCATCGGGGAGAAGGGTAAGCTGGAGATCAACCGGAACAAGATCGTCAGCAATCCGAAAGAATTGATCCGGGTGCCCGAGAATCCCGGCCCCACCCAGCGGGACGAGAACGTTGCCCACGTGGAGAACTGGATCCGGTGCATCAAGACCCGCGGGCGCTGCAATGCCGACGTGGAGTACGGCCAGCGATCCAACACGCTCTGCGACCTGGTCAACATCGTGCGCGACGTCGGCCGGGTCGGCGAGCCCTTGAAGTGGGACCCCGTGGCCGAGCGATTCACCAACTGCGAGGAAGCCAACCGGATGCTCTCGCGTCCCCGACGCAAAGGCTACGAACTGCCGAAGACCGGCTAGGCCGAAGGGCGGTCGCGTCGTCTCCCAAGGGGAGAGGGCAGGTTCTCAGCACACGCCCTCAGAACCCTTCAACCGCACTTCGATTCCGCGTCGGCGAAGACCTTCAGATCGCGTGGGGTGAGAAAGACGACGCTGCCGGGGCCGATGGCGCGGTCGCGGTACTGGTCCAGCGGCATCTCGACCCAGAGCGGCTCGCCCGACTCGGCCACCAGTTCGAGGCGGGCATTCGGCCCGGCCGAGTGGACGCGGCACACGGTTGCCCGGAACGCCGGCGCCCCGTTGCGGTGCGTCTCGACCTCGAAATCGTGCGGCCTCACGAAGACCCGCACCGGTTGCGACGGCATCTCCGCATGCTCCGGCGATTCCCAGGCGAGCGAGGCGAAGTAGACCCTGCCGTCCTCGACGCGGCCGCGGAACAGGTTCACCTGGCCGAGGAACGTAGTGACGAACTCGGTGGCCGGGGAGTGGAAGACCTCGTCGGGCGTGCCGATCTGCTCGATGTGGCCCCGGTCCATGACGACCACGCGATCGGCCAGTTCGAGGGCCTCGTCCTGGTCGTGGGTCACGAAGACGCTGGTGATGTGGATCTCGTCGTGCAGCCGGCGGAGCCACTGCCGAAGCTCCTTGCGGACCTTGGCGTCGAGGGCGCCGAAGGGCTCGTCGAGCAAGAGTACCTTCGGCTCGATGGCCAATGCCCTCGCCAGGGCGACGCGCTGCCGCTGCCCGCCGGAAAGCTGGTTCGGATAGCGATTCGCAAACGTCTCCAGTTGCACCAGGTGGAGGAGCCGCGAGACCTTCTCGTGGATCACCGCCTTGGAAGGCCGCGATCGCCGGGGACGGACGCGGAGTCCGAAGGCGACGTTCTCAAACACCGTCATGTGCCGGAACAAGGCGTAGTGCTGGAACACGAAGCCGACCTGCCGGGCCCCAACGCCGCGCCGGGCCACGTCTTCCTCCTCGAAGCGGATCGATCCGCTGCCCGCGTCGGGTGCCTCCAGGCCGGCGATGATCCGCAAGAGCGTCGTCTTGCCGGAGCCGGAAGGACCGAGCAGGGCGACCAGCTCGCCGGTCGCCACCGTGAGGCTGACGTCCCGCAGGGCCGCGAACTGGCCGAATGTCTTGCTGATCTTCTCGACCTGGATGCTCATGGTAGCCTCTGGTAGCCTCTCGCGGGTCCTGAGCTAGTTGCCTCTCTGAAGACTTCCGAAGTCTCCGAGACTTCGGAAGTCTGGATGGCGATTCACGCCTCTCCTGCCTGTGCCAACTGCCGGGTGACTTTCCACTGGAGAATCGACTTCAGGACCAGGGTCACCAAGGCCAGGGCCGCCAGGAGCGAAGCCACGGCGAACGCCGCCGCGACGTTGTACTCGTTGTAGAGGATCTCGACATGCAGCGGCATGGTATTGGTGTGCCCGCGGATGTGGCCCGACACCACCGACACGGCCCCGAACTCGCCCATGGCCCGGCCGTTGCACAAGATGATTCCGTAGAGGAGTCCCCACTTGATGTTCGGCAGGGTCACGTGCCAGAAAGTCTGCCAGCCGCTAGCCCCCAGCAGCCGGGCCGCCTCTTCCTCATCGCCTCCCTGGGCCTGCATGAGCGGGATCAGCTCGCGGGCCACGAAAGGAAACGTGACGAAGACCGTAGCGATCACGATGCCCGGCACTGCGAAGACGATCCGCAGGTCGTGGGCCTCCAGCCACGGCCCGAGCCACCCTTGGCGTCCGAACAGCAACACGAAGATGAGACCCGAAACCACTGGCGAAATGCTGAAGGGCAAATCGATCAGCGTAATCAGCAGATTCTTGCCGACGAACTCAAACTTGCTGATTGCCCAGGCCGCGGCAACCCCGAAGATTGTATTGATCGGCACCGCCACCAGGGCCACGACGAGCGTGAGACGGATCGCCGCCAAGGCGTCGGCATCGACCAGCGATCGGAAGTACAGCCAGATCCCTTTCTCAAATGCCTGCGCGAACACCGCGACCAGCGGGATCACGAGAAACAGCCCCAGAAAGCCGAGCGCCACGGCGATCAGCACCCAGCGTACGACGGCCGGCTCCGCCGTCGCCGCCAGCGATCGGGCCTGGATCGCAGGCACGCCCTGAACCGCGCTGGCTGTCGCCATCCGTTAGTCTCCTCCGTGGGGCAGGGTGGTCGGTGGTCAGTGGTCGGTGGTCGGTGGTCGGTGGTCAGTGGTCGGTGGTCGGTGGTCGGTGGTCGGTGGTCGGTGGTCGGTGGTCAGTGGTCGGTGGTCAGTGGTCGGTGGTCGGTGGTCGGTGGTCGGTGGTCGGTGGTC
>CAYSGY010000098.1:0-13317 GCA_964430315.1 uncultured Planctomycetaceae bacterium
TCAGGTCGCGGCCGGTGAAGAAGATGCCCATCATGTTCTCGAAGAAGATCAGGCCGGACGTCCGTTCCGGGAAGAGCTTGTCCTTGGCCGCGTAGAACCCGTGCAAGTCGCGATAGAAGCTCATGGCCGCGATCCGCCGGGGCACTTCCAGATTCGGCAGGATCCCTTCGCCCGGCTTCTCCGCCCGTGCAAAGGCGGCCAACTCCGACTTCCCCGTCTGCTTGCCGTCCATCGTGGTTTCGAGGGTCAGCGCCTGGCCGTCCGTCTTTAGGGCCAGGGCAAGCCAATTCGATTGACGCACGGCGTCGATCAGCCCGCCGAACAGCAGGGCCGCCATGGGATTGGTGTTCTTATGGATCGCCGCCTGAACGCCCGGGTGCTGCTTGAGCACCGCGAGGTTCACGAAGGCCGACGCCGCAGCCTGGCCGCCGACTGCCTGCTTCGCCGTCCGGTAGGCAGGAAGCGCGAGGAGGCTATCGCTTTCGGAGCCGGCACGGAGATCGAGCACGGCCTTCAGTCCCTCGGGCTTGTTCGCCGAAATGAAGCGGTTTCCCACAATCGCGTGGGAGCGGCCGTCGCCGAACTCCCAGCAGGTCACGCCGCGGTACTCGGTCGACGTGACCCGGTTGGCCGGATCGTTCTTGGCAAAACCGGAGATGATGTCCCAGAGCTTGGCAAGGAGCTTGGCGTCCTTGGCATCGATCATTACCAAGACGACTCCTTTCGTCGTGATTGCCGCGGCGACGCCACCTCCTGTGAGGTCCTTCAATCCGGCTTTCCAGTCGGTATCGAGTTGCACCTCCAAGTACCGGATCACGCCCAGGAACTGTTGAAAACCGGGCTGGACGATGGCTTGCTTGTGGGCCGGATGGTTGGTCACGGCTTCCGTCAGGCTGGAATCCAGAAGCAAGTCCAGCACTTCCTTCGGCCGGGTGATCTCGAGCGATACCACGGCATCGCGGGGGATCCATCGGCCGGGCGGGGGCAGTTCCTCGGCAGAAACGGCGGGCCCCAAAACCCCGGCCGCCGCCACCAGTCCAATCACCACAAACGCGCTGCGCAACATGAATCACCTCCGACGATATTCTCTTCCGACAACTTCCTAGGGCTGACAGGAACTGACCGCAACCCCGGGCCCACCGATCCGAAGGCTATTCGCTCACTTCCGCGCTTTCTTGGAGCTTCTGCGAGAAAAATTTCAGAAACAGGGACCGTGGACTCGATACGACGGGGAGGCGCAGGCGCGGCAGCCCGGAATCATGCCGCCGTAGAGCCGCCCTGCTCGCCGGTCGCCCCCTCGCGGCGGCCGCACACCCAGAGGTCAATGTACCAACCGCCAGGAGGCTGGCCAATTGCGGGCACCGGCTGGGAGGGGCGTTCCTGTGGCAGTTGTCGAGCCCGGCAGGCCCCACTAGAATCACGATCTGTATGGCAGGCGTTCGCGGACCGCGCGGCGTCTGCGTCCGTATCCGGAGTAGCTGGAAAAACCGAGGAGACTGGCGATGAAAGCGTTCGAACTGCCTGTGGGATGCGCGTGCTGCGGGTTGAGCCGGCGACAGGTTTTGAAAGCGGGATGCGCCTCCTGCGCTGCCGCCCTCGGGCTCACGGCAGCCCCCAAGCTGCTCCGTGCGGCCCAGGACGCCGGCAAGGTGCGGGTGCGGATCCTCTATGCCCTCCACGCCCCGCAGCAGCCGCGGCCCGACTGGCCGAATGTCGGTTTTGACTTCGTTCCCGTCATGGATCGCATCAACAGCCAGTTGGCCAAGCGGTTCCCGGGGTTCGAGTTCCTCCCGACCATGGCCCAGGGCCCCGACCAGGCCAAGAAGATCGTCGAAGACGACAAGTCGGCCGCGATCGACGGCTACCTCGTCTACCAGATGAATTGCTGGAACCGCGTGGTGCAGACCATCGCCACGACGGGCAAGCCGGTGCTCTACGCCGATTTCCAGTACGCGGGCAGCGGCGGATTCCTCGTCTACAGCGCCGCCTTTCTGCGCAACAAGACCTCCAACGTGGGGTTCATCGGCTCGTCGAACTTCGACGACCTCGTCGAGGCCGTCAAGTGTTTCGAGCAGGTCAAGAAGGGCGGGTCGGCGGGCGATTTCGCGGCGGCGGTCGCCCGGGTCCGCGTCGCCCGTACGCCCAAACCGGGCGACCTGACCTGCAAGCCGGACGCCGTGAAGACCATCCCCGTGGAAGAATGCCTCCGGCGAATGAAGGAGGCGAAGATCCTCGCGGTGAGGGGCCAGAACTCCGGGCCGGCCGAGCCGATTATGGGCATCCCCATGGAGTATGTCTCCTTCGCGGAGGTAAACGAGGCCTGGAAGACCGCCGACAAGGACCAGGCCCGCGCGGTCGCCGATCGCTGGCAGAAGGCCGCCGCGTCGATCGTCGACGTCTCGCGTGAGACGCTCGAGACCTCGGCGGCCATGTACCTTGGGATGAAGGCCGTGCTGAAGAAACACGCGGCCGTCGCCATCACCATCAATTGCCTGGGTGGATTCTACGGCGGGCACATCCACGCTTATCCCTGCCTCGGGTTCTATGAGTTGAACAACGAGGGGCTTGTCGGCGGGTGCGAGTGCGACGTCCGCTCCACGGCCACCATGGTGGCAGGCAACGCCCTCACCCAAGGCCGGCCCGGCATGATCTCCGATCCGGTGATCGACACTGCCAAGCGGCAGATCATCTACGCCCATTGCGTGGCGTCGAACAAGGTGTTCGGGCCGAAGGGCGGGACCAACCCCTTCGAGATCCTCACCCACTCCGAAGACCGCCAGGGGGCCTCGGTCCGCTCGGTCATGCCGACCGGCTACATGACCACCACCCTCGAAATCCAGCCCGGCAAGAAGGAAATCCTGTTCCACCAGGGCAAGGCCGTGGCCAACGACCCCGACGACCGGGCCTGCCGCACGAAACTCTGCGCCGAGCCCGTGGGCGATCTCGAAAAGCTCTTCACCGAATGGGACCAGTGGGGCTGGCACCGGGTCACGTTCTACGGCGACTTGAAAGAGCCGGTCTTCGCCCTCGCCGACGCCATGAAGTGGAAGATCGTCCCCGAGGCGTAGGGCGGGGCCGGCGGGTTGGACGAGCGCTGCGGCACCGAGGATGAGCCCGCCAAGCATTCCAATTCCGTAGGCGGCCAGATGCGCCAACGAATCCGCGAAGAACAAGGCGTGACGGTCCTTGGGGACTCGGGGGCCCAACGGTTCGGGCAGTACGAACCCGCCGCCCTTGGCAATCTGATAACCGGTCATTCCCACCAACAGGGAGACAACGGCCATGACGGTTAGCAGGCAGGCAATCGGCCGGATCAGGTGTACGGCATCGAGCTTCGGCCACGATCCCGCCCTGGAGACCAACGCCGCCAAGACGCCGAGGATCGTGCCGACCCACCACGTTGCCCTTATCCCGAAGTCCAGTGCGAGCAGCGTCGGCGATTCGGTGGCAAAGAGGGGTTCATGCCCGACGGTGAAGTACTCGGCGCAGACCCGCGCCGTCACCTGGTCATGAGCGATGCCGTAGAGGACGGCGGAACCCGTGCACAAGAGGACGATTCTCAGGGATTGCACGAAACCCTCCCCACACCGCCGGCCGTTGCCGATAGCTCCTGCCACCTGCGAGATGTTGGGTCCACCCTCATTCCTCTTCGAGCCCTGGCGCGGCGCTCGGGTCGGTTCCCACCGTGGCCCTATCCTCCGCCCAGGTTATTGAAGTGTACCATCGAGAACCACAAGATGCGAGGAAGGCTTTCGACCATGTGACGGTGTTGATTCGCTGCTCGATAGAGTGCGAATCCCTGTGTTTTGTTTCAACGGGTTTGGCACAAAAAACCGGGGTCGGGTTAAGCAACAGTCTCCTCGCTGGTTAAGGGCAGCGTCGGCTGCCGAAGTTGTAGTTCAAGCCGTCTCTCAAGACGACCAGCGAGCGTACTGCGAGGGGAAGGCTGGCGGCGATCGAAGAGACCTTGCACCTGATCGAAACAGGGCGGTTCGCCGACTTCGGTGCGGTACAGGTCTGCGCCGGCATCTGAGATTGCCGACACAGGGCCTATCAGGCGGAAAGCCCCTGGCGAGCCACAGCACTGACGGACCAGGGGCTCGGCCTTCATGCACCCCGAGATCAGACAGTCGCAACGCCTTCCCGTCTCGCGCCTTCACCCTGGAACTCCCGTGTCCTTCCGGCAAGCGTGCAAACGGTATTTGCCGGGCGATCGGCGGGCGTGACTGGGGGAAGCTCGGTGGGGGCTGACGACAGGTTAAGCCGCCGTCCAGTGTTGGTCGGCATTTGCGGGGGGGGGGGGGGGGGGCGCGGGGTCGTTCCCGGGGCGATGCCCTCGACATCCGCGGGGCTGGTGCCGGGATACTACGACCGCGATGCCTCGAAGTGGCTTCGCAGTTCCTGGAGTTCCCGATCGTAGATGCATCCCACGCGGTCGCTCTTGGCCATGCCGTCGCACCACGCGATCACCTCGCTTGGCGGAAGATCGCACTTCTTCTTGAGGGCTTTGACGACGACGCTGAAACACGCTTCGATGCCCTGGGTCATCAATCCCTCGTCGCTCATCTCGACCTGGTGGCTTCCTTGCTTCATCAACTCCGGGCAAAGCTCCATCGCCGGCCGCAACTGCCCGAGCATGATCAAACGGCTGAGGTTGCGTTGCACCTCATGGTAGGCTTCGTAGCCCTCCGGCGAACGTAACGTCCCGCGAGAGACTCCCTGGATGCCCACCTGCCAGTCGGGAGGCGACACGTCGATTGAATTGTTGTCCAACCCTCTGTATTCTGTTCTCTGTCCCCTGTGACCCGCCATTCTGCGTGCCCCGAACCATGACCATCGAGGTCCGACTCTTCGCGACCCTTCGCCACGGACGTTCTCCGCGGCAATCGATCGAGTTGCCAGCCGGCAGCCGCTTGGCCGACGTGCCGGACCGGCTCAACATTGGCCGACACGAAGTCTTCATCCGTTTGCGAAACGGATGTGCCGCCGAGTGGGAGACGGTCCTCAGCGACGGCGATACGGTTTCGCTGTTTCCCGCCATCGGCGGCGGATGAAGCGGGCCGGAGGCATCCGATGGTGTGCTCGCCGACCGGTGAGGGGCCGAATTCCCGACAAGGTGAACCGTGTCCGGGAGTATCCGTTTGCACTTGACGTCCCCCTCTGGAGAGGCTACAACCGCAGCAGGTTCCCTTCCTGTCGCGAGGTCCCCAATGGTCAAGAAACTGGCCGTGGTCCCGGAGCTTTGTTCGGGATGCCACATTTGCGAGCTTACCTGTTCGATCGCCCATTTCGGAGTGCACAATCCGAAGAAGAGCGCCGTCCGCGTGCTCATCACCTACCCGCACCCGGTCATGCGTCTGCCCGTGGTTTGCAGCCAGTGCAAGATGCCGCTGTGTGCCAACGCCTGTCCGGTGGACGCGCTGAAGCAGACGGACGGGGTCGTGCGACTCGACGCAACCGCCTGCATTTGCTGCATGAAGTGCGCGGAGGCATGCCCTTTCGGCGCCATCTTCGCCCACAGTGAAGTGGAATACCCCATCAAGTGCGACATGTGCGGCGGCGCGCCGCAGTGCGTCGCGAAGTGTCCCAAAGGCGCGCTGCGGCTGATCCCCGAGCAATCGCTCGGCGAGTCGAAGCGGATGAACAACGTGCTGAGCTACGCCCACATGAAGGAAATCGAATTCACCGAGAAGGGTGAAAAGAAGACGATCCGCTACGCGGAAATCGGCCAGGAAGATCTCTAGTCTGCCGTGTCCACGGTGCTGAATTCTCTCTGAAATCCGGAGTCGATCCAGATGAAGTCGGGTTATTTCAAGCGGGGCCTGTTCGTCGATCTTACGGGCGGCGGCGCGGAGCGGCGCGGGCTTTCCGACGAGTTCCTCGATCGCTACGTCGGCGGACGTGGATTCGGCGCCAAGCTGGTCTGGGACAATCTGGTGCGGCACAATTTCGAGATCGACCCGTTGGGGCCGCAGAACCTCGTGGTGATCGCGCCCGGCCCGCTCACCGGCACGCTGTTGCCTTCCTCGGGAAAATGCTCCTTCGTTTCGATTTCTCCCCAAACCGGCATTTACGGCGATTCCTCGATCGGTGGAAGCCTCGGCGCCGAGATCCGGCAGACGGGAGTCGACTTCGTAGCGATCACAGGCCGGGCTTCCGAACTCTCGGTCCTGGTCATTGACGAGGACGAGACGCGAGTTGTTCCCATGCCGCAACTGGCGGGGAAGACGTGTCTTGAGTCAGAAGGGAAAATCAAGGAGCATTTCGGCAGCCACGAGATCAAAGTGGCGGTCATCGGCCCGGGCGGCGAGAACCTGATCCGTTTCGCGACCGTCAACGCCGATTGGTCGCGGAACGCCGGACGCACCGGCATGGGCGCCATTCTCGGCTCCAAGAACCTGAAGGCGATCGTGGTCCGGGGCGGCAAGGACCTGCCGGTTCACGATACCCGCGCACTCATGGAAGAGGCCGACAAGGCTTACGCCTACATGCGCAACCACAAGTATTTCCGCATGTGGCAGCGCGAAGGCCTGATGATGGTCATGGAGTATGCCAGCGAGGCCGGCATCCTTCCGACCTACAACTTCCGCGACGCCACCTTCCCCAAGGTCGACCACCTCAACGGTGAGACGATGTTGGGCAGCTACAAGATCGGCGACAGTGCCTGCTTCGCCTGCGCGATGAGCTGCGGGAACATCTGCCTCGTGAAGCAGGGGAAGTACGCCGGGACGGTCACCGAGGGCCCGGAGTATGAGTCCTGTGCCATGCTCGGCTCGAATCTCGGGGTGGACAATTTCGCCGCCGTGTTGCACGCCAACCAGTTGTGCGACGAATTGGGCATGGACACCATCTCGACCGGCGGCCTGGTGGGAGCCGTGATCGAGGGTTACGAGAAGGGAATCCTCTCCCTGGAGGACCTCGACGGGCAGCCGATCACGTGGGGCGACGACACGCGGATCGTCGAGCTGATTCACAAGATCGCCCAGCGTCAGGGAATCGGCGACACCTTGGCCGACGGCGCGCGGGGTGTCGTGCGCCGCTGGCCCCTGATGGACGAGTTGATCCTCCATGTGAAAGGCCTGGAGCAAAGCGCCTACGATAGCCGGGCAGCCTCGAGCATGGCTTTGGCCTACGCTACCAGCGACATCGGCGCACATCACACTCGGGCATGGACAATCGCCAAGGAAGTGGAGCAAGGGAAGGACTGGACCGACGAGGACCGCGTGAACCTGGTGATCTACCACCAGTCGCTTCGCCCCCTGTTCGACATGCTGGGCGTCTGCCGCCTGCCTTGGATTGAGCTGGGACTCAACGAGCAGCACTACGCGGCCTTCTATTCCGCAATTACCGGCAAGCCTTCGACGCTCGCGGAACTGCTGGCCAGGTCGAATGACATCTACAACCTGACGCGGCTGATCAACTCGCGGCTGGGCATGAGCCGCAAGGACGACACGTTGCCGCACAAGGTCCGTGCCTGCCCGATCCGGGCCGGGGCTACCGCTGGAAAGGTCATCCCGCAAGAAGACTTCGACCGGCTCCTGGAGCTCTACTATCAGAAGCGGGGATGGGACGGCAATGGAATCCCGCCCGCCGAGCTGGCTGAGTCGTTCAGCGGTTCGATCTGACGCCCGCTCTTGGAGCGGAAATGAGGATCTCGCAAGGAATAACTTGCGTCTCTGGCAGCTTGGGTGGCATGCCGTCACTCGGCGCAGCCGAGGGTCGGCATGGAGACCCTCGTGGCGGTTTCCATGCTCAGTGCGACGCTTCGCGTCGTGAGAGCATGCCACCCAATCCCGACAGTTGTTTCTTGGCCGATCCTAAAGCAGTCGGACGGCGCGCCAGGAGGCACCCGTCTCAGGTGGGCCGGGCTCGACAAACAGGGTGATGTCTGCGTCACGATAGTTCGGCCGGAGATGCTTGCCGACGTCCACCGTCCCGTGTGCGATCGACTCGCCGGTAGGGAGGCAACGGATCTCGCCGACTCCTCGGGCGCGGAGCACGGCGACGTCTTGCGGACCGGCCAAATCATCAGGCCAGTGGCCGATGCTCACCACGCGGCCGTCGTTTCCGCCGGCTGCGAGTCCCACGGCAGCCAACGCCCCGATCACGCCGCCCTCCGTGCCTCCCAAGCCCTTCAAGAAGATCGAGTGCCGGGCCGCCAGGTGCCGAGCTTCCTCCTGACAAACCACCTCTCGCTGGCAACGCAGGCCGAAGGCAGTAATCGGCTCCGGGACTCGATCGGTCACGCAAAGCCCGGGATCGCTCCCCGCGATGAACCAATCCTCCATCACCCGACGCACGCGGTCCGCCAGCTCCGCGACCGATCCTTCGGCCTGTCCTTCCAGGAGGATCGAGGCCGAGCTGTTCTTGCTCGTGTAGGGGATCCGCGGGTCGAACAGCAACTGGTGACGGATGGCCACCCGGCTCCGATACTCCGGCGCGAGGCGGTCGATCAGGTGCCGGGCGAGTTTGTTGGTTCCCGGCGAGTTGGCGATGTCCGTGTCGTCGATTCCCACGTAGTACACGGTCCACCCTTAGGGCGTCGGGTCCGAGTCACGGGGCTCCGAGAACCGGAACCAGACCATCGCGCTGAGAAGGCCTGCCGCGAGTCCACACACGGAGTAGGTCACGATCGCCTTGGGCCACCAGACCGCCAGCGGCCCCCCTTCCAGCCCGCCTACGAAGAACGACTTCTCCGCGACCTTGATGAGGAAGGCCGCCAGATTGGCGGCAAGTCCGGCCATGGTGAGCCGGAGATAGACCGACTTGCCGGAACGGGCGCCGAGCAACGCGGCATCCAGGAAGAACCCGGTCAGGACAAGGCTGGTGGCTGCACCGGCGCCCAATCCCGCAACGCCCCCCATCGAGAACCCTGCCGCGCCGACCAGTCCTCCGAGTCCCATGACCGAGCCCGAGCCCCGGCGAGGGACCAGTGCAAGCCCGAGGGCCATCGGGAAGATCACCCGGACAATATTGTGCCCGGGAACGCCGAGATTGAGTTTCAGCATCGAGGAAAGGACCGCCGCCGCGATGCCGAGCACGAACAGCACCGCGAACTCGGCCGCTGCCAGGCCTCGCTCCTGCCGGGCCAGCGCCGGAAGTCGGCCCGAGAGTTGTAGACCCGGATGCACTGCAAACACAGAGGGAAACATATCCGGTGCTCCTTCGCTGCACGAACCAAGGCCCCTATCACCCGGTTTCGCACCGCCCCATTATGCCAAGGTGACAGCCGCTTGCCCAGCCGTCGCAGGTGCGACAAGATCTCTTGGTGGTAGGTCCCGCCCGGCAGGTGGGACCTACCATGAGCCCTTTCTGTGCAGATCGCCAAGAAACGTCGCCACACCCGCCGTCGCAGGCCCGGCAAGCGGCCAGCAGGCCCGCTAGTAGTTCTGGATCACTTCTCCGCCCGCGCGACTGCTCAACGCGCGGAGCGAGGCGATGGGGATTGTCTCGGAGAGGAACCGGGCGGAGCCGTCGGCAAAGGCCAGGTTGGCCCCACCCGGATGCTGACTCCCCCAGGCGGTCCAGCGGAGTTCCTCATAGTGCCGGAACGCCGAGGACGAACCGGCCGGCGGGTTGGCTTGGGCGAGGTTGCTGGAATCGAACGGGAGGCGGTAGTTGAGCGGTGCGTAACCGCTCATCGTCACGTCCATGATCCTCCGGCGTCCGCCCAAGGCCGCCCACTGCCCCAAGATCTGGAGCGAGGTCGTCCAGCCCGTGGAGACGAACGTCTCGAAGTTCGGATCAAAGTGGCCCCGCTCCCCGAACAAGAGCGTATTGCTGGTCCCGTCGGTAATCATGGCGAGGCGGACCGGCTGCTGGTCGACGTTGGGAACCGAGGCCGGGCCGGTTGTGTGGAAGACGCCGTCGAGAGTGGCCGTGGCCGCGCCCTGCCCAGACGGGAGATAGGATCGCTGACCCGCGTTGCCGCCATAGCTCGTCATTCCGTAGTAGGCATTCTGATCGAAGACGGGGTTCTCACGGAGGATGTCGGACGGGCAAAGGTAGGTCGCCAACACAAGGGCCGATCGGGCGGCCGTGCCGCCCGTGGTGTTGTTCATCGGGGAGCCGTAGTCCCAGGACTGTGCCAGGGCCGTCTGCTCCACGTAGGGCAACAGAAAGGCGAACAGCGAGACGCCGCGGTACTTCGGATCTTGGGTCGGTACGTAGAATTGATTCAGGCCCGGCGGGAAAGTCTTCAGGGCATCGTGGTAGTTTTGGGCCGCCAACGCGAGCTGGCGGAGATGGTTGATGCACTGAGAACGGCGTGCCGCCTCTCGGGCCGCCTGCACGGCCGGCAACAGCAGCGCAATCAAGATGCCGAGGATGGCAATCACGACCAGGAGTTCGACGAGCGTGAAACCATGCCGATTTCGAACAAGCCGTGTCGCGGCGCACCCCGCTGCGGGCATTCGTGTCGCACGGGACATGCGTGCCTCCCTACCGTCCAAGCCGACCAAATGGCACGGCGATACCAGTTGACAAGAAAACTTAAGGCCCTGGTTGGGGGCTGTCAACGGGTGAGACTCGAGAGTCGGCGGGCGCTTGTCCCGGGCCGGAGGGCCCTCCTCAATTCGCGCCGCCCTCCGTCCTAGGGGGTTTTCCAAGACGTGAAGCAAACTCTTGTTCTACGAGCCCGAGCGACCGCTGCCGGACGGCGTCGAATTCCGTCACCAGGCGGGTGGCGAACCCGGTCAGCGTGCTCCGCCGAGTTCCTTTTCCGCCGACACGGGCCTCGACCAGCGGCCTTCCTAGGGCATTCTCCGCCTTCTTGATCCTCCCCCAGACGTAACGATAGCTCATTCCCAGGCCTTCGGCCCCCGCCTTGATGGAGCCCGTTGCCGCCACGGCTTTCAAGATCCGACTAAGCCCGGAGCCGAAGACGTACTGGCCGTCGACTTCCAGCCAGACCTTGATCCTAAGGGCGACTCGCTTTTCATCGGCGACGCCGGTTCGTGTTCCCTTCACGGCGGACCTCCTTCTGGCCACCTTCGCCCGTCTTGACGCTGTTCTGGGGGGCCCATAAACTCCAAGTGTCGCGTCGCGGTTGCCGAAGTCAAGCCGTTCGGATCCAAAGGAGTCCCTCCATGGCCGTTCCCGGAACGATGGGCAAGATTCTCATGGTCGATTTGACCCATCAGACGATCTCCGTCGAGACGCCCGGCGATGACGTCTACCTCAAGTACCTCGGAGGATATGGCCTGGGGGCCTACTACCTCTACAAGCTCCAGAAGCCGGGCATCGAGGCGCTCGGGCCGGAGAATCACCTGGGGTTCTTCACGGGCATTCTCACCGGCACTCCCGCCTTGAGCGGAAACCGCTACGTCGTGGTCGGCAAGAGTCCGAGGACGGGCACCTGGGGCGACGCCAACTCCGGCGGCACCTTCGGCCCGGCCATGAAGGCCGCCGGGTTCGACGGCGTCATCTTCCGCGGCATCAGTGCCAAGCCGGTGTACCTCCTCCTGGATCGCGGACAGGCCCAACTCCTTCCCGCCGATACCTGGTGGGGCCTCGACACGAACGACTTGGAGGATCAAGTCAAACAGCAGTACGGCAAGGAGGCGGGCGTGGCCTGCATCGGGCCGGCAGGCGAGCGGATGAGCCTCATGGCAGCCGTGATTAACGACAAGGGCCGCGCCGCGGCCCGGAGCGGGCTTGGCGCCGTGATGGGCTCAAAGCGGCTGAAGGCCGTGGTCGCCGTCGGGGATCTTTCCGTCACGTTGGCCGATCCCGAAGGCATGAAGCGGGCCATTGCCAAGTATCGGGAGGGGATGAAAGAGCAGGGAATGTACAAGGTCCTCAACCAATACGGCACGGCCGGGATCACGGCCGGCGCCTGTGTCTCGGCCGACACGCCGATCAAGAACTGGGGCGGCTCCCCCGACGACTTCCCGGGAGTCAAGAGTATCAGCGACGATAGCGTCCTGCTCATTCAGAAGAGGAAATACGCATGCTGGCGATGCGCCATTGCCTGCGGCGGCGAAACCGAGGTGAAGGAGGGGCCGTTCCAGTCCGACGGCCACAAGCCCGAATACGAGACTCTCGGCGCGTTCGGCACCATGTGTTTGAACGACAACCTGGCCTCCATCAACCGGTGCAACGAGATCTGCAACCGCCAAGGGCTCGATACGATCAGCACCGCGTGCACCGTGGCCTTTGCCATTGAGTGCTACGAGAACGGGGTCATTACCGACAAGGATACGGGCGGCATCCCGTTGAAATGGGGCAACGCCGAGGCGGTCGTCGAGATTACCCGGCAGATCGGCGACGGCGTCGGGTTTGGCAAGGTGCTGGCCGACGGTTCGCGACTGGCCGCCGAGCGGATCGGCCGCGGCGCCGAGCGGTATGCGATGCAGATCGGGGGGGAGGAGGTGCCGATGCACGATCCGCGTCTCAATCCCGGTCTGGCCACCAGCTACAAGATGGACGCGACCCCTGGCCGCCACACGCAACTCAGCGCCTGGACGGCCGAGGCCCAATTCGCCCCGCCCGGATTGATCACCGAGCCCGTCGAACGTTACAAGGTCGAAGGCAAGGGACGGATGCATCAAATAATCAGTGCCCACCATCATGCGTCTGCGTCGGCCGGCGTGTGCATGTTTGCCTGGGTCTGCCTCCCGCCCGACTGCGTGCCCGACCTCCTCACCTGTGTCACCGGTCATAAGTTCACCGTGGACGACGTGGAGAAGACCGGCAACCGGATCGCGGCCCTACGGATCGGGTTTAACCTCCGAGAAGGGGTGCGGAACATCGACATTGAGATCCCCGGCCGGATCGTCGGCAAACCGCCGTTGGAGAAGGGACCGGTGGCGGGAGTGACGGTCGACGTGGATCGCCAGGTGCACGACTACCTGGAAGCCATGGGTTGGGACGTGCAGACCGGCGTACCCCGGCGGGAGACCCTGCTGGCGTTGGAACTCGATTTTGTTGCCGCCGACCTTCACCCGTAGTACGTCCCACGCGGCGTGGCCGAAGTCAAGGGGCTCAGCACTCATGGCCACCGTCACGATTCCCCTCCTGTTCCAAGAAGTGACCGGCGGCGCCCGTCGGGCCGAGGTGCAAGGAGGTAACCTGGAGGAGATCGTACGCGCGCTCGATCGCATCCACCCCGGTCTGGAAGGCCGAATCCTCGACGGTAGCAAGATCCTCCCGTACGTGATGTTCACTGTCGATGGGAAGATCGCCGCGCAGGGCCTGGCTACGCCGGTGCGTCCGGAAAGCGAGGTGTCCATCCTGCCGACGATGGGCGGAGGCTAGTGCTTCGTCTAGCATGCTCTGATGGATGAAGCGATGATCCCATGTGGCACAGCCGCCCTC
>CAYSGY010000099.1:0-13310 GCA_964430315.1 uncultured Planctomycetaceae bacterium
TGCGCCCATGGCGCGACGGGCCCCTGAGGGCTTATGTCACCAGGGGCCGTTCTCAGGAAACCCCTTGGACACCGGACCCATGCCTAAGAAAATCCTGCGGCGCAGCCGCAACCCGCGCAACAACTTGCCTCTGCGCACCCTTCAGTCGGATGAACCTTGTTTTTCAACTCCGGCCGCACGTCCACGCAGGTCAAGGATCAAAACGAACGTGGCCACCGTCCCTGAGGCCCTGGCGATTGCCGTACAACATCATCAGGCCGGCCGGCTCGGGACGGCGGAGGAACTCTACCGGCAGATTCTCGCGGTCGAGCCCAGTCATTCCGACGCATGGCATCTGCTCGGCGTGGCCTGCGCCCAGGCCTGCCGTTACCAGGAGGGGGTGGAGTGTATCCAGCGGGCGATCGCGCTGAACCCGGACTTCCCCGAAGCCCATTACAATCTGGCCACTGCCTTCCAGGACCAAGGGAAGTTCGACGAAGCCGTCGCGTCCTTCCGCCGCGCGCTGGCCTTGGCGCCGGATCGGCCTGAGACGCATTACAACCTGGGCAATGCCCTCCGGGAGCAGGGGAAGCTCGACGAAGCCGTCGCCTGCTACCGTCGCGCCCTGGCGCTGAGACCCGATGTCGCCGAGGCGTACAACAACCTCGGCAATGCCCTGGCAAGCCAGGGCAGGCTCCACGAAGCCGTCGCCTGCTACGACCGGGCCATCGAGCTGAGACCCGATTGGGCCGCGATCCCCTACAACCTGGGCAACGCGTTCAGGGCGCTTGGGCGACTTGCCGACGCGGTCGCCTGCTACCGCCGGGCGATCGAGCGGAAACCCGACTATGCCGAGGCGTACAATAACCTGGGCAACGCCTTCCAGGACCAGGCCAAGCTCGACGATGCGATCGCCTGCTACCGCCGCGCATTGGAGTTGCGGCCCGACCACGCCGAGGCGTACAATAACCTGGGCAACGCCTTCCGACTCCGCGGAGATGCCGACGAAGCGGTCGCCTGCTACCGCCGGGCCCTGGAGTTGAAGCCCGACTGTACCGAGGTGCACAGCAACCTCCTCTACGGGCTCAGCTTCTTTCCCGGCTACGACGCCGAGACGATCTGGCAAGAGCACCGGCGGTGGAGCCGGCAGTGGGCCGAGCCCCTGGCAGGGGCCGTTCAGCCGCACGGCAACGACCGATCCCCCGGCCGGCGTCTGAGGGTCGGTTACGTGTCGCCGGATTTCCGCAGTCATGCGGAGTCGTTCTTCACGGTGCCCCTTTTCTCCGCGCACGACCGCGACAACTTCGAGATCTTCTGCTACGCCGACGTGCTTTCCCCTGACGGCATCACCGAGCGGCTCCGCAGTTGCGCCGACGTCTGGCGGAGCATCGCGGGCCTTGCCGACGAGCAAGTCGCCGAGTGGATCCGCCGGGACAAGATCGACATCCTCGTCGATCTGACCATGCACATGGCGCGGAACCGTCTCCTGGTGTTCGCCCGCAAGCCCGCGCCCGTGCAGGCGTGTTGGCTTGCCTATCAGGGCACCACGGGGCTTCCGACGATGGACTATCGCCTCACGGACGGGCACGTCGATCCTCCCGGCCTCTTCGACCGCTGCTACGCCGAGGAATCGCTGCGTCTGCCGGATTCCTTCGGGTGTTACGATCCACTTGCGACGGGACCTGCCGTCAACGACCTGCCTGCCCGGGAGAACGGCTCCGTGACGTTCGGCAGCTTCAACAATTTCTGCAAGGTGAATCCCGAGGTCCTTCGACTCTGGGCCTTGGTTCTCAAGGCCGTGCATCGCTCGCGGCTCGTGATGCTGGCCCCGGAGGGCGTCTGCCGCCGGCGCACCGTGGAGTACCTGGAGTGGGAAGGCGTCGCGCCCGGCCGCGTGGCGTTCGTCGACATGCAGCCTCGGCCCAAATACCTCGAAAGCTACCGCCGGATCGATATCGTCCTGGACAGCTTCCCCTACAACGGACAGACCACCACGCTCGACGCCCTCTGGATGGGTGTGCCCGTGGTGACGATGGTCGGCAAGACGGCGGTCGGGCGCGCGGGACTGAGCCTGCTGCGCACTCTCGGCACGCCGGAGTGGATCGCCGAGACGCCGGAGCAGTTCGTCGGCATTGCCGCGGAGTTGGCGGGCGACCTGCCGCGCTTGGGGATGCTCCGCGCGACGCTGCGAGACCGGCTACGGAATTCGCCCCTCATGGACGCTCCCCGCTTCGCCAGGAACGTCGAGGCGGCCTATCGCACGACGTGGCAGCGGTGGTGCGCAAGCTAGACCGCCTTACGCCTTCTCGCCGACGATCACGCTCTGGATGCCGAGGGCGTCGGCCACCTTCTGGATCGACTTGGCCCGGTGGCCGATGCCGAGGGCGAAATGGTGCGTCGGCCCTTCGGCCACCCATCGCTTCAGGAAGGTGCGCACATCGGGCTTGAAGAACCCCCGGGTGTTCGTGTTGCCGGTGGCGGGGATCGGCCCGTGGACCGACTCGCCCTCGGCGATGACGAACTTGAACTTGCCCTGGGCCGTCAGGCCGATCGAGAGCATGGTGATCGGTCCCTCCTTGATCTTGAACTCGACGCTCGCCCCGGAGCCCGGCTTGCCGTGGTATTTCAGGAGGCTGCGGAGCACCGGCTTGCCGTCGGCGATGTTGATGTGGTGCGGCCCGTCGTGACCGACCAGGACGAACCCCTCGTTGAAGTCGATCGGGTGGAACTCGGCAAAGCTGCCGCCGATGTTCAGCCGGTCCTCGATGAGCATGGCGATGCACGTCTTCAGGTCCGACTCGCCGCACATGGGGAAACCCGCCGCCGTCAGGAGCGAATTACCGACGATCAGGTTGGTGACGACCTGGCGCGTATCACTTTCCGGCTCGCCCTCGTAGTAGTAGGCCAGACCGTCGAGCTCTTTCTCGGCCACGAACTTGTCGAGGGCCACGGCCACGCTCGCCGCGACCTCGAGGTCCAGGGGCGTGAGCTTGCGCGTGATCGGATCCGCCCCGGGATCGGGCGTGTCGAACATGCCCAGGATCTCCGCCTTCTTGGCCTCGATCTCCTCCGGGCGCACCGTTTTGCGCAGGCGCACGAGGTCGTCGGCCTCGGTCTGCACGATGTGGCACCCGAAGGCGGCGGTGAAGGCCGTGGGGTCGGAGTGCATGTCGAGCATCGACTCCAGCACGTGTCCGAAATGCCCGATCCGCGCCCCGTGCAGGTCGTGAAGCACCTTGGCCACGTCGCACCAGTCGGCCAGCTCGGCCTCCGCCTCCGGATCGTCGTACAGCGTGCCCAGGATCATCGGCGGCGGACGCTTGCCCATCCGGATCGCCACGCCCGTGAATTCCGGGACCGAGCAGAAGTCGTCGTTGGCCAACTGGATCCGCGTGGTGGCCTTTGCGTAGTCCATCGCCTTCCTCGGCTGAAGCGCGACGAGCACCACGGGGATATTGAGTTCCCGGATGATGATCCCAAAGGTCGACGACGTGGCGTAGGTGACCATGTCGCAGAAGACGAGGTCCAGGTTGGCGGCCTTGAGCTTCTTCACCAGGGCGTAGGCCCCCTGGGCGTTGTCGATCATGCCGAAGTTGGTGACGTTCACCTCCTGGGCCTTGATCCTGTCGACGAGAATGCCGAGCTTCTGGTGCATCTCGTCCAACAGGCCCTCGAACTGCTTCCAGTAGGTGTAATGGCCCACGCCGAAGACCCCGATGTTGGCCGTGCGCGGCTTACGACGTGGCACACGCACGGCAGGGGCCACGCCGCCGGCTGGCTCTGCGGCCTGCGAGCCGCGCCCCCACGGGCCCATGCCGAGGGCCAAACCGCCGCCGAAAGCGCCCACGGCCGAGAGAAAATGCCGGCGAGTGCCGAAGCAAGGACGGGACGGAAGGGTCGCATCGCGCATGGCAGGTGGCTCCCAAGTATGGCGGTAAGGAAATCGTGGGACGGGTTTCCAACCCGTCCGGTTTCGTCGTGGGACGGATTTGTAACCCGTCCTGCTTGGCAGACGGACTTCAGCCCCGTCGCGGTTTACGGACGGGTTGGAAACCCGTCCTACGGGGTTAGAACTTCACTTCTTGTTGCCGGCCGAACTCCAGGCGCACCGGGCCGAGGAGGCCCGAGGCGACCAGCGGGTCCTTGGACGAGTAGCCTTGATAAGGCTTCAGCGTGCGTTCTCCCTTTTGCAGGTAGATGTTCGTTTTGGTCCGGCGTTGATTCTCCGGCAGGCCGGCGTCGCCGATGAGGCGGTTGACCCAGAGATTGACCACGTCGATCTCCAGTTCATTCTCGCCGGTCTTCACCGCCCCGGTCAGATCCACGGTCCAAGGGCTCGTCCACACGACTCCCATGTCCTTCCTGTTGACGCGGACCTGGGCGACGTACTTCACCTCTGCAAGCTGGAGCCGGACGAGGCCCTTTGCCTGTTCTGCGCCGAGCGTGAACGTCTTCCGGTAGGTAGCCTTGCCGGAAAAGTGCTTGATGGCGTCGTTGGGGTGCTTGTCCCAAGAAAGAAGCTCGTCGAACACAATGGACGCCGGGGCGCCCCAGCCCGGGGCAAAGCACACGGTCCAAGGGCCGGCGATGGGCAAAGGAGCCGGGATCGGGGTGCCGCCGAGCGAGACTGCCTCCTCCGGCGAAGTGCGAAGGACATACTTCCCGTCCTGCCACAGCCGGACGCATGCCCCGGCCTCGGTCCGGCCCACGATCTGGAGACCCGACTCCGGACCGGAAACTTCGACGAGATGCTTGGCCTGGGCCGGCCGGCGGAAGACCACGAACACGGAGCCATGTTCCGGGAGGCGGATCGGCACGATCGTCCGGCCGTCGTCGGTGGTGCGGTAGCAGACCGCATCGCGGATCGTGCCCGTCACCGGGTCCCAAAGCTCGGGCTCTTTGCCTTGCACCCGGAACGCATACTCGGCCTCGCCCGTGCCCGCCACGAAGTAAACGTCCATGGCATCGGTGCGGCGGTGGTTGTACTCGCACGGCCCGGCGCAGTCGGGCAGGATTTTTTCGTCCTTCAGGGCCTTCTCAATCGTCTCGCCGACGATAATCTTGCCTTTGCCGTCCGTCCGCCGCGAGGGCTGATTGCCGGCAAAGCCCCACAGTCCTGCGGCGAGGCGGCGCACCTCCTCGTCGCAGGCCGGGTAGTCCTTCAGCCCGGGCGCCCGCTGCGGCTGCCGCGGGCCGAGCACGACCGTGGCCCCGTCGCGGACCAACTGGAGGATCTGTTGCAGGGCCTGCGGAGGGATGGGCTCGTCCGCGGGATCGACCCAAAGGAGGCGATAGCTCATCCCGTCGGGCAGGACCAGTCGGCCGTCCTCGACCGAGAGCCGTTTCAGGAGCACCTCGGTGTTGAGCAGGTCCATCGCGTAGCCTTGGGGCAGCCCGAGCGCGGGCCTCGAATTCCTCGTGTCGCGGTTCCACGCCGTGTAGTTCTTGTCGCTGCGGTAGCAGCAGACGTCGGCCACGAAACGGCCCTGGCGGAGCATGGCCTGGCAGCGGGCGAGGTAGGCCAAAATGCCCCCGGCCTGGTCCCACCAGGTGACGTTGGGGTTGATGTGCGTACCGGCGAAATACTCGATGCCCGGCTTGCCGAACGCCGGTGGAGAGGCGGAAAAGGTGTGCCAGATGAACAGGTTGATCCCGTCGCAGAAGGCCGCGTCGGCGCTTGGCTTGAGCGTTGCGGGGTACGCCGACCAATGGGGCCTCATGTGGGTAAAGGCCTCGATCGACGCCAACGGCCGGCCGTAGACATGCGCGGCCATCGCCGTCTGAATGCCGTTGCTCCTGCCGGAGTCCGGCATGCCCGTCCACCAGAACTCGCCCTGGGGCATGTCGTTGCGGCCCCAGAAGGCCAGGGCGTCGGCATGGGCGAACAGGAGCGTGTCACGTCGCCACGGCCCCCCCGATTCCGCGTGCCACTCAAGACCCGCCCGATGGCACAACTCGCCCAACTTCGAGTAGCAGTTGGTCGTGAAACAGTCGCCGAGCGTGCGCCCGAAGTCGCGGAGGAATCGCTGGGAGACCTCCGGGTCCTTGACCGTCATCCCCGCCAGCACCGGCAGGTAGGGCAGCAACGAGTACCCGCGGTACTTCTGGAACTCCCGATCGAAGCCGAAGGTCCAGGTCGGGATCGCCCCTTCCCAGCTCACGCTGTAGAAGTGGGTCAGCGTCTTGCCGACCCGCGGGCCGGCGTCCGCCAGGATCGCTTTGCCGAACCGGTTGAAGTGGGCCTCGACGGCCGAGGAGTCGAGCATATCGACATCCCACTCGGCCTCTGGCCCCTTCATGATCGTGGAGAGGAACCGGATCACCCGCCACCGCCCCTGCGGCACGTCCCAGGTGAGGCGTCCCTGGGCATCGAGCTTGCCGGTCAGGTCGATCACCTCGTCGGTCGTCGCCGGCTTCGGTTGCGGAACCGCCTTCGCGCCCTTCGCGACACGGGGAGGCTCGGTCGACTGGACGGCCTGCTGCCATTGGCCGGGATCGTTGGAGAATTGCAGCTTGTCTCCGGCGGCGACGGGGCTTGCTGGAGAACCGTCGGCCGAGATCCGGGCAGCCACCACCGCCACGTCCCACGACTCCGGCCCCTGGAGACGCGGCACGACGCATTGAATTTGTCTCGGCCCGACCACGTCGGCCGCGGTCCAGACCAGGCCCTTGGGAGCCTGTTGGCCGGTGGTCCAGGGGGCCCGCAGCGCGCCGCCGCAGGTGCTTAAGTTCACGCTTGCCTTGAGTCCCAGCCGGCCGGCCTCGGCCAGCGCGTGCTTGACCAACGCGTGCCACGCCGGGCTCATGAACGCGATGCGCCGCTCGGGCGAAGGGACGATGTGCTGGCCGTAGGCGGTCACGTCGAACAGTAGGAACCCGCCGAAGCCCTTGCTCTTCATCGCTTCCAGGTCGTGCGTGATCGACTCCTTGGTGACGTTGGCGTTGAGCCACCACCAGTAGGCCCAAGGCTTGACGGCATCGGGCGGAGAGCGGAAGGCCTGATCGAGGTCGGCCGAAAGGGCGGGGACCGAACCAAGAAGCCCCGCGATGGCAAGGATCACCAAGACCAAGAAGGCGTGCCGGGCTCGGAAAAAAAGACCGAGGGTCGTGAATCGGTTGCGCATGCTCCGTGCTCCCAAAGTCAAACGGGTCCGCCCCGGGAATAGAACCTGCAACCATGGTACCCTGCGGCCAAGGCCGACGGGAGTCCCCCCCAGGGCATCTCCTCCGAGTTTGTGCCCGAGCCTTTGGGGCGGAGAAGCAAGGGTCGCAGGCACCCGACACCTGAGTTGACATCCGTGCGGTTCCCAGTGCAAAATGCCGGCGACATGGCGGAGAATGAGAATACCCAAGAGGGCATCGCTTGAATCAGCGGTCGTCCAGAAACACCTTGTGGCACAGCCGCCCTCGGCTGTGCGGAATCGCAGACAGCCGAGGGCGGCTGTCCCACATATTCCGAAGATCCGTAAGGTGGGACAAGCTCCAGCGACGGACCACCGGAATGCAGGCGAATTGGTGACGGTGGGCCGACGATGGCCGCCGCAGCCAACACACGATTCAGAATGGCCGCAACCGGGAAGCGAGGTCATTGATGCAAGGATACCTGCGGTCGGACGGACGTAAGGGGATTCGCAACGTGCTCGTCGTGGCCTACCTGGTGGAGTGCGCCCACCACGTGGCCCGGGAAATCGCCGCGCCGTTCCACGACGAAGGCGTCCATCTGATCGGTTTTCCCGGTTGCTTCCCGAGCCCCTACGCGGCCCGGATCATGAGACAGGTCTGCACGCATCCCAACGTCGGCGCGGTGCTCCTGGTGTCGCTCGGCTGCGAGAGCTTCGACCGCCGCGGCCTGGAGGCGGCGATCCGTGCCACGGGCCGGCCCGTGGGCGTGCTCGGAATCCAGGAGTCGGGCGGGACGCGGCGGTCGATCGAAACGGGCAGGGCATGGGTCCACGGCACGCTCGGCCCGCTGCGGTCCACGCCCCGCGTGCCCATGGAAATCGGCGAACTGGTCGTCGGCACGATATGCGGCGGGTCGGACGCCACGAGCGGCCTGACCGCCAACCCCGCCGCGGGCCGCGCGTTCGACCTGCTCGTCGAGCACGGGGCGGCCGCCGTCTTCGAGGAGACCGGTGAGTTGATCGGCTGCGAGCATTTCATGGCCGAACGGTCCACCAGCCCGGCGCTCGGCCGCGCGATCGTCGCCAGCGTCGAGAAGGCCGCCCGCTACTACCGCACCCTCGGCCACAGCAGCTTCGCCCCCGGCAACGCCGACGGCGGCCTCACCACCATTGAAGAGAAGTCGCTCGGCGCCTATAGCAAGAGCGGGCGGTCGCCGATCGCGGGCCTCATCAAGCCCGGCGACGTGCCGCCACGCGGCGGCCTCTACCTGCTCGACGTCGTTCCCGACGGCGAAGTCCGCTTCGGGTTCCCCAATATCTCCGACAACGCCGAGATCGTGGAACTCGTCGCCTGCGGCGCCCATATCACCCTGTTCACGACGGGGCGGGGCAGCGTGGTCGGGTCGGCCGTCTCGCCGGTGATCAAGATCTGCGCCAACCCCGATACCTTCCGCCGGATGAGCGAAGACATGGACGTCGACGCCGGCCGCATCCTGGAGGGCCACGCCACCCTGGACGACGTCGGCCGCGAAATCTTCGACCTCATCCTTGAAGTGGCCGACGGCCGCCCAACCCGCTCCGAGCAACTCGGCCACCAGGAATTCATCCTGACCTACAAATCCTTCGAGCCCGTCGGGCCCGATTGTATGCCACAGGGCGTTTGAACACGGGCACTTTCTTTTCCTTCGCACGAGGAGATTTTCAATGAGGAGCGGGAAGTTCTTGGGCGTCGTATCGGGGATCTGCCTGGCGTTGGTCGGCGTCGTGGAGGCTGCGGGGCCGGCGGCCTGTCCGTTCTTTCCGTTCTGCATCGACTGGCACGACTCCAAGAAGCGCACCTTCGAGCAGCAGGCCGCAATGCTCAAGGAACTCGGATACGACGGGGTCGGCCACATCTGGCTCGACAAGGTCGCTGAGCGGATCAAGACGCTCGACGCGGTGGGCCTGAAGCTCTACCAGATCACGATGACGGTCGACGTGGCGCCGGGCAAGAAGCCCTACGACCCGCGTTTCCAAGAGGTGCTCGCGCTGGTCAAAGGTCGCGGCGTGCAGTTCGATCTCCTGGTCAACGGCATGAAGCCTTCGGACGCGTCCGTGGATCCGCACGCCGTGGAGATCCTCCGCGAGATGTCGGACCTGGCCCGCGACTCCGGCGCGCAGTTGCTTCTCTATCCGCACCTCAGTTCTTGGATCGAGCGGATCGAAGACTCGATCCGCGTGGCCGAGAAGGTCGAGCGGCCGAACGTGGGCGTCATGTTCAACCTGTGCCACTGGCTGCGTGTCGACAAGCAGCGTGACTACAAGCCCCTGCTGGAGCGGGCGATGCCGCGGCTCTGGGCGGTGTCGATCAACGGTGCCGACGACTTTGACCCCAAGCCCGGCTGGGAGCACTACATCCAGCCGCTCGACAAGGGCTCGTTTGACGTCGGGAAGTTCCTGAAGACGCTCAAGGATCTGGGCTACAAGGGACCGATCGGCCTGCAATGCTTCGGCATCGGCGGGGATACCCGTGACCACCTCGTCCGCTCCATGGATGCATGGCGCAAGCTCAGCAAGAACCTGATGGACTGAGAGGTGGGCCCTTGGGCATTGAAATCTCGGTGGCGATGGGCACGTACAACGGTTCGGCGTTCCTGGCCGACCAGCTTCAGAGCATCGCCGCCCAGGATCTTCTGCCCGACGAACTGATTGTCTGCGATGACGCCTCGACCGACGACACCGTCGCGAAGATCCGCGAGTTCGCGGCCCGGGCGCCCTTTGAGGTGCGGCTGGAGGTCAACGCGCAGAATCTTGGTTCCACGCCGAACTTCGCCCGGGCCGTAGACCGATGCCGCGGGAAGATCATCTTCCTGGCGGACCAGGACGACGTCTGGAAGCAGCAGAAGGTGCGCCGCCTCTGCGAGGTGCTTCGCGAAGATCCCGGCCTCGGCTACGCGTTCCACGATGCAACGCTCGTCGGCGCGGACCGGTGCCCGCTGGGTTGGAGGCTTTGGGAGACCCTGCTTTTCCCGGCCCGCGAACAGGCCCGCTTCAACTCCGGGAGGGCCTTCGAGTTGCTCCTGCGACGGAACCTCGTCACGGGCATGACCATGGCCTTTCGTTCCGAGTACCGGGATGTGCTCTTGCCAATCCCTTCCGGCTGGGTGCACGATGGCTGGATCGCCCTGCTTCTGACGGCACTGGCCCGCGCCCGCGCCGTGCCCGAGCCGCTTGTCCTGTACCGGCAGCACGCCGGCCAGCAGATCGGGGCCCGGCCCGAGAGCCTGCTCGACAAGTACCGCCGACGCAAACGAGCGGATACCCACTTCTATGAGAAGATCGCAGAGGACTACGGGGCGGCCTTGACGCGGCTGGAGGCCTGTGCCGACCGCCTGCCCGACCGTTCGGTCCTTGCATCGCTTCAGCACAAGATCGAGCATTGGCGGATCCGGGCCGGGATGCGGGCGGGACGCCGATGGCGCCTGCCGATCATCGCCCGGGAACTCCTTCGCGGGGGCTATCGCCGCTACGGCTCGGGCTGGAAATCGGCGACAGAAGACCTGCTCCTCTAATTCTGGTCTTGCCTGGGTGTCCCATCTGGGGTATGACGCTGACTCCACGATAGCGGCCCAAGGGAGAATCGGCCTCACGACTTGCGGAGATCCTACTTGGAGGGTATGGAATCTGACCCGGATTGTGCAGTTTGCCTGAACTGCGCTATTCCCTCCGCGCAAACGGTCGGCCAATAACACCTTGTGGCACAGCCGCCCTCGGCTGTGCGGAACTGCGGACAGCCGAGGGCGGCTGTGCGGAACTGCGGACAGCCGAGGGCGGCTGTCCCACGTATGCTTCCGGCCACGGATGACCGGCTCGCCTTGGCAAGGGATTGCACGCACGATGACTAGCCTGGCCTGCACCTTCTTCATCTCTCTGTCGGCGTCGTTCTTGCTGACAATCCTGGTGCGACAAGTGGCGATTCACCGGGGGGTTTTAGATAGTCCGGACGGTTTCCGCAAGCGTCACGTAGGAAGGGTCCCCCTTTTTGGTGGAGTGGCCGTCTACGCGGCGGTCGTCTTGGGGCTGATTTGGGCGAGGCACGCCGGCTTCGGCTCGGGCTACGAATTGAACGAGCTATCGGCCGTGGTGATCGCCATGGCCGGGTTCGCCTGCTTCTTCGGTTGCATCGACGATGTCCGCCGGCTGAGTCCTCGTCAGAAACTTCTGCTCCAAACCGGTGCGGTGCTTCCCTTGGTTCTGGCAGGCTTTCGCGTCTACTCGGTGGTCCTCTTTGGTGACACGTTTGATCTCGGTTGGCTGGGCATTCCGCTGACGATCCTCTGGTTCGTGGGATGCATCAACGCGATCAACCTGCTGGACGGAATGGACGGACTGGCTTCGCTCGTGGGGCTGGCCGCGGCCATGACGTTGGGGGTGATTGCCGGCTACACGGGCAACGGTCACGTGAGCGCGGCGGCTGTCGTCCTGGCGGGGGCGTTGGCCGGGTTCTTCCTCCACAACCGGCCGCCGGCGCGGATCTTCTTGGGCGATTCCGGCAGCATGGTCCTCGGGGTTGTTCTGGGGATCCTCGGCATCCAGAGCACGTTGAAGACGTCAACGACGCTCTCGATCACTGCTCCCTTGGTGGTCATGACGTTTCCGATTTTCGATACGTTCTTGGCCTTGGTGCGGCGGCGGCTTACCGGACGTCCGTTCGACGCAGCCGACCGCCAGCACATCCACCATCGCCTCCTGGACCGCGGCCTCGGCCCGTGGGTGGTGCTGGCGATCATCGGCGCGCTCAGTCTGGCGACGGGGCTTGCCGCCCTTGCCGCCACGATCGTGCGCAGCGACCTCTTGGCCTGGGCTACGGCGGTTTCGCTGGTGGTTCTCGCGGTGCGTCTGCGATGGTTCGGGTACCACGAGTGGCGATTGGCGACCGGGAGTATGGCGAGGCTCTGGATCGCGGTCCGCAAGCGGTGGTGGAATCGCCGCGCCCGGCGGACCCGCCTTGTACGCCGCCAACTGGCCCGGCTTTCGGCCCGGCAGGTGTGGGCGACCCTCGTCGAGCGGGCTCGCTTATGGAACGTGAGCCGCCTGAAACTCACGCTCCGCCACGACGGCCGGTCGCGATGGCAACGCACCTGGGCGGAACCGTACGGCGAGTCCGAGGAGCACGGCTGGGCGGTGGCCGTTTCGGTTTCGCGGCGCGAGGGCTGGACGTGCGAGGTTCGGGCCGGCGGCGAAGGGCACGCCGAGCCGGAGTTCGTGTCCCCCGCCGGCCTGGTGCGATTGCTCAGCGCGTTCGCTTGCCACTTCGCCGATCACCGCGACCAGGTCATCGCCTTGGCCGACTCAGAACCCTGCGACATGGGCACCACGTCCGAGTCCGAGGAAGAAGCGAGATGCCGTGCGGCATAGCATCATGACGCGGGTCAGCTCTCCCCTTCAGTCGCCGACGCCATCCAAGGTCCCCGACGTGGACGTCGGCGTGGTCTACACCGGCGAACGCGTGTGGATGCCTCAACTCTTGTCGTCTTTGGCCGACGCCGGCCGGGGAGTGAGGATGCGGCTCCTACTGGTCGACAACGCGTCGTCCGACGGCGTCGATCCGTGGCTCGGCTACGTCGCCGATACCGCGGTGATCCGCAACACGCGGCGACTGCTGTATGCGGCGAATCTGAACCGGGTCCTCCGGGCCTCCACGGCCCGCTACGTCTTGGCCATGAATACCGACATGTTCTTCGCCGCGGGCGAGCCCTGTGTGCTCCGCATGGTCCGGTTCATGGACGCCCATCCGGCGTGCGGCGTGGCGGGATGCGGACTCTACCACGCCGACGGCCGCTTCGCCTTTCCCGCACGCCGGCTCCAATCGCTGGCCGTCCTGCTCGCCCGCCGCTGCGGCTTGGGCCGCTACATGCAGCGGACCCTGGACCGTTACCTCTACCGCGACCGCGAGGAGAGCGACACGTGGGAGGCCGAATGGCTTTCCGGGGCCTTCCTGATGATCCGCCGTGAGGCCTTCCTCGACGTGGGGTGCTTCGACGAGGGGTTCGGGAAGTATTTTGAAGACGTAGACATGTGCCTTCGCGTGGCTCGGGCCGGCTGGAAGGTCATGTACCACGGCGGAACGTACTGCTACCATCTCGAAGAGCGGGGAAGCAGGAATCTCCTCTCCGTCGATGCGTTTCGCCACCTTCGTGCCTATCTCCGCTGGCACTGGAAGTGGGGTTT
>CAYSGY010000100.1:0-13293 GCA_964430315.1 uncultured Planctomycetaceae bacterium
AGGGGGTGAGATTGAAGATCGCCCGCCCATCCGTTTCCCAATGACCGCTGTGAAAACGAAACACTGCGGTGGCGGCACGGAGATTACCGACCGCTTCGCCGTTCTTGGCCGCCCGATCGTCGAGGTCCTCCATGGCGATGGTCACGCCCACCAAGGCGGTCAATTCGCCGGTCGAACGGTTTCTGGCAAAGGCCACTTCGTCCTCGAAGTCGCAGTCAGTCCAACGGGGGGTGTCCCGCTTGACGGGATAGGATCCCAATTGGACGAACTTCGCCTCCAATCGCTCGCGCTGGCGATGGAAATCGCGGCGGACCTCCGCCAGGCGGGACTCTGGAATGGGCCGACGACTGGGGAGCCACCTCCGTCCATAGGCCGCCAGGAGAATCCCGGCAGCAACGAAAACCCACCAGTAGCCAGCCATTTCCCTTCCCCAGAATAGGCGGCGAGAAGCAAGCCCCGCTTCGTCCACCGCCATTGTAACCAGTTTGCCGGGACAAAAGCAAGGATCGCTTTGGAGGTTGGAAGCACCGAATCGGCTCGTCCGGTGCTTGCCGGGCCCGGACGTCCCCGTCTCCGCCGCTGCCCCACGCTCCGCAACGAGGACTCTGCCTTTGAATGGAAGAGTCGGGGAACTTGAACGGTAGGTTAGGCTTTCGAGCCTGACGGCCCAAAATGTCAGGCTGGAAAGCCTGACCTACATGTCTGAGTGTTTCCAGTCAGCCGGTCAAATCGAGCAGGTTGCCGCTTTGGTGCGAGGCGTCTTTGCTGAGACGCGAAGCGCCGTCCGCGTCGGGACCGGAGAGGCCCTCGCCTTGAGAGAATGCCCAAGGCAGGCGGCCATCGGCGTCGCGCTCGGCGGTTTCATGGTCGTCGCCGTCGGCCTGGCCGATTCCTGCGGCCTCCTCGGCCCGTTCCTCGTTCCGAACACGGCGGTCCTGGTTGGCCGTAGCCTGCTCCGCCCGATCGACGTCCGAGCCTGTCGCCTGGGCCATTGGGGTTGCGGCCGCCCCGGCTGCCAGCCCTGCCATCGGTCCGATGCTCATGAGAAGCGTCCTCCCCTCGATCAAGCCCCTCGAAATAGGGGAATACCTTTGGCGCGTTCCGATCTTCTTCGGAGAAGCTCCCTTGCCAGTCGGTCAGGAGACGCCGGCACGATGCCCTGGATCCAGGAAACGAGGGGCCTACTCAACGCAAGGGGGGCGTCGTCCCGCAACTATACCATATTCCCCGCACGATGCCCTAGACCAGATTCGCCTCACTTCCTGTTCGACTGGTGCCGGAGCTGCTCCATCATGCAACTGATGGCACGGCAATACTCGCGGATCGCGACGAGGTAGTCGCCTCGATTCATGGCCGTTGCGGCGGACTCCTCGTGACGGCAGAAGGCATCCCAGTCGATGGCCCAATCGGCGTTGGAGGCGGCGTCGCGGAGTTGCCGGTCCATTTCGGCGAGTCGGGTGGGAAACGAAGCGTCGGGCGTGCAGTCGCACACCACATAGGGCCCGCGGCCCAGGCGCTGGTGCACTGCGGCGTGGGAGGGACCGCCGCCGAATTTCTGAAACAGTGCAAACAGCCCCGCGCCGATGGCCCCGAGCAGGGCCACCGCCGCCGGAATCGGCTGCCCCACGGTCACCAGCAAGGCGGCGCTCAAAGCGAGCACGCCCAGAATGCTCCAGACGGCCGGATGGATCGGGGGCCGATCGCGGAGGCGTTGTACCCTGGCGGGTCCGCTTCGCTTCTCTTTGGCAACCTGGGGCCCGAGGACCTTCACGACGATCACGGTGATGTTGTCCGGTCCGCCCCGCAGATTGGCCAGATCGACCAGGGCCCTTACGGCCTCCTGAGGTGCCAAGGTCAAGAGCACGCGGCCGATCTCGTCGTCCTTGACCTGGCCGGAAAGCCCGTCGCTGCAGAGCAGGAAGACGTCGCCGGTCTCGATAGGCAGCGGCCCTTCGATGTCGACCTGGACCTGAGCATTGGGGCCCAAGGACCGCGTGATGATGTTCTTGGGGATGAACAAGGCGGCGCTGTCGGGCGGGGCGTGCTTGGCGTGGCGCAGTTCCCAGACCAGGCTGTGGTCGAACGTAAGCTGCTCCAAACGCGAGCCGCGCAGCCGGTACACCCGGCTGTCGCCTACGTGTCCCACCACCGCCCCAAGCGGCGTGAGCGCCAGGGCGCTGGCCGTGGTTCCCATGCCGCGGAAATCGTCGTTGGCGTTGCCGCGATTGTGGATCTGGGCGTTGGCGTCGCGCACGGCGGCCAAGAGGGCCTCGGCCGGATCGCGATCGAGGAGTTTGCCGTAGGTGAGCGGAACGATGTCGGTCGCCAGTTTGCTGGCCAACTCGCCCGCCGCATGCGCGCCCATGCCGTCGGCGACGACGAACAGGTGGCCCCGTTGCTCCCATTTCTCCTGGCTGCTGGCCAGCACGATGACGAACGAATCCTGGTTGTTCGACCGCCGCAGGCCGATGTCGCTCAGGCCAGCGGGCTCCAGGCAGTGTTCCCAGATCGAGGCGTGAGGGTCCATGCGTTCTTCTGGATCGCCCGCCAATGGACGCTGACGTGTAACGGCCCCCGACCGGTCGGGGGGCCGCAGGTCCTGGCCTATTCTATCTCCGCGGTGGGCCCGACACCAGACCCCAGTGGCTCATACCCCGCCAGGGCCCCGCATTCGTCCCTGGCGTTCGGAACCCCGTTGTCGCCACCGCCGTGGGCCGTGGGGCAACGGTGGAAGCGTCCTTGCGACCAATGTCATCCGCCCCGGGTTATTCTCGCCCATCTGGATGATGACCATTATGGGGGGAATAGTGGGTAGAGAGCGACTCGTTCCCTTGCGAATTCGGCCTGGAAGTCCTTCGCGGGGCCCACTATACTCTCCCGCCCGGAAAAAGGGCCGACCAGGATCCTCCTCGTCTAGACTGGTCGTCGGCTCCGTGCGGTTTGCCCTGGAGGGGGTTCCGGGCGCGGTGTCCTGCTCACGCAACGGGTAAGTTCGTCCCATGACCTCTGCTGGCCGGCCAAGCTATCGACTGCGGCGCATCGCCGTTCTTGCCCTCGCCGCGCTCTGCCTCTGTCCGTGCGGATGCGTGCAGCGTCGCATGACCATACGGAGCAATCCGCCCGGCGCGGTCGTGTACGTCGACGACTACGAGATCGGCACGACGCCCGTGTCGGCCAACTTCACCTACTACGGGACCCGGAGGATCCGGCTGGTGAAGAACGGCTACGAGACGCTGACCGTGATGCAGCCGGTCTCGGTGCCGTGGTACGAGTTCTTCCCGCTCGACTTCGTGTCGGAGAACCTGGTTCCCGGGAAGATCCGCGACAACCGGACGTTCGACTACCAGATGATGCCGCAGCGCGTGATTCCCTCCGAAGAACTCCTCGGCCGTGCCGAGGGGTTGCGGCGTCAGACGCGAGGGTCGGGGGTTGTCCAGTCTTCGTCCGTGACGCCCGGAGGAGTCGCTCCCTGGCCCGGAACCGTGGTCCCGGCCACCGCGCCTCCGGCCGGCACCGGCGGCCAGACGCCCTACCCCACGACCCCGCCCGGCGGATGGCAGCAGCCGAGCGGACAATAGCTCGCCTGCAATCGCCGGCAACGGGCGTCGCAGGGTGGCACCTGCCGATGCGGTCCCCTGTGATCCGGACGAGGGGCGGCGTAAAATCCTGCATGGACCTCGTGCGTGCTACGTCGGAGACTTCCCATGTCAGCCCGTTCGATCCTGGGGACGACGAGTCTATTGGTTCTTGCCTTTCCGGCCGCGCTGATCGGCGCGGAGCCGGTCTCGGCGCCGGAGGCGATCGACGCCGCGACGGTCGAGCGGTGGTCGGAGAAGTTCCTTGGCTGGCACTACTGGCCGGAGTACGTGGTGCCGCCCAAGCCCGGCGTCGCCGGCTTCGAGGCGGTCCAGATGACCGACTGCCCCACCGTCTTCCAACTGCCCGACGACCCGAAGTGGTATATGACCTTCATCGGCTTCGACGGCCGGGGCTACCAGTCGTTCCTGGCCGAGAGCGACGACCTGGTCCGCTGGAAGCAGCTCGGGCTGGCCATGGGGTTCGGTCCCCCGGGCGAGTTCGATCACGGCGGCGTGGTGCTGGGGGCCTATCTCTACCAGTCCTACGACCTGGACGCCCCGCGCACGCTCAAGCGGCGCCAGGGCAAGTTCTGGTCGCTCTACGGGGCCTATCCGCGCCAAGGGGGCTACGAGCTGCGGCCCGGCTACGAAGGGGTCGCCGTGAGCGAGGACGGGAAGCACTGGCACCGGGCCAAGCCGGGGCCGATCCTCTCGGTCCACGATCCCGACTGCGGCACGTGGGAGAAAGACTGCATCTACCAGCCCTGGCTCGTCGAGCACGACGGCAAGTTCTGGAATTTCTACAACGCGGCCAACGGCGGCATCGAACAGATGGGCATGGCCACTTCGAGCGACTTGCTCTACTGGAAGCGGTACTCGGGCAACCCCGTGGTGTGCAACCGCCGCGGTGGATACGACCAGCAGTTCTGCTCCGACGGCAAGGTCTTCTTCGACCGCGACCACTGGGTCATGCTCTACTTCGGCGTGGGCCGCGGCGGGGCGCACATCATGGCCGCCTTCTCCCGCGACCTCGTCCACTGGACCGCCCGCTACGAGCCTCTCTACCAATCCGGCGGCCACCCCGGCGGGCTCGATAAGACCTACGCCCACAAGATCTCCCTGGTCCTCAACCCGAAGAACCGGACATACTACCTGTTCTACAACGCCGTCGGCCCGCAGGGCCGCGGCATCGGGCTGATCACGAGCAAACCGGTGAGACCGGTCGAGAACTGACGCGATGTGCGCGGTTTAGGAGACCCGCGCCGAGCGCTGTGCCTTCGGCACCCCGATCGCAAGACCTATCGGAGCCACTCCGCGTTACAGGCCCAAGCAGTACCGAACGGCGATTTCCACCCGCTCCAAGACCTTGCGAGTCAGCTTGCCAGCGGGCGTCGACGGGAATCGGCGGGCGTCGAGGGAACGGATTTGGAAGCCGAGGAACACGGTTTCCATCGGCAACCCGCTCTCCGCCGGGGCGATGCGCACGTTGGTCGGATAGTCTCGAGGCAAGTTCTCCCCTTTCGTGCCCACCACAACCGTTACGACCAGCGGCAACCGGTTGATGGCGTCGACCGAGAGGACCAGCACCGGCCGGTTTCCCGCCTGTTCCCGTCCCTGGACGGGATTTAGATTGACGAAGTAGATCTCCCCGCGCTGAATCGTCATGGCGTCGCGTCCAGTCCATCCGGCTCAGTGACGGCGAATTCCTCCTCGATTTGACGCAGCTCATGTTGGATTGCCGGATCGTTCGCCATGGCCACGAGATCGCCTTCCTCGACCGCCGGCATAGGTTGGGCGCGCTGGCCAATGAGGTGGACAAGCCGTTCCATGAGTCTGACCTGCTCCGTGAGGGAGAGCTGTTCTATATCCGCTTCAATCCGCTCGAATCCTGAAGTCGCCATAGGTGCGATCCCGTGCAGAAAGCGATCCGGTTGGAGAGGCTTTGTTCGCGGAACGCCCCACGGAACTGCCGCCACGCCTCACCGGACACATTCTACCGCCGTTGGAGGGGACTCTACAAGGGTACCCATGGGTTTGGCGGAGCCAATCGGGTGGCATACTCTCGCGACGCGTCGCACTGGGCATGGAGACCTTGGACCCGAGTCCCATGCCGGCCCACGGCTTCGCCGTGTGACGGCATGCCATACGACCGCAATTTCCACTACCGTTGGGGTGGCAACAACTGGGCTCCGTGGATGACCGCGAGAACATCGACGCGATCTGTCCTGACGCGATAGATGATGCGATAGGGCCGCTCAACGAGCTCTCGCACCTCGGGGGACTCGTACTCGGGAACAACCGCTCCCGAGAGCGGAAAGCCGGCAAGCTGCTGCGAACGCGCGGTCAAGCGGTCCACACCATGCGACGGGCGTACGTAGGCGAATCCCGCGCGATGAACTCATGGATGGCCAGGAGGTGCTCGATCGCAGTGCCGGTCCAGTGGACGGTCACTTCGACAACCCGAATCTCGCACGCAGTTCCGACACGTCGATGGTGCGCCCGGCCCTGCTGTCCTCCATCCCCCGCTCGACGGCCTGCCGGACGTAGATCTTGTACATCAGGTCTTCCCAGGTGGCGTTGTCGGGAAGTCCCTCGACCAACTGCCGGGCGTCCTCTTTCACGTTGACGGTTGCCATGTCCCACCTCGCACGAACCGCTTGCCGCCTCGTCGATCCCCGAGACCATCCACCCGAATCTTAGCCGCCGTGAACACGCGCGTCAACGCGCTGTGCGCGGGTCTCCCGACCCCGCACCGTCGGCGACCGAAGGTCTCCTTTTCGGAGAGCGGTGGGTGGCATGCCGTCACTCGGCGCAGCCGAGAGTCGGCATGGACACCGCCGGCCCGCATCCCATGCCGACCCACGGCTTCGCCGTGTGACGGCATGCCACACGATCGTTTCAGTCCCCCAGTTCGACCGACGAGGCCAGCGCGTGCTGCTCGTGGTACCAGGCGACCGAGCGGCGGAGGCCCTCTTCGATGGAGATCTGCGGCGACCAGTCGAGCAGCCGGCGGGCCTTCGAGATATCGGCCCAGGTGGCCGGGACGTCGGCCGGATGGACCGGGCGGCGGTCGAAGACCGGTTGCTTGCCGAGCAGGCCGGCAATCTGCTCGATGATGGCCGACATGGTCACGGGCCGCTCGCCGCCGAGGTTGATGATCTCGTAGCCGCAGGGGCGGAGCGCCGCCACGGTGCCCCGCGCAATGTCTTCCACGTAGGTGAAGTCGCGGCTCTGACTTCCGTCGCCGTACAGAATGAGCGGTTCCCCCTGGGCGATCCAGCGGATGAAGCGGAAGATGCTCATGTCGGGCCGGCCGGCGGGACCGTAGACCGTGAAGTAGCGGACGATCGACACGTCGATCCCGTGCAGGTAGTGATACGTGTAAGCCAGGGCCTCCGCCGCTTTCTTCGAGGCGGCGTAGGGGGAGAGCGGTCGGTTCGTGTCGGCCTCCTCGCTATACGGTAGCGGGTTGTGTTTTCCGTACAGGCTGGAAGTGGACGCCAGCAGGAACTTCCGCACGCCGAACCGCCGGCAGAGGTCCAGCACGTTGAGCGTCCCCTCGCAGTTGGCCTGGTAGTAGACCCACGGGTTCTCGACCGAGGGGCGCACGCCCGCCCGGGCCGCCAGGTTCACCACCGCGGCGTAGGGTCCCGGGTCCGCCGGCGACGCCGCGCGGGCATCGGCGTCGGCCTGGAAGAGCTTCTCCAACTCGCCCTTGTCGGAGATGTCGAGGGCGTGGAAGCGGAAGTTCGGCCGCTTCTGAAGCTGTTCCAGTCGCCAATGCTTCAGACGGGGGTCGTAGGCGTGGTTCAAGTTATCGACGCCCACGACCTCGTGGCCTGCCGTCAACAACAGGTCCGTGACCTTCGAGGCGATAAAGCCGGCACATCCGGTAACGAGGTAACGAATCGGCATGGCAATCATCCATCCGGGGTTGAATCGCGGTCCCCGATCTATCTATCTGCATTCCACTGAAGATGTCTTCTGAGAAACTCGAAAGTTCCCTTGCCGTGGATCGCGTGCGGGCCGACGAACCACTCGATTTCGGTCCGATCGGGGATCTTGAGCTTTGCGGCGTAGAGGAACCGTACCTTGGCGTATTCGTAGGCCACGGCCTCGTCGGGGGCGACGCCGTCGAAGTGGCCCCGCTCGACCATGAACGGGCGCGGGGCGATCAGGGCCGCCATTTCCGCGTAGTTGAACGTGCTGCCGAGATCGAATTCAAAGATCTCGTATTCGCCCGTCCAGACGTAGCTGTACGGCGTCCGTGTCGAGGCGTTCTTCCAGACCCATTCGTCGAAGTCGGCCGAGCAGATCGACAGGCAGTAGTTCTTCACCAGCGGCGGGACGCGCATGGCCGTCTTGCCGCCGTAGGAGAGCCCGTAGAACCCGATCCGCTTGGGATCGACGAACGGCAGCGTGCCGAGCCAATCGACGATCTGCTGGTGCTGCGGCACGATGATCGAGAAGAGGGTCTTCTTGATCGGGTTGGCCTTGCGCTGCAGGGTGCGAAAGCGGTCCTGGAAGATATAGAGGTTCTGCGGGGCGAACGTGACGAACCCCTCTTCGGCCAGCTTGGCGGCGAACTCGTGGTAGGCCCGATGGTCCGCTGTCACGACGTCCTGCGGCCGGCCCTCCAACCCGTGCTGGCACACCACCACCGGCCGCCGCTCGCCAGGCTTGATATCCTTGGGCACCAACAGGATGCCGTAGGCGAAGACGTCGGGAAAGACGTCGAGCACCACCTCGTAGCCGGTCCATTTCGGCTTGTCGTAAGCCTTGCGGCTCCGGGGATTCAGCGGCAGCGGCTTGCAGTCGAACCGCCCGATCACCTCGTTGGAGAAGAAGTCACGGTACCACTCGACCGATTTCTCGTACTTTTCGAGCGAGCTGGTGTCGAGCTTCTTCATGAACTCCTGCCGCACGTAGGGGCTTTCGGAAAGGAGCCATTGGGTGTGGCGGTCCAACTCGTGCATCTGGCGTTTGTGCCGGGCCGCGGGATCGAGGGCCTTGGGGACGCGCCTTGGATCGGGGCCCAGGGGATCCAGTTGAGAGCCGGGAACCAGGGCATCGAGCATCGCGGCGAGTGCCTTTTCCGACCCGTAAGGGCCTGTGCCGTCGCCGCTGACGACGAGTTCCATTTTCGGCGAGGGAGCAAGTGCCTTGACCAGCGTTTTGGCCCGATCGACTTCGCGGCGGACGTCGTCCAGTTTCGGCGTGACGAGCCGGCCCGGCCCGCCCCCCGTGCCCGGCGGAACGACCAGTTCCAGCCCCTTCGCTGCTTCAACGACGAGCGGCCGGGGAGCGATCATCGAGGCCAACTCCGCATCGCCGAACTGCTCCAACAGCCCGAACACGTTCCGATAGATCGGCTCCTGCCACACGTTCTGCCGCGAATCGAAGTAGCCGCTCACACAGGCGGCGTCGATCCGCGGGTCGATCGCCGCGGCGCACAGAGCGAGCATCCCGCCCTCGCCCCAGCCGATCGCGCCGATGGGCAGTTTCTTCCCGGACTCCTTGGAAGCCCAGTCCACGGCGGCCAGGATCTTCTGCACTTCATAGCCGATCAGATGCCGCCCCATCTCGAATGCCGAGCGGTAGAGGAACTCGCGGTTGGAGAGCTTGCGATGCGTCACGGCGCGGTCGATCAGCGACGGCACGAGCACCAGGCAGCCACTCTCGGCCAGACGGCGCGCGAACTGCGATTCCGCCGTCACTCCCTCCGCCAGGCCCGCAAGCATCTCCGGCGTCTGTCCGGCATCAGGGACGGCGACAACGAACGCCTTGGGCCCGTGCTCCACGATCGGAACCAGGAGCATGCCCTCGCCGTGGACATCCCCGAAAGCCGGCCAGCGGACCGACACCGCCAGGAACGCGCGATTCCCGCCGGGCGAAGGCTGTTGGATCGTGGCGACCGCCTCCAGATCGTCGAACGCCACGCGCGGGTCGCGCACGCCGAGGATGTGCGCCAGCCGCCGGCGGTTGGGCTCGATCGAGGCGTTGTACTTCGCCGGGGAGGAGAAGTCACGTTTCCAGTGTTTCTCGCGGCCGGCGATGGATTTATCGAGTTCCTTCAAGAGGAACCGGTCGACCGAATCGACGAGGCGCGAGGCAATGTCGCCCGGCCAGTCGAGCTTCGCGGTGCCGGGCAGCGGCGTGCCGTCGATGGCCTGGCCCGCCGGCTCCGCGGAGATCGCGGCCGACGCGACTCCCGCCCCCACCAAGAACACCGCCAACCCGAACCGCGAAAACCGACGTCGTGACTGCATGGCTTGGCTCCCCTTTCCTGACGGAAGAGTCCACCGCAAAGGTGGCCCCATCTTACCGCATGCCCGCGGACCGTGCGAGGGTCGGCGGGCCTCGCTTCGCTCGGTCCGCCCTACCGTTCTCTGGAGTGCGGCGGCTTGCCGCCGCTTTCTTTCTCTCCGGGCATCTCCCACCGCCGCAATCCAAAGCGGCGACAGGCCGCCGCACTCCAAAGGCGGAGGCTTCACCCCGTTGGAGGCATTTCCCCCGGCCGCGTGCAGAATCAGAATTGCGGGAGACCCAACTTGAACCCAAGCTGACGAGGAGGACGGCCGTGAAAGCGTGGCGCTCAACGTGGCAATGGAAAAAGCTGAGGCGGGCGGTCATTCTGCTGGCGGTGGCGGTCGGGCTTCATGCCACCCCGCTCTGGGCCGCCAAGAATGTCATCCTGATGATCGCCGACGGCTCCGGGTTCAACGGCTGGCGGGCCGCCAGCATGTACGAAGGAAAATGGGACGCCGCGAAGCAGCAGAGCACCCAGGTCTACGACGGCCCCGGCTGGGTCAAGTACGCATGCACGACGTATCCGCTCACGCTCTCGAAGCGTCCGACCGGCAAGACGGAACAGGACCCGGCGCTGGTCTATCAGCCGGCGAAGGCGTGGGACACGTCGGGAATGCAGGGTTCGGCCGCTCGCACGTGTGCCGCGTACAAGTTCCTGATGGGCGCGGCCACGGATTCGGCGGCGGCCGCCACCGCCCTGGCGACCGGCGTGAAGACCTACAACAACGCGATCAACTGGAGCGTGACCAACCAGCCGCTCACCGGCAAGACGATCGCCGAGATCGCCAAGAGCCGCGGGCGGGCCGTCGGGGCGATTACGAGCGTCGAGTGGAGCCACGCAACGCCCGCGGGCCTGGGCGGGGCCCACAACGCCGAACGCGATCATTACGAGGCGATCGCCAACGAGATGCTCGCCGCCCCGTATCTCGACGTCCTCATGGGAGCCGGCAACCCCGATTTCGACAACAGCGGCCGGCCTGCCAAGAAGGACCCCAAGTACGTCGGCGGGGCCGCGACCTGGGAGCAACTCAAGCAGGGCAAACACCCCGGCGCCTGGCGCCTCATCCAAACCAAGGCGGAGTTCGAGTCCCTGGCCGCCGCGGCCCCCGGGGACGTCAAGAAGGTGCTGGGCGTGCCGCAGGTCTATAGCACCTTGCAGCAGGCGCGAGGCAAGTGGCGCAAGGAAGATACGCCCTATTCCCAGCCGTTGAATGCCGGCGTCCCCTCGCTGGCCACGATGACCAAGGCCGCGATCAACGTCCTCGGCCGCGAGCCCAACGGATTCTACCTGATCATCGAAGGCGGGGCGGTCGATTGGGCCAACCACACCAACCAACCCGCCCGGATGATCGAAGAGCAAGTCGACTTCCACCGGGCGGTCGAGGCGGTCGTCGCCTGGGTCGAGGCCCACGGCGGCTGGTCCCAAACCCTGCTGATCTGCACCGCCGATCACGAGACCGGGATGCTCTGGGGTGAACACTCCGACACGGTCCCGTTCGACCGGGTCGTCGACCGCGGCAAGGGCAAGACCCCGGGCCTCCGCTACAACTCCCTCAGCCACACGAACAGCCTCGTGCCGCTGGTGGCGATTGGGGCGGGTTGCGAGCAGTTCGCCAAGCGGGTCAGGGGCCTCGACTCCTCCGCCCGCGACCAGTGGAACTTCTCCGGCCAGTACGTCGACAATACCGACGTGTTCCAGGTGATGGCCGCGGCGTTCAGCGCGCGATAGGGCTTCACGAAAGGTCCGGGCTAGTGCAGCGATTCAGAGTCACGGGGATGGTTGAATCGGACATCGCCCCGTGCCCCGGGGGGGCACTTGACAATAGCCCGGCGATTCAGACGCTGTCCAACTGCTAGCCCGGAAGGCAGAGAGCCTGCCGGCCCCGCTACCCCTCGCGTGCTGCGCGGATCAGATCGGCCGCTCCCCGGGCCAAGAGGGCCGCGGCTACTTGCTGGCCGATTCGGATCGCCTCTTCCGGGCCAGAGGAATCGGCCGCGTCGATCTGGACGCGGCCACTCGGATCGACCACCCGGCCCTGAAGCGTCAGCACGCCCTTCTCAACCCTGGCCAACGCGGCGATCGGCGTCAAACAACCCCCTTCGAGCGCCGTGAGCATCGACCGCTCGGCCAAGACGGCCGCGTGGGTCGCGGCGTCTCCAAGTGGTTCGACCGCGCTTCGCGTGAAAGCGTCGTTAAGGCGGGTCTCCAGGCCAAGAGCCCCCTGGCCAATCGCAGGCAAGAGGGTCTCCAGCGGAAATCGCTCCGTAATGCGGTCGGCAAGCCCCAGTCGCTCCAATCCGGCTTGCGCGAGGATCAGGGCATCGCACCGGCCTTCGTCGAGTTTCCTCAGCCGGGTGTCCACGTTGCCCCGTACGTCCTGGAACACGAGATCCGGACGCACATGGAGCAGTTGGGCCCGTCGGCGAAGACTGCCCGTGCCGACGACCGCTTGTGGCGGAAGTCCGCCGAACGAAGCGTGATTCCGCGACACAAACACATCGCCGACCGAACCCCGCTCAGGCACGGCGGCAAGGCAGAGCCCGGGCACTTCCTCGGTGGGCAGGTCCTTCAGGCTGTGGACGGCCAGGTCAATCCGTCCCTCCAGAAGGGCCCTTTGGAGCTCCTTGGTGAAGACGCCCCGACCCCCGATCCCACCGATCGGCTCCTCCGTGCGGCGATCGCCCGTTGTGGTGATCGGCACCAAGACGACCTCCACGCCCATCGGACGCAGCCGGGCCGCAACCCAGTCGGCCTGCCAGCGGGCCAGGGCACTGGCTCGCGTGCCCAAACGGATGCGGGAGCCAAGAGGATTGGACGCCATGGTCTTGTCGCGGCCGGAGGTCCCTGAAGGTGGGGAAAGTCGGTCCAGCTCAATCGTTCGGAAGAATCTCCAGCCCGCCCCGGATACCCAGCTTATCCTCCGACTCCACCGGCGCCTTCTCGGTTCCCGGCGGCAAAGGCGCAGCCGCCTTCCCCGATTCAGTCTCTGGAAGACCTCGCGGCCGCGGAACGATCACCCCACAACTGACGACAAACTGAATCGCCTGGTCGAGGGTAATGTTCAGGTCCACGCATTCGCTTCGGCGAACCGTCACGGTGAATCCGGCCATGGGCATCGGCGAGGTGCAGACCAAGACGGAAAGGCACTCTTCTCCGACCAGGGCTTCAATATCGGACATGCCCACCCCGGTCACGAGTCCGAGTTGCCAAATCCCCTTGCGCGGGTATTCCACCGCAACCACACGAGAAACCCGCACGCTCCGTTCGTTAAGCACGAAGCCGCTTACCTGCTTGACCGCCGCGTAGACGTTGCGGACCAAGGGGACGCGGCGAATGATCCCTTCAAAGATCGCAATGAAGAACCTCCCGATCGATAGCGCCTGGGCCATCGGCCTGATTCCCGCC
>CAYSGY010000101.1:0-13236 GCA_964430315.1 uncultured Planctomycetaceae bacterium
ACACGTTCCCCGAGCACCCCATCACCCGGGGCGTGAAGCCGTTCGAGATGCTCGACGAGTGGTACTACCACATGCGGTTCCGGGAGAACATGGAGGGAGTCGTGCCGGTCCTCAGCGCGGTCCCGCCGGACAGCACGCGCATGGGCCGCGACGGCCCTCACAGCGGCAACCCGACGGTCCGGTCGCGCAAGGGTCTGCCCGAGCACCTGGGCTGGGCACGGCAGCGACCCGACGGCGGGCGGGGATTCGGCTTCACCGGCGGACACTTCCATTACAACTGGGCCAACGACAGCTTCCGCACCCTGGTGCTCAACGCGATCGTCTGGGTCGCCGGCCTCGACGTCCCGCCCGGCGGCGTCCCCTCGAAAACGCCCACGCTCGAAGAACTGGAAGCCAACCAGGACTACCCCAAGCCTGAGAATTTCAACCGCAAGCGGATCGAAGACCTCTTGAAGAAGTGGCACGAGGAGTCGAGCCGAGGTAAGTAGCCTTGCTGCTGTTCAAGAAAGAGTTCCTTCCCGCGATCCGGCGCGGGGAGAAGACGCAGACGATCCGGCTCTGGAAGCACCGGCGCATGAAGGCCGGGCAGCGGAGCTACATCCCCGGAGTCGGGCCGATCCACATCGTCACCGTCGAGGAAGTCGAGTTGGAGCGATTGACCGACGCCGACGCCCTGCCCGACGGCTTTCAGACCGCCGACGAGCTGCGCCGCGAAATTGCCCGGCTCTACCCGGACCACCTTTCACGAGGCTACCGACCCTACCGGGTCGTGTTCGCGCTGGGGGATCCCGCGTGATCCTGGGATTTCGTTGGCGAGTCCCCTCACCCCCGGCCCCTCTCCCGTCCAACGGGAGAGGGGAGACTTCCTTGGCCGCTCAGCCTTTGGACGCGGGCCGGGCGATGGCGCCGACCGTGGCGCCGGTGGCGCGGAGATAGTCGGCCGGCGCGAGTACGAGCTGCGCCCCGCGCATCCCGGCGGAGACGGCGATCCGGTCGTACAGCTCGATCTGTTCGTCGGCGAAGACCGGGTAATCCTTCTTGCAGGCCAGGGCCGTGACGCCGCCGCGGATATAGCCGGTCAGCGGCTGCACGTCTTTAAGCGGCACCAGTTCCACGCGGCGGTCGCCGGCGAGCTTGGCCAGGGCCTTCAGGTCGAGTTCCGCATCGCCCGCCAACACGGCCAGCAGTACGTCCCGGCGGTCGCCGCGGACCACGAGCGTCTTGAACACTTGTTCGAGCGGCAGCCCGATGCCTCGGGCCACCTTCTCCGCGCCGAGATCGTCCGGATCGACGGCGTACTCCCGGATCTCGTAGGGGATGCCGAGCTTGTCGAGGGCCCGAGCGGCGTTGGTCTTCATCGGAACTCCCGGGGTTCAGGGACGCTGAACCGTTTTCCTACGCAGGGATCGTACCACGGAATTCTGGCGTTTGCCACCCGGCGTCTCTTGTGCCCGGTGACATTTCTGCTCTACGATTCTTGGAGCCTATGCGGCAAAGGCACGTAGCACAGCCATCTTGGCTGTGCCGCGACAGGCTGGAAGCCTGTGCTACTTGCTCTGGACTTCTTCGTGGGGAGACGTGATGCGCGGACGACATCTTGAGATCGGTCAGGCAGTTTCCGACAACACGGATCGTCCGAGTGGCATGCCGTCACTCGGCGCAGCCGAGGGTCGGCATGGACGCGGCCATGCGGCGATTCTCTCGCTACTTCTCGTATGCACGGGCGCAGCGGTTTGGCTCGCGCCGACGCTGACGGACGGCGCGGCGGAATCCGGCAAGGAAAAGGCGTCCAAGGAAACCGCTGCCGCGGGACCGATCCAAGTCGCGAGCTTCCTGCCGGTGAAACCGATCAGCCGGGCCCAGCGGCCCACGGAAGTCGTCGCGATCGTCGTCAACCGTGGTGACGCGTCCGCCGAAGTGCAACCGAGGCTCGTGCTCCCACCAGGCGTGAAATTGCTGAAGACCGACGTCGGGCCGAGCGTCCGGATTGAAGGGGGCGAGGAGGCGAGGCTCTCCTGGGTGATCGAAGCCGGCGAGGCCACGGAGTATGCGTTGCAGCTCTCCGTTGGCCGGGGAGAGGCCGCGGCGGCCAACGCAGCGCTTTCCATGCGGTTCCTTGCGCCGGTGGAAGTCCGCAAGCTGCCGTACATCCCGGAGCCGAAACCGGTCCGGACGCCGATCCTCATCGGGGCCCACCACTGCCCGCTGTGGGAGGCCGACAAGCCGCAGATGTGGGCCAACCTCCTCAAGCATCCCGAGCGGACCCCGGCCCTCGGCTTCTACGCCCAGGAGAACCCCGAGGTCTCCGACTGGGAAACGAAATGGGCGGTCGAGCACGGCGTCTCGTTCTTCATCTACTGCTGGTACCGTTCGAGCCAGGGCGGGCCGGTCACGACCCGGTTCGGCACCGCCATCCACGACGCCCTGCTCAAGTCGAAGTTCGTCGACAAGATGAAGTTCACCATCATGTGGGAGAACCAGAGCCGGGGCCAGGCCGGGGTGGCCGATGAGAAGGACCTCATGGCGAACCTCCTCCCCTTCTGGATCGAGAACTACTTCAAGCACCCCAGCTACCTCAAGATCGACGGCAAGCCGGTCCTGTTCATCTACCGGCCGGAGTTTCTGGTCGACGACCTGGGCGGGATCCCCGCGGTGGTCAAGGCCATGACGCGGATGCGCCAGGCGTGCCGCGACGCCGGGTTCGCGGGGCTCTACCTCCTCGGCGAGTACCGCGGCCTCGACCCCCGCCACCTCACGCTCATGAAACAACTCGGGCTGGACTACACCTTCGCCTATTGCTGGCATGTGCCGAACAGTCCCACGCCGCAGCAGGCGATCGACGCGCAGATGCGGTCCATCCACAAGACCCAGGAACTGGGCATCCTGCCGCAGGTCGTCACCGTATCGCAGGCCTGGAGCGGATGGCACGACGAAGGCTCGATCTGGAAGATCCCTCCGCGCGACTACGAAACGCTCCTCCGCCAGGCCAAGGATTTCGTGGCCACGCTGCCCCCCTCGGAACTCGGCAGCAAGATGCTGCTGCTGGACAACTGGAACGAATGGGGCGAAGGCCACTACATCGCCCCGTATCGTGAATATGGATTCGGCTACCTCGACGCGGTACGCAAGGTCTTTGTGCCCGCGGCAGGCCCCCACGTCGACCTCCTTCCCGAGGACATCGGCCTGGGGCCCTACGACACTGCCTATCGCGCTTTCGCAGCGCGGGACAAGGAACTGCGGAAGCTGGCCTCGAAGAAGGTCCAGAAGCCCGGCTTCCAGGACGACGGCTTGATCGGGTGGTGGGCCTTCGACGAGCCGGCCGGCAGCCCCGTGGCCCTCGACGACTCGGGCCACCAGCTCGGCGGCGTCATCTCCAACGCCGACCGGGCCCCCGGCATCGACGGCAACGCCCTGGTGTGCAACGGCGGATGGGTCCTTGTAGACAATCACCCCTCCCTCTCGCCCACGTCGGGCCTCACCGTCGAGTGCTGGGTGAAGACCGACACGCCGCGCCAGGACAACGGCTGGATCGTCAACCGCGTGTTCGGCGGAGGCACGTGGACGGGCTATCGGCTGGGAATCCTCGGCGGAAAGCCCTGCTTCGGGGTTCCCCAGACCCCGTGGAGCCACCATCTCCAGGCCGATGTGCCGCTGCCCCCGGGCCGGTGGGTGCATCTGGCCGGGACGTTCGACGGGCAGACGATGCGGGTCTACGTCGATGGCCAGGAGCATGGCGTCATGCCGCGGCCCGGACCGGTCAGGCCCAACAATTTCCCCCTCTGTCTCGGCAATTTCGCCGAGAAGCACGCCGCGCACTTCGCCGGCCTGCTCGACGAGGTGCGACTCTACAACCGAGCCCTGACCGCCGAGGAGGTCCGCCGACACGCCGGGCAGTTCTCAGGGAAGAAGGAGTGAATCGGAGTGTCCGGGGCTTCCGTTTCGCCGCAGGCAACTGATGCAGAGGGATGAACGCGACGGCCCCTCAAGCCCACGGGTTGCAACCCGTGGGCTTTCTCGCGCAATACGTAATCAACCCCTCGCCTTACGTCGTCCCCGCCAGCACGGCCCGCACGACCTCGGCGTCCACGCCGCCGACGAGTTCCACGTGTCCGATCCGCGTGGGGAGCACGAAGCGGAGTTGGCCGTGCTCGACCTTCTTGTCGCGCATCATGGCGCGGAGGATCTCGTCGACGTCGACGTCCGGCAACTCGGTGGGCAGGCCGAGGTCGGCCAGGAGTTTGACCTGCCGGGCCGTCGCGGCGGCATCGATCCGTCCGAGCTGTTCCGCCAGGCGTGACGCGAAGACGATCCCGATTGCCACCGCCTTGCCGTGCGAAAGCGTGCCGTAGCCGGTCAGGCTCTCCAGCGCGTGGCCGATGGTGTGCCCGTAGTTGAGCACCGCCCTCAGCCCGGTGGTCTCCCGCTCGTCCTGCTCGACCACGTCGGCCTTGAGCCGGCAGCAGCGGGCGATCATGGGACGCAGCGCGGCGGAATCGCGCTGGAGGATCTGCGTGGTCGAGGATTCCAGGAACTCGAAGAACCCGGCGTCGAGAATGACGCCGTACTTTACCACTTCGGCCATGCCGGAACGGTACTCGTGGTCCGGGAGCGTCTGCAGGGTGGCCGTGTCGATGAGCACGCCGCGCGGCTGCAAGAAGGCCCCTACCATGTTTTTGGCGTCGGGCAGGTTGATGCCGACCTTGCCGCCCACCGAACTATCGACCTGCGCCAGGAGGCTCGTCGGCACTTGGAAGAAGGGAATGCCCCGGGCGTAGGTGGCGGCGATGAATCCGGCCAGGTCGCCGATCACCCCCCCGCCCACGGCCACGATCACGGTCTTGCGGTCGGCGCCCAGGGCGAGCATCCGTTCCCACAACTCCGTGGCCGTCGTGACCGACTTCGACAATTCCCCCGGCTCGATCACCACGAGGTCCACGGCGGTCGACGTCTGCGCGACCGCCTCGGCCACCCGGAGGGCGTGCGGTTTCTCGACGTTCTCGTCGGTGATGACCACCGCGTGGGAGACGTCGCCCCGCTGGGCCACGAACCGGCCCGCCTCCGCGACGTTCCCATCCCCGATCTCGATGTCGTAGCTCCGCTCGCCCAACTCGACGCGGACGGACTCGATGCAGTCGCTCACACGCTCTCTCCTTGCGGAGGGTGGCATGCTCTCACGACGCGAAGCGCCGGGTGAGCATGGGAACACCCGTGACGGCTTCCATGCCGACCCTCGACTGCGCCGAGTGACGGCATGCCACCCACGGTGTCAATCCGAGGCGATCCTAGGGTGCCGATACTCATTTCAACCGCTCCAGGTCGGCGGCCGTCACGGCAATCTGGCGGCAGAAACCCGCGTGGAGGCGGACGTACTCCAACTGCGTCGCACGGGACGGGTCGGCGTGGAGCGCCGCTTCGATCCGCGGCCGATCGGCCGCCGGGACGTTCGCCAACTCGGGCGGCCAGATCGTCTTGGTTTCGATGACCAGCGCCTCGCGGTACGGGTCGAAGTTCTCGTTCATCCTATTCTTCCAGGGCTTTCCCTTTTTCCTTCCTCGATTCGCACTTCATCCCGCTGGACGCCCACCCCGCCGAGAATCCTACGCCCGATCGAACGGAAACGCAAGGACTTCGCGGAGGTCGCGGGCGCCGGCGGCGAGCATCACGACGCGGTCGAAACCGAGGGCGACGCCGGTCGAAGGGGGCATGCCCGCCTCCATCGCCGCCAAGAGCCGGTTCTCCTCCGGCAGACGCACCTTGCCGTCGGACTCACGCAAGGCGTTGGTCCTCGCGCTGCGCTCGCGGAGCACGGCCGGATCGATCAACTCGCAATACCCGTTGGCCAGCTCGATCCCCGACGCGTAGAGTTCAAACCGTTCGGCAACGGCCGGCGGGCCGGGACGCACCCGGGCCAACGCGGCCTGGCTCGCCGGAAAGTCGTACACGATCACCGGCCGGTCCTGCCCAAGCTCCGGCTGGACTTTCTCGGAAAGCAGAAGGTCGAGCCAGCCGTCGCGGTCGTCTTCGGCGAGACTCGCCGGTGCCCGAATGCCCAACTCATGCGTCTTCGCGGCTAACGCCGCCGCGGTGGCGGAGTGCGGATCAAGACCCACGTGCCTCGAAAACGCCTCGCCATAGGACAGGGCCTCCGCGGCTCCGCGTCCCAACAGGCCGTCGCACAGATCGCCGAGGAGCCGCATCCCTTCCGGCATGCCGTCGCCCACGCGATACCATTCGACCATGGTGAACTCAGGGTTGTGAAGCGGGCCAAGCTCGTGCTGCCGGAACGTATGGGCAACCTGGTAGATCGCCTCGGCCCCCGCGACCAACAGGCGTTTCATTCCGAACTCAGGCGACGTTTGCAGCCAGAACCGCCGCGGCCCCGGGCGCCCGGTTGGGGCGTCGAGCACCACAGAAAACGGGTCGAGATGCCGGTCGACGACCGTGTCGGCCGAGAGGATCGGGGTCTCGACCTCCAGGAACCCGCGGTCGTCGAAGAACTGGCGGACTTGCTTCAGCAACTGGGCCCGCAGCCGCAGGTTCTCCCATGGGGCCGTGGGAAGGAAGTCGGCATGGGGGACGGCTTTGGACATGATGGCACGGGTCCGCTGAGACGAGGGTGCCCGGCGGGACAAGTCCCGCCGCCAAACAACCGTGGTCCCTTCACTCCCAACCCCCAACCCCCAACTCCCAACCCCCTACTCCTTGACCCGCTCGATGTACTCGCCGGTGCGGGTATCGACCTTGATCAGTTCGCCCATGTTGACGAACGACGGGCAGAGGATGTCAGCGCCGGTCTCCACGCGACACGGCTTGGTGACGTTGGTGGCCGTGTTGCCCCGGACGCCGGGCTCGCAATATTCGATCCGCAGGACCACGTGGTTGGGCGGGAGGACGCTGATCGGATTGCCGTTGAACAGCGTCATGCTGCAGACCATCCCTTCTTTGAGGTACTTCCACGCCTCATCGACCTGCTCTTTGGTCAGTTCGTACTGCTCGTAGGTCTTGTTGTCCATGAAGACGAACTGATCGAGCTGGCGGTAGAGGAACTGGCCCTCGATCTCCTCGACGTCGGCGGCATCGAGCGAGTCGCCGCTCTTGTAAGTACGGTCGAGCACGGTGCCGCGCAGGAGGTGCCGCAGCTTGCACTTGTAGAGCGCCTGCCCCTTCCCCGGCTTGACGAAGTTGCACTCGATCATGAGGTACGGATCGCCCTCGATCTGGACCTTCAGCCCCTTGCGGAAATCACTTGTGTTGTACGAAGGCACGTTCGCGATTCCTGTTTCTGCTTCCTGACAAAAAACCGTTCTGCTACGATGGACGACCTATGGAAATAATAGCTTTCCAACCCGATGCGAAATGCTTGCGGTCGGACAATCCCACGGATCCGGACTGGCAATCGGCGATGGCCGATGCCGTGACCGACGTCCGCCAACTCCGCCGGCTCTTGGATCTGCCGGAAGGGATTGGCGCCCCTCCCGAAGATGTATCTCAGGACTTCCCGCTCCTGGTGCCAAGGCCCTTCCTCGCACGAATCCGGCCAGGAGATCCCCGGGACCCCCTCCTACTGCAAATCCTGCCCCAATCGGCCGAACTCGCCCAGCAACCCGGATACTGTACCGATCCGGTGGGTGAGCATGAAATCACCAGATGGGCCGGGGTGCTCTGGAAGTACCCAGGGCGGCTCCTCATCGTAACAACGAGGGACTGCGCCGTCCATTGCCGCTTCTGTTTTCGACGCCATTTTCGCCCCCAGCAAACCCCTCTGGTGGGAAGAATCTGGGATTCGATCTTGGCGGGCATCAAGGCCGAGCCGAGCGTTCACGAGGTGATTCTCAGTGGGGGGGATCCGCTTGCGCTGGAAGACGTAGTCCTGAGCCGGGTCGTCGACCAGTTGGCGGCGATCTCTCACGTAGAGCGGGTGCGGATTCACACGCGGTTTCCCATGGTCCTCCCCCAACGGGTGACTGAGGAGATGCTCGCCTGGGTCCGCCATCCGCGGCTGACCGTGGTCTTCGTCGTCCACGTCAACCATCCGGCGGAGATCGACGCATCGGTCGCCGCGGCCCTCGCCCGGCTGGCCGATGCCGGCGTGCCGCTCCTGAGCCAATCGGTGCTCTTGCGGGGAGTGAACGACGACGTGGAAGTGCTGGCCGGACTCTGTGAACGACTGGCCAACCTTCGCGTCATGCCTTACTATCTCCATCAGCTTGACCGGGTCGCCGGGGCCGCGCACTTCGAGGTGCCGGAGGAGACCGGCGTGGAACGGATACGCCAGCTCCGTGCCCGGCTCCCAGGCTACGCCGTGCCTCGCTACGTCCGCGAGACAGTGGGTGAAACGAGCAAGCGGGTGCTGGCGTAGCCCAACCGGCTCTCCGGCGAAGCCGTCGGCGGGAACTACCGAAGAGGATGCGTGTGGATAATCGTAGGCCAGCGGTTCCAATCCGGCCATCGTAACTGGCCTGCTACACCAGACACAGGAACTGCGGTGCGGGGATCGCGATCACGCGATCGCCGATTGGCCCAGCGAACTCTTGCGTAACGAGCAGACCGAACGGCGCGTTGTACTTGGGTTGAGCACAGAACGACTCCAGCCCAGCGATATCCGAATTTCCCGGGCTCCCGCGGGTGTACTTCACCTCAATCGGTATCCGCTTTGAACCCAGCGTGAGCACAAAATCGATCTCCGGCTCGTCACGGCGTTGCGGGAACCATGCGACCTCCAATTCAGGAACCCCCTTTAGGTAGTAGCCGATGATGCTTTCGATGATAGACCCAGCCACCGTTGCCACCGTCTGATCGGCGGTGCGCAGTACGCCAGGGTCGATCGGCACCGACTCTTGAAGCCATGCCTCGCGTACGAAGTGATCGCACAGGCATATCTTCGGCCCATGGGACTGGCCCTTCAAGGCAACCTCAAGGGGCCATACAAGGTGAATGAGCATCGAGTCGGCGAAGTACTGCACGGCATCGTTCACGACACGATGTGTCACGTTCGACTGGTAGACATCGTTGATCTCCTGCCCGATTCTCTGCGGCTTGACACTCCGCCCCGCATAGCGACAAAGCTGCCGGAAGACATGCCGCAGCAGGGTCCTGTCCCACGCCCGGCCTGCCGAATCGACGGGCATATCGCGCTCGATGGTCCGGCCGACGGCATTGTCGACCACAAGCGTCGCCAATTCGGACCGGCTTTCGTTCGGATTCTTGTGGCAAACCGGGTACCCTCCCAGCCGCGAGAACCAGGAAAATGCTCTGTCCAAGAATTTCGCCGATCTGCCTAGTCGGTTGCAGTAGTCGAGCCACACCTCACGACTCGTCCATTTCGTAACGTCGGCGCAATCTGGCATCACGGGCAGATCCCCGAGGTGTCGCACTCCGGCGATCTCGCGCAGGCGCAACGGTCCAAGATCAATAAATGACACCCTCCCGGCAAGACTCGCCTCCCCCCGGGCGATTCGCAAGGAGGAACTGCCGGTGACCATCGTCCGTGCGGCGGTGTGGTCGACTAGCGACTTCAACTCAGAGGCCCAGGTCTTGAGGTTCTGCACCTCATCGAAGAACAGGTAAACAGGCTTGCCCTGGCGAGCCAGCGCGTTGATGGATTCCCGCAGGACATGCTTCTCAAACCAACGAACGATCGACGCGATGGGCTGGCGGAGAGTCCCTAACTGCGGCACATCGTCGAACTGGACCCGGAGAATGCGCGAGGGGCTGATGTCTTCAATCAACAGCAATTGCTCGATGACTTGTTGCTGGATCGTCGACTTTCCTACTTGGCGTGGCCCCCGCACCGCCACAGCCGGGGTGAGGTTGTTATCGAGTCTCCGCCAAGCTTCGTGGAAGGCCCAGCGTCTGTATCGTTGCGTCTCTGGCGGAGATTCCCCGCGCCACCATGGATTGGTGAATTCAAGGATCTCCACCGTAGCGCGCGGAAGCCCTCCCAGCGGAGCCTCCTCGAAAATGGGCTTCGGCTTCCGCGAACGTTTGGCCAGCGACGAGACGGCTCGCCAGAAGTCGTGCTTGGTAAGCTTGGTTCTTGTCAGCCTGATGAACTGTCGATGGATGTCGTCGAATTCGGCGGTGTAGGGCAATCGATCGCGAGTGCCGGTACCCTCCGGCAGCAAGCGGAGGATCTCCAAGTACTCTTCGGTGGCCAGTTTGGGCGCAGGCCGTCGACGTTTTCGCGGTCCCCCAAGTCCTCGCTTCCCGACATGGACCAGGATCTGCCAGAAGTCGACATCGCTGACAGAACGTCCTGCCGCATCGGAAAACTGGCGTTTCAAGTCGGTGAACTCCTCCGTGTAGGGAAGAGCGTCCCGGGGAGTCGTCGTAGACTTGAGGAGTCCCCTCGACAGGGCCTCTTCCTGGGTGGAGATGGAGAAGTGTTTTGCCATCGCTACCGGCACCTGCAGTTGATTGCCCCACCACCGATGGACGGTGCTTTCAAGAGACGCAACTCTCAGTATACTGTTTCTATCCAGGATGCTGCTAGCGCGGCTATTATCCCCCACGGAGGAATTGCACCTTGGGACTTCCCCAGAATCAGGTTTTCAGCAAGGACTGCCTGCGCGGGCTGAAACAGGTTGACACTGGAATCGTCGATCTGGCGTTCGCCGACCCGCCGTTCAACATCGGCTACGACTACGACGTGTACGACGACCGGCTGGAAAAGGACCGCTATCTGGCATGGAGCCGGGATTGGACGGCCGAGGTGGTCCGCGTGCTCAAGCCCGACGGCACCTTCTGGCTGGCGATCGGCGACGAGTATGCCGCCGAGTTGAAAGTGATGCTCCAACAGGAGCACGGGCTGACGTGCCGCAGTTGGGTCGTTTGGTACTACACGTTCGGCGTGAACTGCAAGTACAAATTCAGCCGCTCCCACGCCCACTTGTTCTACATGGTCAAGGACCCGAAGCGTTTCACCTTCCACGCCGATGCCGAGAGCGTGCGCGTGCCTTCGGCGCGGCAGTTGGTCTATGCCGACGGCCGAGCGAACCCCAAGGGGCGGCTGCCCGACGATACCTGGATGATTGCGGGCGAGCCCCGCTCGTCGGACTTCGTCCTCCGCCCTCAGGACCTGCCCGACGGATTCCAGCCCGACGAGGATACCTGGTACTTCCCTCGCGTGTGCGGTACCTTCGCGGAGCGGGCCGGCTGGCACGGCTGCCAGATGCCCGAGCGACTCCTTGGCCGGATCATCGACGCATGCAGCAGCGAAGGCGAACTGGTCTTGGACCCGTTCGCCGGGAGCGGCACCACGCTGGCCGTCGCCAAGAAGCGGAAGCGACGGTTCTTGGGCTTCGAACTCTCGAAACAGTACACGGAGCAGATCCGGAAACGGCTCGACCAAATCAAGCCCGGCGACCCCTTGGAGGGCGTAGCCGATCCGCGGGTCAGCGTGCCCACGACCGCCAACGGCCGGCGACTCGGCACGAAGGAGAAGAAAGACGGAGAGAAGAAGACGCGGAGGAAGAGACACGGAGACACGGAGACGCGGAGATGACGGGCAGAGACGGCTCCGGTTTCGCGACTCCTGACGTGACTCCTGACGTGGCGTGGAACCGCGATCAAGCGGCGCGCAAGCGGCGGGCAAGCCCGCCCGCTACGCGGGAGGATGTCTGGACTGGTCCCTAATCCCTAATCCCTAATCCCTAATCCCCGGCCCCTGCCATGAAATTCGCCATCTGCAACGAAACGTTTCGAGATTGGCCGATCGACAAGGCCTTTGCCTTTGCCGCCGAGTGCGGCTACACGGGGATCGAGATCGCCCCGTTCACGCTCGCCACCTACGTGACCGACATAACGCCGCCGCAGCGGGCCGAGGTCCGCCGGGCGGCCGACGCGGCGGGCCTTCAAGTCATCGGGCTGCATTGGCTCCTGGCCAAGACGGAAGGCATCCATCTGACCAGTCCCGACGCCGATCAGCGGCGCCGCACCGCCGACTACCTTGCCGAGCTTGCCCGGTGTTGTGCGGAGCTTGGCGGTCGGATCATGGTCTTCGGTTCGCCGCAGCAGCGGAACCTGGCGCCGGGCGTTGGCCGCGAGCAAGGCATGGAGTATGCGGCCGAGGTCTTCTCACGTCTCCTTCCCGTGCTGGAGGAGACCGGCGTGACCGTGGCGCTGGAGCCGCTCGGACCGGAGGAGACCAACTTCCTGGTCAACACCGCGGAGGCCGTGGAACTGGCCGAACGGATCGGCTCGCCGCAGGTGCGACTGCATCTCGACTGCAAAGCGATGGCCACCGAGGCGGTCTCCGCACCGAGTCTCATCCGCCAGCACCGAAGACTCCTGGCCCACTTCCACGCGAACGACCCGAACCGTCAGGGACCCGGGTTTGGACAACTCAACTTTGTGCCCATCTTCCAGGCCTTGGGCGAGATCGACTACACGGGCTGGGTCTCCGTCGAGGTTTTTGACTACACGCCCGGCATCGAGAACCTCGCCAAGAAGAGCATCGACTACATGCTCGATTGCCTCGACCAGTTGGCAGGATAGCGAAGTCGGGACCCCCGAAGTAGCTAGTTTACTGCCCTTTTGTACACAGGGTGGTATTTCTTTCAAGCCGTCGCCGAAGAGGCCGCTTCCCGGCGGAGCGCGGCCCTGGCACGGCGTTCTGCTGTAATTTCCATTCTACCAACGACTTAGGATCGTTGCGACGCGGTCCGGATGCGAGGGATCTTCGGATTGTGCGGCCCCGGCACGGCAGTTGCAATCCTCCAGAGGCGCGTCGGACGGAACCGTGCAATTCCTGACAACATGCCAGTCGCTTGGGAGCCAGGAATTCCACGAGGCGCCAGCCAAAAAACCTGGTAAAATGGCCTCTTGCGGAAGGAGTCGGTGCCGTGGTGGAACATCCCCGTGATGGGCGGTTTTTCTCTGGGGTGGCGAACTCCGATCCCTTCGGAAGCGTATCAGAAATGAACACCGCGATCGAGAAAACGCGGCCTTGCCCCCCCGAAGCCCCTTCGGCCGAGACGCCGACGGACGAGGAACTCCTGCTGGCCTACCGATCCAGCGGGGACCGCGGGGCGTTCGAGCAACTGGTCGGGCGGTACGAAACGGAGTTGTACAGCTATTTGAGAAACTACCTGGGCCACGCCCAGATGGCGGAAGACGCGTTCCAGGCCACGTTCCTCCAAGTCCATTTGAAATGCGACCAGTTCGAGCCGGGCCGGAGGGTCCGGCCGTGGCTCTACACGGTCGCCACGAACCAGGCAATCGATGCCCAGCGGAGGA
>CAYSGY010000102.1:0-13198 GCA_964430315.1 uncultured Planctomycetaceae bacterium
ACCTGCTTCGCGCCGAGCAGCTCGAGCATGGCCGTGACCTCGGGACTCCGGGCGGTCCAGTCGGCCTTGAGCGTCACGACGCCGTTGGCCTCGACCAGTTCGCGGACTTCCCGGGTGTTCATGTACCAGGCCTCCAGCGTCTTGCAGGTGGCGCACCAGTCGGCCGTGAAGTCGATCAGCACGGTCTTGCCCGAGGCCAGCAGCTTTTCAAAATCCGCCCGGGTCGTGAAGGGCTGCCACGGCAGTTCGTGTTCCTTCCGCGCTGCCGCCTTTGGCTGGCCGGACGGGGCGTCCGGCGGGTTGAGCCCCGACTCCGCGATCCGCAGTCCCACCTCGTGGTCGACACGTTGCTGCAACCGGCCGGCCATGATCTCGTGCAGACCGCGGAAGCGGATCTTCTCCAGGCCTTCGGGAACGACGTCGTCAAGGCCCGGGAAGAGCAGGAGCCAGGCCACGCCCGCCATGGCCGCCGCCTCGAGCCAGGCACGTCGTTTCATGCCCGCCGTGGCCGTAATGGGCATGCGCGCGACCCACCAGCAGGCCAGCCACAGGGCGAAGAGCATTCCCAGCGCCGGCACGAGATAAGAGGTCTCCAGGAACGTGAACAGGTAGACCACCGTTCCCAGGAGGATGAAGCCCATCACCTGCTTGAAGGTATCCATCCAGGCGCCGGGCTTGGGTAGGAACCGCACCAGGCCGGGAAACGCCCCGATCAGCAAGTAAGGACTGGCCATGCCGAGCCCCATGCTCGTGAATGTGGCGAAGATCGTGGTGGGCGATTGGCGCAGGAGGAGCGTCAGGGCGGTGCCGAGGAACGGGCCCGTGCAGGGCGTGGCCAGCAACGTGGTCACCACGCCCTTGGAGAAGGCCCCCGAAAAACCTTCCTTCTCGGCGAGGCCCATCGCCGTGGAGCCGCCCACGAACCCCGGGATCGGGAACTCCCACACGCCCAGGAAACTCAGGGCCATGGTGAAGACCAGGGCCGCCATCACCACGTTGAACGCCGGATACTGGAACAACTGCCCCCAGCCCAGCTTCGCCGTGACGGCCAGAACGGCCAGGACCCAGAAGACCGTGAGCAGGCCCAACGCATACCAGACGTTCAACAAAAAGGCCGTTCTGCGGTCATGTCCCGATTGCTCGACGAACGACAGGACCTTCAGCCCAATCACCGGCAGCACGCAGGGCATGATGTTGAGGATCAGCCCGCCCAGGAAACCGTGGACGAGGATCCAGAGAATCGAGGAGCCGTCGCCCTGCTGCTCGAAATTCTTCTTGAGTTCTTCAGCGTTGAAGGTTGCCGCGGGCGCCGCCGATTCCGATCCGGCTTCCGAAACGCCGCCTGCAGCGGCCGCGGCCGGCACGCCCTCCCCGAGCGCGACCTCGAACGGATAGTCTTCCGGCGGATAGCAGCTCTTGGCATCGCACGATTGGGCGTTGACCACCCCTTGGATCTTCAGCTTTGCGGGGTCCACGCCCGACGCAATCTCGATCGGGGCGTGCCACGTGACCGTGCCTTCATGGGTCTCGACGACCAGCGGCCCGAACGCCTCCGGTTGTGTGCCCTTGTGAGGCGGCGGACTGGCCTGGAACTCGGCGGTCACGCGGTAGTCGGCCGATGGCTTGAGCCGGATCTTCGTCCGTAGCGGCCCGCCGCGCTCCTGGGTAATCGAGTAGATATGCCACCCGGGCCGGACCTTGGCCGTGAGGAACAGTTCCCCCGGTTTTCCCTCCCTACCCTTTGTGAAGTGCCCGGCCACAGAAACGGCCGTTGCCGATCCCCCCGAGCCAACCCCGAAACCGAGCCCCCCTGCCGTCCCGGCACCAAAGGGCGCAGCACCCTCCGCTGCCCTGGCCGACCAGCCGGGCATCCACGTGCCCAAAACGACAATCGTCCCAAAAACATACCGAGCAAGGAGTTGCGTCATTCTCGTCATCCCCGTCGAGAACTCCAATCCGTCGCACTCCCCCCATCGTGAGAGGTGGCGGACGGGTCCGTCGTTGTCCCTTACCATAGTACAGATTCCGATGGGACCATGTTAGATACACCGAGTTCTTCGTACCTCAGCGCCAGCAGGTTCAAGGGGCTTCCCGAGACGAGCTTCGCAGCGGTGATCGCAGGCTGTCTCCCTCAAGCCTTCGGACGAGCCGCGAGCCATGCAAACGACTCGACATCGAGCTGCTCGAGTTGCTGGCCGATCTGAAGTTCAAGGCGTGTATCGCGTTCGGCGGGCCCCGGCCCTGCGACGTCTGGGTGGAATAGGGGACGGTGGAATAGGGGACAGTCACCGGTTTCCGGGGTATATCATAACGCCTGAGAACCGGTGACTGTCCCCATTATAGGGCGACTCTCTCCTTGGCGAACCTTCGCTCAGGGACGCTCTGCGTCGCGTCCTCGCGAGCAGGCGGCGGAGCGACCCGGGGTCCGTTCCCACGCGGAGCGTGGGAACGAGGACGCCAAGCCGTTCGGCCTATGGTTTCGGCCAGCCGGACCAGACGGCCAGGGCGGCGCGGCGGAGGGTGTCGGTCGTCCAGGCGGCCTGCTCCGGGATCGGGGCGGAGCCGCCGTGGCAGGCGGCTAGGAAGGTCAGTTCTTTGGCGCCGCCGGCCGGCAAGGTCATGGGATACTCGAGCTTGCCCGGCAGGAAGATCGACTGGTCTTTCTCCCCGCCCACCTGGACGTATCGGACTGCCTTCGCGCTGAGATCGCCCGCGAGGACCCGCTTGAGACTGGGTGCGGGGCCCGGCGGGAAGATCCAGATCGCGTTGAGGATCGTGTTCCGGTCCGGAGCCCCGGGCACGGGGAGCACGGCGACTTGGAGCTTGCCGTCGCCGTTTTCGTCGCGGGCCCGGAATGCGAGGACCCCGGGCTTGTGTTGGCCCCACTTGGCGATCGGGTCCACTTGCTGGTCGCGGGCCCCTTCCACGCGGCACATGAGCGGGCGTTTGTCGGGCTCGGCCCAGTGGCTCTCGCAGAACCCGAGTACGACCGTGGCCTCGCTCCCCGGTGCCACGCCGAAGCGATAGACGATCGGCACCCCGCCCATCCCGGCACGGATGTTGCGGAACGCCGGATCGCACTTGCCTTCCGGCCGGGCCCAGCCGGGCATCGAGACGGCGTCGTCGCTGTAGCCCCAGTCGCGGACCTCCCGTTCGACGACCGCGTCGGGCAGGAGCGTGAGCACAGTGCGGGTACCGAGGCTCACGCTCCGGAGGCCGACGCGGGACTTCTCGGGCAGCTCGATCGCCAGGGTCACTTTCGCGGCCTGCCCGCGGGCCTCTTCCACGCGGAAACTCAGCACGTCGACGCCGGCGGGAAAGGTCGGCGCGCGGTACGCCGTCGCAATGAGGCGGACCGCGCCGCGGTTCGACGTGGCCCGCGCGGCGGGGATCATCCCGTCGAGCTTGACGGCCTCGACCTTGGCCGGTCCCTCGGTCACGCCTTCGCCGGTGAGCTTGGCGCCCACGGCGGCCCAGTCTTCGACCAACCGGCCCTGGGCGTCCATCGAGGAGGGCGGGAAGCCCGGCGAGTCGAACGCGACCGGCTCCGCAGCCACGGCCGCAACCGACGCCGCGGCCACCAGCCAGCCGCCAATCAGAGCAGTTGCTCTCATGACGTGACTCCTGTGGCGAAGGTCGAGGTCCGGGGCGAACGGACGTGCTTGATCCCGTACAGCTCGCAGAATCCTTGCAGCACGCGGCGGTGGTTCCCGAGCACGACCACCTGGTGGAAGCCGAGCACGTCGCGGCAGTCTTCGACGTCGTCCATTTTGATCTCGACCGAGGTTCGGCACCCGCCGGCGGGCGGCGTTTCCACGTTGCTCACCACGCGGCCCGTGTCAATGATCATCTCGTTGGCGTTGCTGAACCGCACGAGCGTGACGGGCTCCCCTTCCGGCCAAAGGATCTGCGTGGCGACGCCGAGGGCCGATTCGGAGTGATTGCGGAGAATGAAAGGCGCCGCAGGCTTCTCGAAGCCGGCCAGACGTGAACCGCTCGTGCAATGGGAGGCGATGAGGAGGTTCTTCACCGTTTCCGGCACGGGATCGTTCATGTAGCCCGGCCGGTCGAGCAGGTAGCTGGTCATCATCAAGGAGATCGCCCCGAACAGGTCTGCCTCGCAGCCGGCCGTGATGCCCTGGTCTTGCAGCATGGTCCATCCGAAGCACGGCGGGGTGGGCACGAGCTTCGCCCCGACCATCCCGAGGCAGTCCATCGAAAGCGCGCTGGCCTTCTCGGCAGCCAGGAGCCGCTTGGCGGTGACGTAGGAGCGGGCCGAGTTGACCAGGTCGCCGTCGGTCGGCTCCACGACCTTCTTCGCGTGGCGCCGCATATCGCTGGCCGCGTCGTTCACTTCCTCGTTGGCCGGCTGCTTGTCGAACTCCTGGTTGAACGTGTCGCGCGGGATCGCCCGGACCTTCACCCCCAGCCGCTCGACCACGGTCTCGTTGCGTTTGTCGCCGCGGATCCAGAGCACGCGGGTCTCCTCGAACATCCGCTTGGCCTTGACCATGTGCAGCGCGGCCTCGACGGCCGACCACTCCAGCGAAGAGATGACGTGGATGCCGGGCGTGCGCGACGGGCCCGCCACGTGACCCGTGAATGCGGTGCCTACCGGCGCGAACACGATCAGCGGAATGCCGGTCTTCTTGGCGATCGGCGCGACCCAACTCCAGCAGCCCATGTGCTGGAGCATCACCAGGATCGCATGCGGCTTTTCGGCCTGGAGCTTGGCGAGCCAGGCGTTGACGCCGGCCTCGCTGTCGATCGGCTTCGCCTCCCGGGCCACCTTGACGCCCAACCGCTGGGCCGACTGGGCCAGCAGCGCGGAATAGGTCTTCTGGTGCTTGTCGAGGTCATACGTGGTGCCGGGCCAGCCGAGCCAGTAGGGCCGAGGCATCTCGAGGAACGTGGCCGCGACCTTCACCTCGGGACAGGGCCGCAGCTTGGCCGCGTCGATGAAATCCTTCGGGGCGGGCTTGGCCTTCTCTTCGGCCACGGCCTGAAACAGCGGGGCCCCCACGCCGGCGCCCAACGCCGTCATGGAAAGAACCTGCATGCACTGGCGACGGTTCAGGCAGCAGTGGCTGCAATGGTGGTGGGTCGACATGCTCTCCCTCCTCACATCAGGCTTGGTTGGGATCCGAGGTTGGTCTTCGACTCCGGCGGGTCGCAGGCGGTCAGTCAAACCGGCCCGGACTTCACGGCAGCCATTCTAATGCCCCCGGAAGCCCGCTGCCAACATTTTCACAGGCTGGGAACCAGTTCATTCTTGGTTCATCCGGGATTTCCGGGAAACCCCGGCCCGCGCGAGATCGCAGGGAGAGTACCGGTGCCTCTTCCCTGTTCGCCTTCTGCGCGGGCGCGGGACAGAGAAGAGGCACCGGTACTTCTTTGTCGCATGCCTGTGGCTCCCGGGAATTCTCGGATGAACTTCATTCTTCGGCCCGTTCCACGCGGCCCTCTCGGGAGCGTGACGGTCCGGAAATGTGCCTATCCCCTGGGGCGGAGGGAGATGACCACGAAACCGTCGGCCTTCCTCAGCCCCGAAGGGGCTGGCGACGGGCGGGTTGAGTGGCATGCCCTCACGACGCGAAGCGTCGCGCTCCGTGTGGAAGCCGCCGCGATGGCGTCCATGCCGACCCTCGGCTGCGCCGAGTGACGGCATGCCACCCGCGCGTTGACAGCGCCGGTCCCCTCCGCTATCTTGCCCCGAACCGTGGGGTTTATCACACTGCGTTGACGCCGCCGATTTCGTCCCGTAGGGACGGTGACGCCACAGCCAATCATTCACCTCCAGCCTTTGGATCACAACGCCAAGACATGAATCCTCCGTCCAACCTACACGTCACACGTCGCGGACTGCTTCGCGGCGCCGCGGCCGTTCTCGCGGCGCCTTGGGCATGCCGCTTGGCCGATGTTTCCACCCGGGCGTATGCCGGCGAAGCCGGGGAGTACGACCTCGAGCGTTTCCTTCCCAACGACGGCAACTGCGTGTACGAGGCCAAGGGCCTGTTGCGCTCGTGGCCGCCGGACGGCCCGAAGGAATTGTGGCGTCAGGAAGTCGGCTGGGGAAAAAGCGCCGTGGTCGAGGCACGCGGGCAGGCGTTCACCGCGGTGGAGACCGACGACAAACAGTGGGCGGTTTGCCTCGACCCGCTCACCGGCGCCACGAAGTGGAAGCACCTGCTGTGGCCGAAGCCGAACCGGCACTTTGAAAAGGGCCCGGTGACTTCGCCGGTCCTCGACGGCGACCGCGTCTACTTCGTCGCGTATGCCATGTACCAGACCGACGTCTGGGAGATGCGAGGCCCCATCGTCTGCGTGAAGACCGACGGCACGGAACTGTGGCGGGCCGACAAGACGTTCTGGGGCACCGAAGGCTCGACCCCGCTGGTCGTCGGCGACACACTCTACGCCGGGGCCGACAACCCCGAGCGCGTCGTGCTGGTGGCGCTGGACAAAATGACCGGCAAGCTCCGCTGGTCCGTGACCGCCACGCCGCCGAAGAAGAACGAGTTGGGCGCCCCGGCCTCTCTCACCTATCAGGTCGTCGACGGCGTGCCGCAGGTGATCGCGGCAACCTACGGGACCCGGGAACTCCTCGGCGTCCACGCCGTCACCGGCGAGGTGATGTGGCGCTACCCCTATCCGGCCGACATCCGCATCGGGCTGGTGAGCACGCCGGTGGCCGTGGGCCCGCGCGTCTTCGTCTGCGGCGGGGAAGGGAAAGGAAAGGACTTCTCGGCCTGCCTCGAAATGAAGGCCTCGGGCGGAAAGATCTCGCTGCGGGAACTCTACGTCAGCACCGAGTTGCAGACGAACATGTACCACACCGCGTCGATCTACCAGGGCGCCGTGTTCGGCTTCGGCGGGGGGAGCAAGGCCGGCTTCCTCCACTGCACCAACTTCGACGACGGCCGCCTGCTCTGGAAAGAAGAGAGCCGCGACTGGACGAAGGACCAGAACATGGTCGTCGCCGACGGCCTCCTCTTCGCCCTGACCAAAAACGACGAAGTCGTCCTCGCCGAGGCGAGCCGCGAGCGCTACCACGAGTTGGGCCGCATGCGCCCGGGGATCGAACTCGGCCGCCAGCAACAGCCCACCATCGCCAACGGCCGGATGTACCTCCGCGGATCGCGTTGGGTGGTTTGCTATCGTGTCGGCGAGTGACGGGGAAACCTGAGAGGGAAGCCACTTGGATTGTCATACAGAACACGTCGCATCCCTCTTCTTGTCGCCCGAGTGAGGCGACACAGATGGTCTTGGAGGTGTGGCGTAAATGGCAGAAATGGTGAGTTTGGGGCGTGAATGCAACATCTTGTGGACATCCGTCTAGATGACTAGAATTTGGTGTTTCGTCTGCGTGCCGCGCGATCGCGCCGTAGCGTATGGGGAGGAGTCCGCTAGAGGCACAAACGGCGATGAGTGACCGCTGGCCCAAGATCATTCGCGATCCGGTACACAACATCATCCCATTTGACGACAACCAATGGGACAGGCTGTTGCTCGAACTCATTAACGCCAGAGAGTTCCAGCGTCTCCGGCGGATCAGGCAATTGGGCGTGAGCAATTTCGTTTTTCCGGGGGCCGATCACACGCGATTCGCCCACTCGATCGGGGTAATGCACACGGCCAGGATGTTTCTCGACCGGATCGCGACGGGGCTCGGCAGGCAAATCACCGAGGAACAGCGGACGGCGGTGCTGGCTGCGGCCCTCCTGCACGACGTCGGGCACGGTCCGTTCTCGCACGCCTTCGAGAAGATCACCGGAGAGCATCACGAGAAGCGGACGCGCGAAATCATCACCGACCCAACGACGGAGGTGAACAAGGCCCTTCGGAGGTGCGACCCGGCCTTGCCGGATATCATCGACGACTTCTTCTCTGAAGACATCGAGGAAGCGTCTGAAGACGGCGGCCGCGTGCCGGCATACCTCGCGCAGATCGTCTCCAGTCAGCTCGATGCGGATCGATTCGACTACCTCCTGAGAGACTCGTACGCGACGGGGACGGACTACGGACGATTCGACTTGAAATGGCTCCTGCAAAACCTGTTTCTGGACGAACAACGACCCCGATTCTATCTGGGCCACAAGGCGTCGTTGGCGGTTGAAGGGTACGTGTTTGCCCGGTATCACATGTACCGCGTGGTCTACTTTCACAAGACCACCCGGGCGGCTGAAGTGATGCTCCGACTCCTTTTCAAGCGTTTCAAAGAGCTTGTCGACGACGCCCCAAGCGAAGAAGCGAAACGGTCCCTTGCCCCGGGAACGCCCCCGAGCGTGCTTCGAGTATTCTCCGGTCCGGTCTCCCTCGACGATTACCTGAAGCTGGACGACTGCGCGATCGCGGAGTTCTGGCGATGCTGCGAGCAGTCGCGGGATCCTCTTCTTCAGGAACTCGGAGGAGGGCTTCTGCACCGAAGACTCTACAAGGCGATCGACGTGACCCCGCACCAGTCCGACCTAGTGGCCGCGTTCGTCATGGAGGCCAACAAGGCAATCGAGGGACGAGGACTTTCGCCGGAATACGCTCTCGCGGTTGACACCCCCGGGGACACGCCGTACAAACCCTACGATCCCGATGCCGAAAAGCCTGCCACGCAGATTTACGTGGAGAACTCCGCAGGCAAGGTCGAGGCGCTGAGCCACGGCTCCGGGATCGTTGAGGTGCTCGCCAGGAAGTACACATTGGTTCGCTACTACTTCCCCGAGGGACTCAGGAACGAACTCAAAGCGGTTGCGGACAGGAAGCTCGCAAAGGAGTAGCGTATGAAGATCGAAAACTATCGCTGGTTGGCGGGCCTGGTCGCCGCACACCCCAACCGGGAGATCGTGGGACGCACGCGGCTTCAGAAGACCGTGAAGTTGCTCCAGCGGCTCGGCTTTCCGACGGATTATCGCTATACGATCTACTTCTATGGGCCCTACAGCGAAGACTTGCAGGCCGGAATCGATCTGCTCAACAGGTTCGGCCTGATCCAGGAACAGGAACATAGAAGCCGGGACGGCACTGTCTACTACACGATCCGGGCGGGGGAAGAGGCGGAACTCCCTCAAATCGAGCGATTCCGGGAGGTCATTGACGAGTTAAGCGAGGCGGATCCTGTGATCCTCGAACTCGCTGCGACCTACGACGCCTTCCGAGAGCTTGGGTGCGGCCACGAAGATGCTTTCAGGCGGCTTCGACGAAAGAAGGGCGGCAAGTGCAACGAAGGGCGGGACTCCCAAGCTTTGGGGTTGCTTGAGAAGATCGGTCTGCCTGCGAAGTGATTCCCGGCCCCTCCCCAGATGAATTCTCCTCGGAGATTGTTGTGGAACTTGCAGCCATGAGCATCAGACGTCGTGAGTTCCTTGAATACACCGCCAGCGCGTTGGCCGTCGGGTTAACGGGGGGAGGTCTCGCTTGCGGCGGCGCGGACGATCTTGCTCCGGTGCGTCCGATCACGCGAGGCCCCAAGCACCACTGGTTCGGCTACTACGACAAGCTGGAGTTCGATCCGTCGGGCCGCTATGTGTTGGGCATGGAAGTGGGCTTCGAGCACCGTTCCCCGCGGCCCGAGGATGCCATTGCCGTCGGCATGGTCGACCTGGAGGACAACGACCGGTGGATCGAGCTGGGGCGATCGACGGCCTGGTGCTGGCAGCAGGGGTGCATGCTCCAGTGGCGGCCGGGCTCGGCGACCGAAGTGCTCTGGAACGACCGCGACGGCGACCGCTACGTCTGCCGCCTCCTCGACGTGAAGACGCGGGCCAGGCGGACCATCCCGCATCCGATCTACAGCGTGAGTCCCGACGGCCGCTGGGCGATCGCGACCGACTTCCGCCGATTGGGCGACACGCGGCCCGGCTACGGCTACAACGGCATCCCCGATCCCTATCGCGACGAATTGGCGCCGAAGGAGTCGGGCATTTGGCACGTCGATTTGGAGACCGGCCGGCAGCGGATGATCGTGTCGCTGGCCGATATCGTGAAAATCCCCTTTGCCTACGGCGACTTTTCGAAGGCGAAGCACTGGTTCAACCACCTGCTGGTCAGCCCGGACGGCTCGCGGATCGAGTTCCTGCACCGCTGGCAATTGGAGAAGGGCTCCCGGCGCACGCGGATGGTCACCGCCCGGCCCGACGGCTCGGACCTTCGCGTGGTCATCGGCTCGGGCTTCGCCTCGCACTTCATCTGGCGCGACCCGTCGCACATCCTCGCCTTCTCGAAGCCGACGCCGGAGGTGCCGTGGGGATTCTTCGTCCACGAGGACAAGACCAACGGGACCGTGGAACAGGTCGGCAAGGGCGTGATGGGGCCGGGCGACGGCCACTGCACCTACCTGCCGGGAAACCGCTGGATCCTGTGTGACACCTACCCCGACCGCGAGCGCAAGATCGAGGTCTACCTGTACGACACGGCCACGAACCGCCGGATCACGCTGGGCCGGTTCTTTCAGCCCCTCGAGTATTGGAGCACACCCCCGAACTACGAGTGGCGATGCGATCTGCACCCACGCTCCAGCCCGGACGGCAAGAGCGTGATCCTCGACTCCCCGCACGGCGGCCAGGGCCGGCAGCTTCACCGGGTCGACCTCAGGGCGATCGTCGGGTGAGGCTTCTGTCCGTTTAGGGTCGTCGAGGGATGACGCCGCGATTTCGTTGGCGTGTCCCCTTACCCTCTAGGGGAGGGTTGGGGTGAGGGTTGCCGGGTGGCGAGATGACGGAGTCATCGACGCAACGCCCACATCCCCCAACCCGTTTCCCAGAGGGAGAGGGGGAGTGCTTGCCTGCCTGCCTCTTGAGAGCGACAATTCTACTGGTCTTGCTGCGTGTTGCGCCGCCAACCATGGCATTCTTGCGATGAATGAGGGTTGAACGGGAAAGGAGAGCACGATGACAGCACTGAAGATCGAACGTGCGGACGTATGGGTGGCCAGCATTCAGGACGAGCCGGGTCGCTTGGCGGCCGTGCTCGCCGGTCTGGAGGAAGCAGGGGCCGATCTCGACTTCATCCTGGCCAGGAGGGCACCGGACAAGCCCGGCAACGGGGTCGTGTTTCTCACCCCGCTGCGCGGCGACCGCCAAGTCGACGCAGCCGCTTTCTTGGGCTTCAACGTGATGAGCCGGGTCCAGTCGGTACGGGTTGAGGGAGAGAACCAGGCCGGAATCGCCGCGAAGTTGACGAAGAAGCTCGCCGAAGCCGGGATCAACCTCCGGGGGTTCTCGGGAGCGGTCACCGGGTCGAGGTTCATCCTCTACATCGGCTTCGACAGTGCCGCAGACGCGGACAAAGCCGTCGGGGTCCTCCAAGGGGGCTGAAGGCACAGACACTTCCGCATCGGCTGGGGCTTGCCCGGCGACTACGGCTCGCTTCGGGCCAGCTTCGACGGCGGCTCGCGGCGGAACGCATCGAGCTTGGCGAGGACCTCTTCTTTGAGGAGGCCCGAGGCCCGCTTGGCGGCCATCTGATAGTAGATACGGGCCACGTTCGTCTTGCCCGCAGCTTCGGCCGTCTGGCCTCGCTCGAAGAAATCCTCCGCCTCCGCCTGCCGGGCCTCCTGGTCCGCGAGGCGTTGCCGGCGGATCTCCTCGATGCTCGAAAGCGGCGCGGCACGATCCGGCGTTCGGCGCGGGTCTCCGGGCCCGTCCGCCAGCGTTCGGCGCGGGTCTCCTGACCCCGCCGCACCGGGATCGGATTGCACAACCGCGCGGGTCGTGCCATCCGGGGCCCGCAGTGTGGTGAGCTTCGGATCGGAGCCTCCGGCCCGGCTGAGCACTTCTCGCTCCAATTCCTCGAAGTCGTGGATGTAGACCGACACGCTCACGCCCGAGGCGCTCCGTTGGGTCCCGAACGAGCGGTTGCGAAACGGCAGGAGCGGCGTGCCGAATTCGTTCCTGCCGGAATAGGCCCGGTTGATGCCGCCGAGGTAAACGCTTCCGCGGTCGGGAACCGTCACCGCGGTGCGCACGCCGAACGTCCGATAGGTGGGCAGTTGCACCGTGGTGCTCTGGGCAAGGGCGACTTCCGCGCCCCACACGACGGCAAGTACCCTCCAGATTCCGGAGACTCTCATCCCTGCACCTCCGTCGCCACAGACACGAAACGAGGGTCCAAGCCCAGGGGTTGCAACCCCTGGGCTTCTCTCAACGTCGCAGTGAATTGGGGTTCCCTTGGCATCAATACAGACTCCGGCGTTTTTCCGGGACGTAAGGCGGCCAAGGCATGCGTGGGCCGACGACGAGGTCGAGGATCGCCTCCTTTTGCCACGGGAAAAGGTTGACGGCCGTCTCGTCCTTGGTCTCGATACAGACGAGCCGTACCCCCTCGGGCTTCTCGCCCGACTGGACCGCCGTCACAAGCTTCCCTTCGGAGGCAAAGGACAAGAGGCCATATCGATAGAGACTGCGGCCCGCCGGCAGGCGGAGCGTCTTGACGGGCGTCTCTCCCTCGCACACAACGACCTGGACGGGCGGCTGCGCGGCGGCCCATCGCAGCGTGGCCGTGTCGGCAGCCACTCCGCCGAACCGGGGCAGAATCGCCGGCCTCGCCGAAAGGTCGCTGGCCGGGAAACGGTACACTCCCGGCTCCGCGTCGGTGGCGAACACCACGTAATTGTCGGCGGTCGCAGCGACCGACATGAGAGGCCGATCCCGCATCTGGAGATCGAATCGCCGCAGTTCGGTCGCCTTCCGGCCGGCGATCGTGGTGCCGGCCAGGATATGAGCCAGGTTATCGGCGACGACGATCGAATCGGAATTCGCGGCAACGCCCACGTCGACCGGCTGCGGCAGCAGGGGATGGTCTTCGAGGACCACGGAAACCCTGCCCGAGGCGTCGATGCGGAATATCTTGCCTCGCTCCCGGGGAACCGCGGCCACCAGGGCGGGCTCCCGGTGGAGGGCCAAGCCTGTCGCCGCATAAGGCAAGGTCACCAGTCCAAGGATGATTCCCTTTTCGTCGACCTGGTAGACTCGTCCCCGCCCCATCTCGTCGGTACAGGAGAGGTACAGGATCATCCTCTGGGGCCTGAACTCCAAGGCGTCTTGCCCTTCGCGCAGGTGGATCAGGCCCGTGCCCCCGCCTATGCCGCCTCCTCCGCCGCCTCGCGCGGATCCGGCGCCCTCTGCGCCCGGACCGATGGACCTTGCGGCCAACATCGGTTCGTCGGCGTCGGCCGCGTCCACGCTGGAGGACGCGCCGGCTCGAGTGG
>CAYSGY010000103.1:0-13117 GCA_964430315.1 uncultured Planctomycetaceae bacterium
CGCGATGAATTCTTCGCGGAACTTGGCGATCATGGGGAGCTTCTTCTTGCTGATCGCCTTGATGCAGGTGTAGGCGTTGGCCAGCTTGATGCCGCCCAGCCGGTTGAGGATCCGCATCACCTGTTCCTGGTAGACCATCACGCCGTGGGTCTCTTCCAGGATCTCCTTCATCACCGGGTGCTTGTACTCGGGCTTCTTGCGGCCGTGCTTGACCTGGATGTAGTCGTCGACCATGCCGCCTTCCAACGGGCCGGGCCGGTAGAGGGCGTTTGTGGCGATGATGTCGCGGAAGTGGTCGGGCTTCATCCGCTGCAAGAGGTCGCGGATCCCGCCGCTCTCCAACTGAAACACCCCCTTGGTCTCGCCCCGGCAGAGCAGCGCGAACGTCTCGGGGTCGTCGAGGGGGAAGCCGTAGGGGTCGATCTTCTGCCCGGTCGTCTGTTCGATCAGCTTGACGGTCTTCGAGAGGATCGTCAGGTTCCGGAGGCCGAGGAAGTCCATCTTCAGCAGGCCGGCCCGCTCCACGTCGGCCATCGCCCACTGGGTGATGATCTCCTCCTTCCCCGTGACACGCTGCAACGGAAGGTACTCGACGAGCGGCCGGTCGGCGATCACCACGGCCGCGGCGTGGGTGCCGACGTTGCGGGCAAGCCCTTCGACCTGCACGGCCAGGTCCAGCAGCTCGCGGATCTCGGCGTCGGAGTCGTAGAGCTTCTTGAGGTCCTCGCTCTTCTGGAGCGCCTCGCGGAGTTCGATGTGGAGCTGGTCGGGCACCAGGGCCACGACGCTGTTGACCCGCGCGATGGGAAGCCCCAGGGCCCGGCCCACGTCGCGGATCGCCGCCCGGGCCGCCAGCGTCCCGAACGTGCCGATCTGGGCCACGGTGTCCGTGCCGTAGGTGTCCTTCACGTACTGGATCACTTCGCCGCGGCGCTGCTGGCAGAAGTCGATGTCGATATCGGGCGCCTCGCGGCGGTTCTCGTCGAGGAACCGCTCGAAGAGGAGGTCGTATTTCAACGGGCAGACGTGGCTCAGGTACAGGCCGTAGGCCACCAGCGAGCCGACGCCCGACCCGCGGGCCGTGGCCGGAATGCCCCGGTCGCGGGCCGCACGAACGAAGTCCCATACGATCAAGAAGTAGTTCGGGAACCCCAGCTTGTTGATCACGTAGAGCTCGCGCTCGAGCCGGTCCTTCACTTCCTGCGACAACTCGCCGTCGCGGCACCGCTCGGGGTCGTTCGCGTATCGCTGCAGCAGACCGCTGGTGCAGAGTTCGCGGAGATACTCCTCCGACGTCTTCCCCTCCGGCGGCACGAACACCGGGAAGTGACGCTGCCCGAGTTCCAACTCGAGTTCCACGCCGTCGGCGATCTCCTGGCTGCGCCGCAGGGCGTCCTCGTAGCCGCCGAACACTTCGTACATCTGTTCGGGGCTGCGGAGGAAGAACTCCTTGGTGCCCATCTTCATCCGCTTGACGTCGGCGCGGAACTTGCCGGTGTTGACGCACAGCAGAACGTCCTGGGCGTCGGCGTCCTCGCGGTTGACGTAATGCACGTCGCTCGTGGCGACCAGCGGGATGCCCATGCGCCGGGCAACCTCCACAGCCCCGCGCATCGCCACCTGCTGGATCTCGATGCCGTTGTCCTGGATCTCGATGAAGTAGCGGTCGCCGAACACGCCGCGATACCACTCGGCCACGCGCATGGCCTTTTCGATGTCGGGCTCGGCGCCTTCGACGAGCACCCGATTCAATTCGCTCGACGCGCAGCCGCTCAGGCAAATGATCCCCTCGTGGTGCGCCTCGAGGAGTTGCTTGTCGATCCGCGGACGAAAGTAAAAACCTTCCAGAAACGCCGACGAGGCCATCTTCAACAAGTTCTGATAGCCCGTGTGGTTTTGCGCCAGAAGCGTTAGATGGAAGCTCGCCTCCTTCATGCTGGAGGCATCCTTGTGGAACCGACTTCCCGGCGCGACGTAGGCCTCGTACCCCAGGACCGGCTTGATCCCGGCAGCCCTGGCCTTCTGGTAGAACTCCAGGGCGCCGAAGAGGTTTCCGTGGTCGGTGAGGGCCAAGGCGTTCATGCGAAGGGCCTTGGCACGCTCGATGAGGCGGTCGATCGACCCGGCCCCGTCCAGAAGGCTGTAGTGGCTATGGCAGTGCAGGTGGACGAAGGGAGGCGTGCTCATCCTATTTCCTCCAAAACACGTGTTCCTCCGAAACACGCGGGCCACCCTCTCCGAGAGCGGACGATCGTATCCCTCCGAGGGACAGCGATGGCGCCTCTCCGAAAAGGCGACCACGTGGGCGACGGCGGGTGATTCTACCGCGGCGTCCCAAGGAATTGTAGAAGCCCCCCGAGAAGCCGGCAGGGGCGGGTAAGAGGCCGCGCGGGCGAGGGAGGCTATCTCTTGAAGGGGCTCATCCCAGCACGTCGCTGACCGCGACGGCCAGGGCAGGGAGACTCACGCTGGTGACGGTCTGACCTCGACCCCAGACCTGCGCCACCCGGTACCGCCCCTCCGAAGGATCGGCATACTGCTCCACTTCCCGGCGATCGACGGCCACCAGCCACACTTCCGGGACGTCTGATCGAGCATAGCGAGGGAGCTTCTCTTCACGGTCATAGGCCAGCGACGCATCGGAAACCTCGATCACCAGCAAGACATCTTCCGCGGTCGGATGAGCATCCGCGTAGAAGTCCGAGCGGGCCCGCAGGACCGCCACGTCCGGCTGCGGTTCGCTGTAGTCGGAAAGCTGCATCGGGTCTTGCACGCTGACCACGTGCGAACCGGCCAGCGACTGATGGAGAAGGAGGTTCAGATGCCGCACGATGGCTGCGTGGAGCGGGCCGACCGGACTCATCTCGCGGACCTCCCCGTCAATGAGTTCGACGCGGTCGTCCTCCCGGAGAATACCGGCGGTGCGCATTCGCTGGTACTCGTCAACCGTAAACGGTCTCCGTGCGACCGCAACCGTCATGGCCGTTCCCTTTGAACCGTTCCGCGCATCTTCCAGCAGTCTGTCCCGCCCGTCATCCTACCCGACAGCAACATGCGCGTCACGCATCCGGCTCGCCGATGGCCTTGAGGTAGCCGGCGATGCGGGCCTGGAGATCGAGGAGGTTCTGCCACTGACGTTGTTGCAGCCCCACGTGATCGGAACGCGACGAGCATTGCACCGTCTGAATCAGCCCGCGAAGCCGCAGGTGGAAGAACATCAGGAGTTCGGAGATTTGCGCCGCCATGCCTGGCTCGAGAGGGTTGGGCAACTCCGGCGGCAGCAGCGTGTGGAGGATCGCTCGCGCATCCTCGTCCTCTCCCCAGACCATTTCGTCATCCAGCGCAAAACGCGGCGAGGCCTCCTCCTCGTCGTCCAGCGGAACGCCCTCCGACACGTCCACGCCGCGGAGCATCGCCAGGCGTTGGGCGATGTCGTCCCGAGAACCGAACAGCACGAGGGTTCGACCGATCGAGACCACGTCGCCGAAGCGGAGGATCCACAGTTGCACGCTCTCGCCGTTGACCTTGGTGCCGTTGGTGCTTTGCAGATCGGTCAACACCAGCTTCTCCTGGTCCTCCTGGATCTTCAGGTGAAACCGGCTGACCCGCTCGTCGTTAAGCTGGATCGAATTCCCCTCCTCACGCCCGATGGTCACGGGCGTGGGAACATTCTCGTACGTCTTCCCTCGGTCGGCTCCGTCCAGGATGCGCAACGTAACCAAAGCCATGAGACGACCATTGGTAGCTAGAGGACGAGCGTAAACGCCGACCAAGAGTGTAGATGGGCCCCCCTTCTTATATAGCATGCTGGCGAAACCCCGGTCAAGGCGCGACAATACAATACCCCCGCCCTGGCAGGGGATTGGCCCGCCGCGGCGTCCTCGGCCGGGCGACGTTGACCAAACTCGAGAAGCCTGCCGTCGCGAGACAACCGCCCCTTCAGGAGACGGCCGATTTGGCGCGGCCGGCGGGGCCGACCGGCATGGCGAGTCCACCGGCCCGCGGCACGTTGTAGTGATCGGCCAACCGGTTGGCGGCTTTCGTGTATCGAGCGAACTGGCCGCGATCCATCGGCTGCGCCAAGCTCGGTTCGGGGAGAATGGCTCGTTCGGCGGGAGACGGCTCGGTTTGCCGGTCCTCGATTCGCGGAAAGAGCCGGACTTCCTCGTCCTCAATGTGCTTCATCAGAACGGCGATGTAGGCATGCGCGTGCTCGGCGAAGCGTTCGGCCGCCCCCGACTCCCCTGCACGGCCCGCCGCCGCGGCAAGTTCCATTTCGCCCAGGTGCGTACAGCACCGCCGATGGTCGTGAAACGCCAGGTCTTCCGGACGGCTCTCGCTGAGGGACACCATCGCCTGGCTCAAGTAGGCCTCCTCTCTTGGGATGTGCCAGCCGTGTACGAACGTCTTGAGGAAGGCAATCGCGTCGTCCGCGCGACGGGCATCGAGTTCAGCCCGCCGCGACGCCCTCTCGGCCATCCTCTCCAGGCAGTTGAGCACCTGCTCGATAAGGCGGTGTTCGTCCACAAGCGTATCCGTAGGTTTCATTGGGCCCTCATCGCAAGATCGGGAAGCACTGTGTAATCAGGGCACGGTTTCTTGCCTTTCCCATTTTTCCAGAGCTTTTCCCTTTTCCCTTCCCCTATTCGCACTTCTATTCCGCTGAACACTTCCACAAATCCTACGGCTCGGCGCGTTGGGAGGCACCCCCCAAACAGCCCCGCGGGCACAAATCGCAGCTTCGCGGCTGGTCGCGTCGTCGGTTCGGGTGGAGTCGACGCGTCTCGCATTCGACAAGACCCCGGCTTGCCAGGCGGCGGCGTTCGGCCATAGCATGCAAGGAGCACGTCATCGGAGGCTGGATCAGCCTCTGGACCCACGCCCTTGGGGGCCTGTCGCAAAACGACTTCGTCCTGGCGGCCAAGATCGACCAACTCCCAATCCAGACAAGAGGATCCCTACCGGGCAGCATGTTTCACTGGAACGGCGGACTCGTATTGACCAAGGCAGGGCTGGCAGTCGACTTCACCCGCCGGCAGCCCCGGGCGTTCATCTCCCACGCCCATACCGACCACATCGCGCGCCACGAGTACGCCCTCTGCACGCCGCAGACATCGGCCTTGTACCAGTTGCGTCTGGGGCGGCGGACGACCCGGGATCTGCCCTATCGCTCCCCGATCGACTGGGGAGGATTGCGTTTGACCACGTACCCGGCCGGCCACTGCCTCGGCTCCGCGATGCTCCTGGCGGAAGATGGAGACCAGACGCTCTTGTACACGGGCGATTTCAAGCTCGGCCACTCGGCCACCGCGGAGACTGCCGAGTTTTCCACGGCCGACGTCCTCGTGATCGAGAGTACCTTCGGCGATCCCGGGTACAAGTTTCCGCCGCGCGAGGCGGCCATCGCGCAACTGTGCGAAGTGGTTCACGGCGTGCTCGATTCGGGCGGGACGCCGGTGGTGGAGGCCTACGCGCTTGGCAAGGCGCAAGAGGTGACGCGGATCCTCGCCGACGCCGGCTTCGCGGTGCTCCAACATCCGGGAATCGAGCCGGTCAGCGCGGTCTACGAGTCCTTCGGCGTGGCGGTGGGCCACCGCGGGACCATTCCGCACTGCCCCGAGCCCGGACACGTGCTGGTCGTCCCGCCCGGCATCGGACGCTCCCACGACTGGGGCCGTCAGGTCCGCATTGCCGTCACGGGGTGGGCGATGGACGGCCGGGCGAAGTACCGGCTCGGGGTGGACCATGCCATCCCGCTCTCGGACCACGCCGACTACGGCGAACTCGTCGAGGCGGTCCAGCGCGTCGCCCCTCGCCGCGTCTACTGCACCCATGGCCCGGAATCGTTTGTCGATTGCCTCTGCGACCTCGGCATCGATGCCCATCCCCTCGGCCGCCCGAGCCAGCAGCGGCTGTTCTGACGGGACAGGTCTTGCCCGGGCCGCGATTCGCCGGGGGGCGAATCACGGCTCCGTGGTGGCGATATTGCCCGTTGATTCTGCTCGGATGGCCCTGGCATCGGACGGTTCGCCGTGGTAGCTTAAGGATTGTCGGCCGAATATCCGAGACTGTGTTGTAATCCCACCTGAAACCGGGCCCGGCATTCCGGTCGCACGCTCGCCCCGGACTTGCCTCGGTCCCACCTTGCAGAACGGTCATCCCGCTTGTTCTCGTGTTCCTCTTTCGGAAGGGAGAGTCGCCATGCATTTCTTGAGAAGAGGCTTCACCTTGGTGGAGTTGTTGGTGGTCATCGCCATCATCGGGATTCTGATTGCGTTGCTGTTGCCCGCGGTGCAAGCCGCGCGCGAGGCGGCCCGGCGGTCGCAGTGTACGAACAACCTCAAGCAGATGGGGCTGGCGCTGCACAACTATCACGACGTCGTCTTGACCTTCCCGCAGGCGGTGTTGCGTTCGGGTAGCAACACCAACCCGTGGCACAGCTACAGCGTCCACACGGCGATTCTGCCGTTCGTGGAACAAAGGGCGCTGTACGACAAGGCCAAGAGCGTGTCCCAGGACTTCTATCTGACCAGCCACGACGGGGCCGTGACTCCGACGGTATGCCGGACGCGGGTCAACGCCTACATTTGCCCGTCGACTCCGGCGTACCCGAGTGCAACGGAGGTGGGCAACTGCAGCTATCCGGTCTCGACGGGTCCGAATCTGACGTGGGGCATTTCCAGCACCCTGCAGAACGGTGCGTTCCGGCTCGATCTGCCGACCTCGATGCGCGATTTCACCGACGGCACGTCGAACACGATCCTGGTCGGCGAGCAGAATTTCGGGGACGCCGACACCACCAATACCCCGCCTTTCGATATCACGCGCGATGTGGCCCGCGGCGTGGCCTGGCCGCACACCAATCAATCGACGAGCCAGGGCGCGTTCACGCAGGCGCAGATCGACCAGTACGGCCAGAGCTGCCAGTCGGCCTCGTCGAACCACATCGGCTTCATGGGGCAGTATTGGGTTCGACCGGTCTTCTTCTTCAGCCTGTTCAACACGTTGGCCCCGCCCAACTGGAAGTACCCGAGTTGCATGTCGTGCAGCGGCTGCTGGGCGGGCGACAGCCTCGGCGTCTTTCCCGCGCGGAGCAGTCATCCGGGCGGCTGCAACCACGCGCTGGCCGATGGCTCGGTGCGGTTTATCTCGGATACCGTCGATCTGCAGATCTATCACGGTCTCGGCAGCCGCAACGGCGGCGAGTCGGTCCAATCGCCCTGAACCTGTCTGCCATGGAGAGCAACGATGCGTATCTTGCGTGTCTGCTGGGCCCTTCTTCTTGCGATGGTCTGCACCGGGTGCGGATCCCCGAAACCGGTGGCTCCGCCGCCGTCGGGTCCGAGCATGGTGAAGTCCATCCTCCAGGATCTCGCCAACACCGGGCAGATCAATAGCGGGATCGAGGAACTCCAGCGGCAACTGGAGGCGATGAAGGCCACCGATCCGGGCAAGGCTGACGCCTTGTTGGCCGACTACAAGGAACTCCGCTCCCTTTCCAACCCGCAGGCGATCAAGACCAAAGCCAAGGCGATGATCGACAAGCTCTGAGTGACGCAGGCGGGGCGAACGCCTCGGTCGAGCGTCCGACGAATTGCGTCGGCCACCCTTGCGTCGGATGGTTCGCCACGATAGCCTAGGGGGTGGTGATGGAACCGCAGAGAGAGTCCAGTAGTCCCGCCTGAAACCGGGCCCCGCATTCCGGTCGCACCTTGCGCCGGACACGCCTCGGGTCTCGGTCCCACTTTGCAGAACGGTCATCCCGCTTGTTCTCGTGTTCCTCTTTCGGAAGGGAGAGTCGCCATGCATTTCTTGAGAAGAGGCTTTACCTTGGTGGAGTTGTTGGTGGTTATCGCCATCATCGGGATTCTGATTGCGTTGCTGTTGCCCGCCGTGCAAGCCGCGCGCGAGGCGGCCCGGCGTTCGGCATGCACGAACAATATGAAGCAGATCGGTGTGGCCCTGCACAACTACCACGACACGCACAAGACCTTCCCGCTCGGGGCTGCGGTCACCTCGCCTACCACCTACGTTCCCACCGGCTACACCGGCTTCACGGAACCGCCCGGTTGGTCGTGGTCGGCCTTGATCCTGCCCTTCATGGAACAGACGGCCTTGTATGAGCAGTGCGGCATCGGACAAGGGGTGCCGATCGACCAGAGGATCACGCAGATCCAGACCAAGTTGGCCTGTTACCGCTGCCCCTCCGACACCGCGCTGCCGAACAACAAGCGGCAGTGGACGTGGAGCTATAGCAACGTCAGCACCGGCCCCGGCACCTCGAACTACATGGGGATGAACGGCACGTCGGGCGGCTGTTACGACAACTGCAACGGGACCTTCTTCCGGAACGCGAGCATCACGTTCGCCGACGTGCGGGACGGCAGCAGCAACACGATCGGCATCGGGGAGCGGTGCTGGGAGCTGAAGCCTGGGAATACCAACACGCTGTACCGGGCCGGGGTCTGGGCCGGGACGCCGCGCGGGACGCAGCACTCCAAGGACTGGATTTACGACAGCCTCTGCAACACGTACCGCCCGATCAATCCGACCGCGTGGGCCGACTGGGACTATGTGAACTCGGCCATCGCCAGCACGCACCCGGGCGGGGCCATGGTCGGCCTGCTGGACGGCTCGACCCGATTCGTCAGCGAGACCATCGACTTCACCACCGTCTATCAACGGCTCGGACAGCGAAACGACGGCCAGTCGGTGGGGGAGTTCTAGCCTGTCCATTCACGCCCGGCAATCGACCTGAACAAGGTTTCACAATCCCGGGAGGGCACACAAGACTTGAAGTCCGATGAGAGGGGAAAGACCATGAGGAATTCTCGGAGTATGCGAGTCCTGAATCGCGTGGCCGCGCTGAGTGCGGCGGCCTGTTTCGTGGTGGCGGTCGCGGGTTGTGGCAAGCCGTCGGGCCCGCCCACCGGCAAGGTCTTCGGGAAAGTGACGCTCGACGGAAAGCCGCTGGCGGATGCGGGCATCGAGTTTCTGCCCGAACACGGCAGGCCGTCGGCCGCGCGAACCGATCAGGAGGGCAAGTACACCCTCACGTACAGCCTCAGCCAGGCGGGGGCCGCCTTGGGTACGCACACCGTCCGCATCACCACCGGCGGCGAGCGTCCCGATCCGGCGTCCGGGACGATGAAGAACTACCCGGAACTTGTCCCGGCCAAGTACAACACCGCTTCGCAGTTGAAGAAGGAAATCAAGGCCGGCGACAACGAGATCCACTTCGAGCTGTCGGGCAAGTAGGCACGCTTTCGGCCTACTTCGCCGGTTGGCCCCAGCGTCGGGCCAGTTCCAGGATCTCGACGGGCACGGCGAGCACGACCGTGTTGGAGGCTGTGGGCCCGAGGCCGTCGATGGTTTGCAGCGTCCGGAGCTGCATCGCGCCGGGGCTGCCAAGCATGGTGGCGGCGGCGGCCGAGAGGTTTTCGGCCGCCAGCCGGTCGCCCTCCGCCTTGGTGATCGTGGCCCGCTTCTCACGCTCCGCGCCCGCCTGGCGCGACATGATCCGCTTCAAGTCCTCGGGCATGTCGATGTCCATGAGCCGGATGCCGGTGACGTGGAGTCCCCACTGCCTGGAATCGTTCTCCACGGCCTGCTCGACCTGCTTGCCGATGCGCTCGCGTTCCGAGAGGAGTTCGTCGAGCACCATCCCGCCCACCACGTCGCGCAGGGCCGTCTGGGCCAAGAGCGAAATGCCGTAGCGGAAGTCCTGGATCTTCATCACCGCGTCTTCGACGTTCGCCACCTTGAAGAAGAGCGCGCCGTTGATCGAGACGGGCACGTTGTCCCGCGTGATGACCTCCTGACGCGGGATGTCGGCCGCGAGCACCCGGGTGTCGACCATGCGGACCCGGTCGACGATCGGCACGATGAAGAACACCCCCGGGCCGCGGATCGACTGGAACTGGCCGAGCCGCAGCACAATGCCCTGTTCCCACTGGTTGGCGACCTTGATCGCGGCCGCAATCAGGGCAGAGAGAATCGTCCCGCCCAGGCCGACGCAAAGGCCTCGTGCCGGATTGTACCCGCCCACGTAGATCGCAACCCCCATGGTGGTCACCAAGAGCACCACGAAGACGGCCAACTGGACGAAACTCGGCATGTTCGACTGCAATTCGCGCATCTCACGCCCCGCCTGGCGTGCGGCACTCTCAAAGTTCCTTCGGGTAGTCATCGCCCTGGTCTCCTGAACGAGGATCGAACGTGCGACACGCGCCGGACGCTGTCGGTTATTCGCCGGACCCGGCGGTAGTATTGGCGTAGCGGGCGTCCTGGAAACACTCCGGGATATCGGTGGAAGATCCCCTCACCCCCGGCCCCTCTCCCGCCCAACGGGAGAGGGGAGTAGTCTCTCGGCGGCCGCTTACTCACCGGGCACCGGCTCGATCGTGGCCCACATCGAGCCTTTGCAGTGGTCGATCAGGTCGTCCTTGCCGTAGGCGTGAATCTGTTCGCACTTCAGTTCGGCGTGCTCCTTCGTGGTGGTGAGCACGACGGCGCGGCCCTGGGTGTCGACCTCCTTGGCGATCTGGTATCCCTTCTCGGGAGGGTGAGCGAAGAGTTCCATCATCATGGCGACGACGTAGGCATAGGTGTGGTCGTCGTCGTTCCAGAGAATGACACTGTAGCGCGGCTGCCGCTTCGGCTTGCCGTGCTCTTCGCGTTGGCGTCGCGTGCTCGTTTCCGGCAGGGCGGCGGCGGATCCACCGGTGGCCATGAGTGCGTCCTTGTGGCTTTTTCCAGACCCCCGATAGTCGGATGAGACGCCTACGATTATATTGTAGCGACTCGGTGTCCGCAAAATCCCTCCCAATGCCAATTGCGAGCAGAACCGAAGATGACGGCGATCGACCAGTATCTAGCGGCCAACGCCCAGCGGTTTGAAGATGACCTCTGCGAGTTGCTGCGCATCGCAAGTATCAGCGCCGACCCGGCTTACCGCGACCAGATGCACCGCGCGGCGGACTGGGTTGCCGGACGGTTGGGCTCTCTGGGGTTGAGCGTGGAGAAGGTGGAGACCTCCGGCCATCCGATCGTTTTTGCCCAGTCCCCTCGCCAGCCGGGGAAGCCGACGGCGTTGGTCTACGGCCATTACGACGTGCAGCCGGTGGTTCCTCTCGACCTCTGGGTCTCGCCTCCCTTCGAGCCGACACGCCGCGACGGCAATCTCTATGCCCGGGGCGCCACCGACGACAAGGGGCAGGTGCTCACGCACGTCTTCGGCGCCGAGGCATGGCTCAAGGCCGAGGGGAAGCTGCCGGTCAATTTGAAGTTCGTGATCGAAGGCGAGGAGGAGGTGGGCAGTTCGGGCCTGGAGCAGTTCCTGGCCGATCACGCCGATCGGCTGGCCTGCGACTGCGTGGTCATCAGCGACGGTTCCCAGTTCGCCCCGGGCCAGCCCGCCATCACCTACGGCCTGCGGGGAATCGCCTGTTTTGAACTGCTGCTGACCGGCGCGGCCCATGACCTCCATTCGGGCACGTTCGGCGGGTCGGTGACGAATCCTCTGAACACTCTCTCGCGGATGCTGGCCGCCTTGGTGGATGACCGGGGGAGAATCTGCGTCCCGGGGTTCTACGACGACGTCGTGCCGCTCTCGCCGCGGGAGCGGGAACAGTTGGCCGCGCTTCCGTTCGACGAGAAGAAGTACTTCTCCCAGATCGGCGTAACCGGCGCCGTCGGCGAGGAAGGCTTTTCGACCCTCGAGCGGCGTTGGGCGCGGCCCACCTGCGACCTCAACGGCCTCTGGGGCGGCTACCAGGGGACCGGGGCGAAGACGGTCCTCCCGGCCCGGGCGGGCGCGAAGTTCAGCTTCCGCCTCGTGCCGGACCAGCGCCCGGAGAAGGTCGGCAAGGCCCTCGAAGCGATGCTCCGCAGCATGTGCCCGCCGGGGATTACGATGAAGCTGGCCTCGCAGCACGGCTCGCCGGCAGTGCTTGTTCCCTTGGATAGCCCCTACGTCCAGGCAGCGGCCCGGGCGGTCGAGCACGCCTTCGGCCGCGCCCCGGTCTTCACACGCGAGGGAGGTTCCATCCCCATCGTGTTGGCCTTCCACGAGCGTCTGAACGCGGATGCCCTGTTGATCGGATGGGGACAAGACGACGACAACACGCACAGCCCGAACGAGAAATTCTCCCTGGCCGACTTCCACCGCGGCATCCGCGCCAGCGCAAACCTCTGGGAGGAATTGAGCCGGGTTCCGGCGAAGAGGTGAACGCCTGCCAGGACGGTGTCGAGAGCGAGGTCAACCGAATTCCGGCGGCGGATCGTATCGTTTCTGCCCCCAACTCCCAACTCCCAACTCCCAACTCCCAACTCCCAACTCCCAACCCCCAACCCCCAACCCCCAACCCCGATGCTAGACCGCAAGTATATCGTCGAGAACGTGGAACAGGTGAAACAGAACTGCGCGAACCGGGGTGCCCGCGTCCACGTCGATCGCGTGGTGGAACTGGAGAGCAAGCGCAGGGCCTGCCAGACCGAAATCGACCAGTTGAACCGCCAGGCCAACGAGGTGTCGAAGTCGATCGGGAGGGCCAAGGAGCCGACCCAACGCGAGGCGCTCAAGGAGGAGGGCCGCCGGCTCCGCGAGCAGACCGCCACAGCCCAGGCGGAGATGGACCGGGTCGCGGACGAGTTAAACGGCCTGGTGCGGTTGATTCCCAACATGACCCATCCCGACGCCCCGGTCGGCATGGACTCCGTCGAGGTCGCCCGCGGCAAGACCCCGCTGCCCGAATTCAGCTTCCCGCCCAAGGATCACGTCGAGATTGCGGAACGATTGAACCTCGTGGACCTCGAGGCCGGGGCGAGGGTGGCGGGCCACGGGTTCTACTTCCTGAAGAACGAGGCAGTGCTCCTCGAACTGGCCCTCCAACGCTACGCCCTCGAAGTGCTGATCGGTGAAGGCTTCACGCTCACGACCACCCCCGACCTCGCGCGAAACGAGATCCTCGAAGGAATCGGCTTCATCCCCCGGGGACCGGAGACCCAGATCTACAGCGTCGAGCAGAGCGACCTGAGCCTGGTGGCGACCGCGGAGATCACACTGGGGGGAATGTTCTCCGGCCAGGTGCTCGACGTGGAGCAACTACCGTTGAAG
>CAYSGY010000104.1:0-13103 GCA_964430315.1 uncultured Planctomycetaceae bacterium
GTCTGGACCGCTGCCCGTTTGGGGCCCGGAAGCCGACGTGTGCGAAGTGCCCCATCCACTGCTACCAGCGCGCGATGCGCGAAAAGGTGAAGGCCGTCATGCGTTATGCCGGTCCGAGGATGCTCCTGCGGCATCCGCTCTTGAGCCTGTTGCACCAGGTCGACGCCCTGCGCGGCCGGCGCGAACGACCATCCCGAGGAGGTGTCCGGTGATGAAGCGGAAGATCGTCGAGATCGACGAAGTGAAATGCAACGGTTGTGGGCTGTGCGTCACGGCCTGCGCGGAGGGGGCCATTCAGATCGTGGAGGGCAAGGCAAGGCTCGTTTCCGAGGTCTACTGCGACGGCCTGGGGGCTTGCCTCGGGGAGTGCCCTCAGGGGGCGATCACAATCACCGAGCGCGACGCGGCGCCGTTCGACGAGACCGCGGCCCGGCACCACGCGGCCCGGCTCCGCGAGCCCCAACCCGCCGCGGCCTCGTGTCCCGGCGGATGTCCCGGCGCCCGCGTGCAGGACCTCCGCCTCAACGTGCTGCCCGCGGCGTCCAACGAGCCCAAGGCATTGCCCTCCCTGTCCGAGTCGGCACGATCGGCCTTGGGCAACTGGCCGGTCCAACTCCGGCTGGTGCCGCCTGACGCCCCGTTCCTCCACGACGCCGACCTCTTGCTGACGGCCGACTGTGTGCCCTTCGCCTTGGCCGATTTCCACGAGCGGTACTTGCAGGGCCGGCCGGTGGTGATCGCGTGCCCTAAGCTCGACAACGTGCAGCCCTACGTCGAGAAGCTGGCGGCCATGTTCACGCTCGGGTCGCTTCGCAGCCTTACGGTGGTCCACATGGAGGTCCCCTGCTGCACGGGCCTGATGCGGATCGTCCAGGCGGCCCGGCAGGCTTCCGGCATCGAGGTCCCGCTCCGCGAAGTCGTCATCTCCACGCGCGGCGCCGTGCTCCGCGAGTCCGCCGTGGTGGGATGAACGGCGCCCTTCGCAAGCAGCCGTGCCGAGCCTATACTAGGCGTACGAGGTGCGGGGAGCCGAGGGCCCCAAGCGTCCATCGTGGCGAGTTGTAGGTTTCTCCAGCCCAGGCGTTCACGCCTGGGTGGTCGTGCTTCGCCACCCAGGCGTGAACGCCTGGGCTAGAGAAAGCTCCTCGCCTCGGCCGTACCCATCCACCGGAGCAGTCCGAACCCCATGGCATCTTCCCCCCCGTCGCGCGACGACATTGCCGAGCGATTCCTCGACCAACTGCCGTTCCAGCTCTATTCCTACCAGGAAGAGGCCTTGCTGGGCTGGTTTGCGGCGGAACAGGGGCTGATGGTCTGCGCGCCGACCGGGACGGGCAAGACGCTGATTGCCGAGGCGGCCTTGTTCGAGGCCCTTCACAACGGCACGACGGCCTATTACACCACGCCGCTGATCGCCCTGACGGAGCAGAAGTTCCGCGAGATGCAGTCGCTCGCCGAGAAATGGGGTTTCCACCCCAACGACGTCGGCCTGGTGACGGGGAACCGGCGGGAGAACGCCGAGGCTCGGATCCTGGTCGTCGTCGCCGAGGTCCTCTTCAATCGGCTGCTGCACGGCGAGGCGTTCGACTTCTCGAACGTCAGCGCGGTCGTCATGGACGAGCTCCACAGCTTCAACGATCCCGAGCGCGGGGTGGTCTGGGAGCTGACCCTGGGGCTCCTGCCGGCCCACGTGCGGACCCTTCTGCTGTCGGCCACCGTGGGCAATCCCGAGGAGTTCATCCAGTGGGCCAAGATCGGCCACCAGCGAAGCCTCGATCTGGTCGAAGGAAGCCAGCGCCGCGTCCCGCTGGTGTTTCAGTGGGTACCCGACCGGCTCCTCACCGAGCAGATCGAGGCGATGTCCGAAGGGGACGAGGCGTCGCGTCTCACGCCCGCCTTGATCTTCTGCTTCAACCGCGAAGAGTGCTGGAGCGTGGCCGAGCAGCTCAAAGGCAAGGGACTCCTGGCCACCGGGCAGCAGGCCCGCCTCAACGAGGAACTGAAGAAGCACGATTGGTCGCAAGGGGCCGGGCCGAAGCTCCGGCAGTTGTTGCTCCGCGGTGTCGGCGTGCATCACGCCGGGCTGCTGCCGAAGTACCGGCGGATCGTGGAGGACCTTTTCCAGCACAAGCTCCTTTCCGTGACGGTCTGCACGGAGACGCTCGCGGCGGGCATCAATCTGCCGGCCCGGAGCGTGGTCGTCCCGAGCCTTATGAAGGGCCCGCCCGGCAAGAAGCAGATCCTCGACCCAAGCGCCGCCCATCAGATGTTCGGCCGGGCCGGGCGTCCGCAGTTCGACACCCAGGGCTACGTCTTCGTGCTGGCCCATGAGGACGACGTCAAGATCGCCCGCTGGAAGGAAAAATTCGACCGCATCCCCGAGGACACGAAGGACCCGGGCCTCCTCAGGGCAAAGAAAGACCTGAAACGCAAGATGCCGAAGCGGCGGGAGACGGAGCAGTACTGGACCGAGCCCCAGTTCAACAAGCTCCGCGACGCCAAGCCGGGAAAGCTCTACAGCCGCGGCCCGCTGCCGTGGCGGCTCTTGGCCTACATGCTCGACGCCTCGCCCGAAGTGGATCGCATCCGCCGACTCGTGGCGAAGCGGCTGATGGACAGTGCCCGGCTCGAAGCCGGCCAGCGCGAGCTCGACCGCATGTTGCTCACGCTCTGGCGTGCGGGCTACGTGACTCTGGAACCGAAGCCGCCGGCCGCCGACGCTGCGGTGCGCGGGTCTCCTGACCCCTCTGCTGTGCGCGGGTCTCCCGACCCCGCACTGCCGCCGACCGAAGGTCTCCTGAGCGGGATGCTCGGAGGCCCGGACCCCGGCACGAAAGAAGAAGAGCAAATCACGACGCCCCGCGTCCCAACGGCCGCGGCCAATCCGTCGCCTGTCCCCGGCTCCGCCCCGAAGGTGCAGGTCACTCTCTCCGGCGTGCGGACGGCGGCCGACGCCGGGGCGAAGCTCTCTTCCGGAACGGCGGCTGCGGACGAGCCCGCCCCGTATCGTCCCGTCACGGCCCACCCCACGCCGGAACTCTCCCGGCTTGTCATGTTCCGCGGCGTGAACCCGCTTTATGGGATGTTCCTGGTCAACCAGTTGGGGATCGCCAATCGGGAGGAGCGGATCCAGGCGATGGAGAGCGTCTTGGAGTTGCCCGGCTCGGTGGGCCATTTCGTGCGCGTGCCGCGTCACGACCGGATGCCGCCCGGCCCGCTGGCCACCACCCGCCTCGACGAGCAGTTGCTCCGGTTCGGCCTCGCCACGCCCGAGCAGATTTCCCAGACACCGTCCGAAGACGACGACCGCCGGCGCAGCTCGTTCGACGAGCCGCGGGTCTGGGTCCTCAACCTGGCCGAGAAGCTCCGCCTCTTGTTCGACTACGAGTTCCCCGGCGTCCACGGCGTGCGTACCCAGGCGGTCTGGGCGGCGGGCGAGGTGCTGGAGTTCGGCGGCGACTTCAACAAGTACGTCACCAGCAAGAGCCTTCAGAAACAGGAGGGGATCGTCTTCCGCCACCTGCTGCGGCTCATCCTCCTGATCGGCGAGTTCCTCCCCTTCTGCCCGCCGGAGACCACCGAAGACCTCTGGCGTGCCGACCTCCAGGACGTCGCCGACCGGCTCACCGAGTGCTGCCGCAAGGTCGATCCCACCAGCACCCAGAAAATGCTCGACATCGCCGAGGCCGACGCCACCGAAGGACTCGAACCGCTGTAGGACGTGCCGAAGAACACCGTCCGCGTCCACGCCCTCACAAAGCCGCGACTTCTGGTCGCGCCGAAACCTGCCGCACGCTCGACGCAGTCGGGTAGGGTGGGCATCGCCCATCCTACGTCGACTGGCAATTCCCCCTATAGTCGTTAGTCGAGTCGGCCCGGGTCTAGTTTCTCGGGGGGGCGCATAGATTCTTCGGGGGGTGTGTATTGACATGTTCCACATGCCCGGTATCTTGAATGTGATTCTTATGGACGATCCGGCGGCTGCCGTGCTCGATCAAGGTCCAGGGGGCTGTTTGCTCTCATCGGAGGCACGCGCATGGCGGGGTGGGGGTGGGTTCGCACCGACCGTTGGGCGCTCTACGACGCGATCTGCGTCGTTCTCGGGGTGATGCTGCTCGTGGCCGCGGGGCTCAAGGTCCACCAACTCGCCACCGAGCCCTCGCCTCCCCCGCTCCTTCACTCGCCCTCAAGTGCTGCGGAACTGATCTCCCTTCTCGATTCGCGCTGGTTCCTTTTTGGGGTCGTCGAGTTCGAGTTGTTCTCGGGCGTCTGGTTTCTCGCCGGCCTCTATCCCCGTCAGACGCGCGCCGCGGCGATGGCGTGTTTCGCCCTCTTTGCCGCGGTCTCCCTGGTCAAAGCCCTCTCCGGTGCGGCCTGCTGCGGCTGCTTCGGCCGCGTGCTGGTCAACCCGTGGTACACGGCCATGTTGGACGTCGCGGCGGTCGTTGCGCTCGTGGTGTGCCGGCCGACGCGTGAACCGGCCCGACGGGGGTCCGCTGTCTCGATGTCCGCCGTATGGATCACCTGGCTCGTCCTGGCCGTTCCGGCTGCTGCCCTCGTCGCGCATTCGCACACCCGGTTCGCCGCCCAGCGCGACGATGCCCACGGCGACGCTCTGGCCGTGGCCGCCGATCCGCGGAATTGGGTCGGCAAGCCGTTCGCGCTCCTGGAGTATATCGATATTGCCGATCAGCTTGGCCAGAACGAGTGGCTCGTGGTACTTTTTCATCATGATTGTCCGCGGTGCCTGGAGGCGATCGCGGAGTACGCTGAACAAAGCCCGGGCGGGGCGACCCAGCGCGACTCCCGCCGATTCGCTTTCGTCGAGATTCCCCCCTACGCGCCAAGTTCGTGGCGATCGAGATTCCTGAGCGTCTCGTGGGTCGTTGGACGGGTCAGCGATTCGAGAGCGTGGTTTCTGGAAACCCCTCTGACCGTTCGGCTCCGTGAGGGGAAGGTCCTGGCGATCGCCGCGGGGCAAGGGAGCGGTTAGAGAGGTCGAGCCCATCGGGTACCCGTGTTGCGCGTCTTGCGTTGTTGGGGAGGCGGCCTTTGCGGGGAAGGCAGAATGATGGAAGCCGCGGTTCAACCGGCGACCAACGAATCGGGCGATCCGGGCGCGGCGCCGCAGGTCCGAAGTTCCTCGCGGTGGTCGGTTACCCTGCAGGTTTGCGGCATTGCCGTGGTGTTTCTCTCCGCGCTCGCCGGTCACGCGCTCTGGCGAACGGGCTCCCCGGGCTTGGTGTGGCCCTATTTGGCCGGGCAAAGGCTCTTCTTCGAGCCCACGCAAATGACGCTTGGCGAGGTGCCGAGGGGAACGCAAGAGGTGCAACGAGAAGTGCGCGTCCTCAACGCCGGATCGAATGCGATCCGGCTGCTCGGCGCGCAAAGGAGTTGCGGCTGCATCGCCCTGGACGAATTCCCAATTACCGTCCCGGCCGGCGAGGAGAAGTCCTTGCGCCTGAAGATCGGGATGCCACGCGAGCCGGCGCCATTTGAGCATTCCATCAAGTTTTTCTCCGACGAGCGAGGTTCCTCGTCGGTGGTCGTGAAGATCGACGGTTTCGTGCCGTGAACAACTACGCGAAGTCTTGCGGGACCGTGTGCGTTCCGCTGGTTGCGGTTGGTGCTCTTCAACGGAGGGACGTAAGATGATGACTCGGTGTTTTCTCGGTAGAGTCTGTGTCGTGCTGGGGATTTGCATGGCCGTGCTCTCCATGGGCGTGCTTGTCCATGAAGCGAACGCGGGCTGCGCGTCTTGCAGTGGCGGTACGATCGTATGCAGTTCACTCACTCCGCAATCCCAATACGGGTGCGGGCCTGGGTATTGCCCATATTCGTATTGGGGCTGTTCCGTTGACTGCTTGTGCCAGGAAACTCAGACTCAAACATGCCAATGCTTGCTCTATAACTGATGTCTTGCCGCTTACGATTGCACGACCTTGCGTTTACGCGTGGTGAAGGTGGACGCTCCCGGTTGGAGTTGATTCCCCGGTGAGCGACGAGACGTTACCTTAGGTTTTCGGGTTTGAGGGCGCGCCGTGAACGGTTCTCTCCATGTCTCGGCATCTGTCTGTTGGATCCTCCTATTGGCAAATGCGGCCCTAGGCGCACAAGGCGAGGATCCGCAGTTGCGTGCCCGCTTTTTGGAAGGGGTGCGACAAACCGCGAGGAAGCTCGACCAAGTTTCCGTCCACGCCAAAGGTGTCAACACGCAGGACTTCGCGGCGGTCAGCAAGAAAGCGAGAGCCGATCTCGCGGAGTTCAACAAGAAAAGGAGACCCGAGCAGCGAATGGACCCCGACAAAGCGCGTACCCGGACGTTCGAGTGCGCAATACGGGGATCGTTTACATTGGAGAAAACGAGGCGGCGTAACGGGGGCGACCGCGTGATGGCGAAAAACGACGCCTATGCGTTTGCGATCGGCCGATCCCCCGGGATTGCCTCCTATGGCCTCGAATTCCTGGAAAGACTCCATGCGGATCCCGCAACGGATCGACGGATCGAGGAACAGGAGGAGCCATTAAGGGGGTCTATCTTGGCCGCTTGGTATGTCCTACGGCATCCTCTCTCGCGCCTTGTCGAAAGTCCGTGGTTCAAGATCAAGGAGGTTTCCGCGGTTCGATCCGAGGGTCAGGACCTCGTTCGCGTCGATTTCGACCATCTTGTGGATGGCCCGGATCGCAAGCGGGATTGGCTGTCCGACGCCTTCCTGGTCTGCGATCCTGCCAGGGATTGGGCCTTGAAGGAGTACGGCGGGACGATGTCGGAGGGTGCGGTACGTCGCGTGACCATCGAATTCGGGGAGTTGGTCAGTGGTTTTCCGATCCCCAGCAGGTTCACGATCCTCACCAAATGCTTCGATGATCCTAAGACGATTAGACGAACCGTCAATACGCTTGAGATACTTCGGCGGGACGTGCCCAAGGAGGAGTTCTACTTGAGCCACTACGTTCTTCCGGAGCCGAACTTCGGGAGAGGTTGGCTTGGACCGTGGGTCTGGTATTTGATGGGTGGAATCGCGTGTGTTGTGATCGGGACCATTCTCGCCAGGCGGCGCAAGGCCCGCCGATGACGCCCGAAACGTGCCGGTTTATCGAAGCATCGCACGATGTTCCGGCGATCGCTGTCCGCCGCGAGCAAATCGCCGGCATCCTCGGCGGCATGGGACTCCTGGTCGCCGCGGCGAGCGGCTGGCACGACGCTTTTGTGCTGCTGGCAATGGCGGCAGTGGTCGCCGGAACGCGGCGACGCATTCTGGCGGTCGGCGCGGCGTGCCTGTTCACTGTCGCGTTTCCGCCCTTCTCGTGGCCCACGTGGTGGATCTGCCTGGCGCCGCTGTTTTGGATTTGGCGTGATCGTGACCTGCAGCGAAGCGCCGCGCGCCTCGTCGCGGAGGCCGTCGCGATCGGATTTGCAATGTGCTGGCTATCCACGGGTTTCGTGCGGGCCGCGATGCCGGCATGGGGATCGTTGATCCACGCGGCGGCGTGCGTGGTCTTTAGCCTGCAACTGGTCGTCCTGGCGTTGGCGGTCCATTGGACTCGTGGCAAGCCCATCGTGGCGGCGGCCCCGATCTGCGCACTGACGGCGGTGGCCGGCGACCTGTTCGAGGCCTGGTGCGGCGTGTCGTGGTCGGTCACGAACCTGGCCTTGACTGTCGCAACGACGCCCCTGGCGCAGTGGTCTCACTGGATAACGCCGTTCGGAGTCTCGGGATTGCTTTACCTGGTGAACTTCACGCTCGCCTGCGAGAACACGCCGAGCCTCGGACGCCGTTGGCTCGGACCGGCGCTCGGAAGTGCAATCGCCGGTCTGGCCTGGTTCGGCGGCTGCCTCGTCGCGGCGAGCGTTTCCGTTACGCCGCTTCCGTTTTCCGTGCTGCTCTTGCAGCCACACGCGAAGGTCTCCAAGAACGAATCCTGGCGACCGTGGCTTAAGTTGGACCGGATCACTCGGGCCACCTTGTCGCGCGAGGGGCCGGTGGACCTGATTGTGTGGCCCGAGTCGAGTCTCAGCGAAAGTCGGAGCGATGCGCAGCCCGAAGCGGTCGACATCGAGACTCGGCTCACGATTCAAGACTTTTCCCGCTTGTTGACGCCCACCTACAAGACGAACTGCCTGGCGGGGGTCACGGTCCTTGAACCGGGAACCACGGTTCGCTACGGCTTGGAAGTCGCCGAGGTGCGGCGTTACAACTGCGGCTGCCTGGTGTCGGAATCCGGCGCAATCGTGCGTCACGAGAAGCTCGACCTTGTGCCCCTTAAGGAGGGGCTGCCTCGCCTCTTGGATCACCAGTGGATTCGCACCCGGCTCCTTCCCGAGATCCAACTCAATGCGCCGCTGGCGCCAGGGCGGGAATTCGGCCTCCTGTCCTTCCGCGACCGGCGGGGCAAGTCACGATCGATTGCGGTCTGCGTGTGCTACGAGTCGCTCTTGCCGTGGTTGCCGCAGTATCGCGACGAGGGCGCGGTGGACGCGATCGTCCATCTTGTGTACGACGGCAATACTGCCGAACATCCCGGCATGATCGAGCGGCAGATTCGCGGTTGTCAGTATCGGGCGATTGAAACTCGGAAGTGGAACCTGGTCTGTTCCACATGGAGCGGAAGCACCGTCATTGATCCGTGTGGTCGAATTGTCAGCCAAATGGCTGCGACCGCAGGAGTCTTGCGGAGCGATGTCGCAAACGGGAAGGGGAACTGAACATGGCCACGCGATCGTGTCGGGGTTTTACGCTCGTCGAATTGCTCGCGGTCATCTCGATCATTGGCGTGTTGATTGCGCTGCTGTTGCCCGCGGTCCAGAATGTCCGGGAGTCGGGCAGGCGGGTGCATTGCCAAAACAACCTGAAGCAGCTCGGCATCGGCCTGCACCACTACCACGACGCTCATCGCGTCTTGCCTCCGGCGATGATTTGGAAGGGGCGTGGCGAGCCGCTGGGCGGAGGACTGTTTCCCATGGGCACCATCGATCGAGTGGCGCTGGGGATGTCGCCCGGAAGCGAACTGGATCGACTCCATGCCAACTGGGTGATGCTTATCCTGCCCTATTTGGAACAGACCGCGCTTCAAAACGCGTTCAACTTCGACATTCCGGTCGACGATCCTTCCCAGGGGCTTTCACGCGCGACGAACCTGTCGGTCGTGAGGTGCCCAAGCGACGGACAGAATGATATGCCATACGAACGAGCGATGCTGGCGGGTGTGTCCGGTCACTCGTATGCCCGTGGAAACTACGGACTGAACCTTGGCGTCAATCCTCCATGTTTCACGTTTTGGCCGAACTGCCCCGCAGGATTTCAAGCGGACACCAATGATCTGATCAACACGAACACAAGGGTATGGGGCAGCGGTGTGGCAGGATTCAATGTCTCCTTTGGCTTCGGGAGGTTTGCCAACGGCCTGTCGCAGATGGTCGCCGTCGATGAAATCCGCGCCGGAATTGATCGCGCCGACCCGCGGGGCACCTGGGCCTTGGGCTTCGTGGGCGCCAGCCTGACGGCCTGTCATGCCGGAGGACCGAACCGCGCTGCGGGATTGGACGCCATCAATAGCTGCACTCTGCTGACTTTGACCTATTCGGGGGCGGAGTTGCAGCGACGCGGCATGCCTTGTTCAAGCAGCGTGATTCCGGCGAATTTCGGCGCGACTGCGCGCAGCCAACACCTGGGTCTCGTCAATGTCCTGCGACTGGATGGCTCGGTCGAGAGCGTGAACGACTCCATCGCCGGGGATCTGTGGATTCGCCTACATTCGTATGCCGAGTTGGCTCCGTGACGCAATCAAATAGGGACGGAAGAGACGGACGCAAAAGCGGACGTCACGGATATTGGGGCGGAATGAAGAGGCCAGTCGAGCAACAGCGAGCCGTCAACCCGGCTCCAATTGACACCACCGCCGAAACGTGATGCGGTAGAGCAAGATCACGGCTGCGGCGGTCAGGGCAATTGCCATCGCGATCCTGGCGGGCGACCAGAACGCCTCGCCGGCGAAGAACGCGGCGAGCACCAGGCCGGCCGACACCATGCTTGCCAACTCGATTCCGAAAACGAAGCCCCAGAAGCTTCGCAAGGACACGAGCCAGAGCATCACGCAGCCTACCACCGCATACTGGGCCACGATGAAGACGAGGAACGGCACAACGAACGCCGGCATCGGCCCGCGGTCCCCGAATACAGCGAACCCGGCGACGATCCCCACGCAGTGACCCGCGGCCGCGATCCCCGTTTGGAGCGCGCCTTCGCGCATCAGGTCGCAAACGAACTCGACGCGGCCGAGCGGATAGAGCGATTCGCGGGCCAAGTGGGGCCGCTGTCGCATTCTCACCCCGCCGAGCATGCTCATTGCCATCATCGCGGGAAAGAACGACACGAGGAAGATGGAATCCATGCGGGGCGAAGCCCCCGGGGTCCAATGCCCGAGCCAGAGCAGGTAGAAGACAATCGCCACTTCGAACAACGCGAGAAGTATGCCGGAAAATCCACCGGCGAGTTGGCGGAGCAGCAGGCGGCGCCACGGCCCGGAGACGCTGGCCCAGCGGAGAAGGAGGCGGAATCGGAGGTCATGCCACCGCCCGGCGGTTGTGGCGCGGGCGATCACCTCGGCCTCCAGCCGGCGGCGGTCCCGTTGGGCTCCCCGAGACGTGAAATCCCACGCCGACTCCGGAACCCGGCGCGAGTACTCGGGCATCTCTTCGTGAAGCCCCCGGAGCCGCACGGCGAGAACGGCCAGGACGGCAAGCCCGAAGCATGCCAAACCCGCGGAAAGGACCGGATACCCGCCGGAGAGGACCTGTTGGATGGGCCCCGCCACGTACTGCGGTGCGGCGCAACCGGCGATGATCAGGAGCGCAAAAAGCCACGACGACACGAGTTCCAGCGAGTACCACCACCAGGCGACGCCGGCAATCAGCGCGAGGGCAAACGCGGCTGCGGCCAGCCCTGAGACCGGCTTCACCCAGGCGAGCAGCCAGGCGTCGAGGAGCACCGCCGCCACAACGATGGCCCCGGCGGCGAGCAAGTGCGTTGCAGCGAAGTGAGGCAGCAGCCTGGCCCGCGGGTTGGCAAATTGGCTCTTTACCTGGAGCCCGAGCATCACGCCAACCGCGGCATTGGACACCAGAAACGGGGCAACCGCCAAAGGAAGTCCATGCCCGGATAGCATCACCGCGTGCAACACCAGCCAGACGCCGGCCAGTACCCAGAACATCCGTCGCGTGATGTACGTGCGGAAGACCGCGTGGAGCCGGCTAGCCATGGTGCATCTCCAGGAAAATGTCTTCCAGGCTGAGGGGCTCCACGTCGATCGTGGCGTCCCAGGTAGTGCGGAGTTCGTCGATCATGGCGCCCGTGACGCCCGAAACGGCCACCAGGGCGCTCGGGCCGGCGACCTCCGTGCGTAGCGCGCCTCGCACGGCGAAGGCTGCGGGCAGGTCCCGGGACGCGGTGATGCGGAGGCGTTTGACGCTTTCCTTGAGCACGTCCAGCTCGTCGTGGAACACGATCCGGCCGTCGCGCAGGATTGCCACCCTGTCTGCCACCCGTTCCAAGTCGCTGGTGATGTGCGTGGAAAAGAGGATCGTGCGGGCCTCGCTTTGGGCGATTTCGAGGAGGGTGCGGAGGAAGTCGCGGCGGGCGACGGGATCGAGCGAGGCCACCGGCTCGTCGAGCACGAGCAACTCCGGTTCGTGCCCAAGCGCCAGCACCAGCGCGAGCTTCTGGAGTTGCCCGGCCGAAAGCGGCCCGACCCGGTCCTTCGGCGGCAACTCCCACTGCCGGACCAGCCGATGGACCAGATCCCAGTTCCATCGCGGATAGAACGCCGCGGTGTATTGGAGGATCTGCTCGACCCGCATCCACGGGTAAAGGGCCACCTCCTGGGGCACGTAGCCGAGTTGGGCCTTGCTCTCGGCCGTGAGCCACCACGAATCTTCCCCGAATACCCGCAGCGTGCCGGAATGGACCTTCAGGAGGCCCAGCAGGCACTTGATGAACGTCGTCTTGCCGGCCGCATTCTTGCCCAACAGACCGACCACAGAGCCCCGCGGGATCGAGAGATCGACGCCGCGGAGGACTTCTTTGTCTGCGAAGTTCTTGCACACCTGTTGCGACGCAATCACCGCTTCCCCGGTCATGGCTGATGCTCCTCGAGGATGGATCGAACGATCGCGATCACCTGCTCGTCGTCGAGCTGAAGTTGCCTGGCACGGATCACGGCCTGCTCGACCAGCGGGCGCAGCTCCTCCCGGCGGTCGGCGAGGCTTCCCCGGGCCGCCATGGGGCGGACCCGCATTCCGGTACCCCGAACCCTCTCGATCACCCCGTCCGCCTCCAGGCGGGCGTAGGCCTTGGAGATGGTCATCATGTTGACCTGGAGTTCGGCCGCCAGTTGCCGCACGCTGGGCAGCAGTTCGCCGGGCGCAAGACGCCCGCCGGCAATCAGGGCACAGACCTGATCCATCACTTGCCGATAGATCGGGACGCCGGAGGAGGGGTGAACGGTGAATCGGAAGGCCGCGTCGTGCATAGGTGTATTATTATAGCAATACACCAACACACGTCAAGCAGGCGGTCAGAGATCCATGAGAATGCGGAGACGGTACTCCACCGCGAATTACCGAAATCCTGAGTGACTTGGTCGCAATCGCGCGATAAGATGCGAGGTGCTGGCCGGCGTCCCGGCAGGGGCGCAAAAAAAGTGGGGGCCTTTGACGAGCCACCTCCCTCAGTGGCGATGCCGGATGGCAAGGGCAAGGTAACCAGCCGGCGAAACAATCGTCAGAGGCCCCACGGGCCAGCCTTCGTTAGTGCGACCTTTACAGGTCGTTCGCTCCATTGTCTAATGCACACCTTGTGCCAATCCCCGCGCAAATCTGGTGCATCGGACACGGCCCTTCACAACGACTGATTTATCAATAGTTTACAGCAAATTCACTTGTCGCCGGGACGGCGTGGCCGAAGAATGGATCGAAATGCACGACTGTAGCATTTTGCTGCACCTGTGGCAGACCAGCGCGGCAACTACGAGGAATTGACCTATTAGGGGGAGATGAAGGGCGATTGTCCGGATCCCTTACTCCCTGGTTGAAGTAGTGAGGGGCT
>CAYSGY010000105.1:0-13058 GCA_964430315.1 uncultured Planctomycetaceae bacterium
GAAACCATCAAATAAATGTGGGGCAGGACGAGGCGTAAACGCCTGGGCTAGAGAAAAGACCACCGCTTCAGGGCTATCGCGACATGCGGGAACGGGGGCCAGCCACGACCTTTCTGCCGCTCTCCTCCCCTCGGAACCTCCTCCCGCCATTGTAGGCCACGGGACAAAGGCCCATCAACGGGAATCGGAAAGGACCGGAGCCGCATCCAGGAGGCGGCCCCCGTCGAGGAGCTTCACGCAAGCGGGCTTCGCCGATCGGGCGGGAAGGTCGGAGAGGTTGAGCCGGACGGGCTCGGCCTCCACCGGACGTGCGACGAGCGTTTGTCCCAGGGCGTCGCACACCGCGACCCGGCAAGCCTTTGCCGGCTTCGTCACCGCAATCTCCAGCGACTCGCCCGAACGCTTCACGCCGAGTCGTCCGGGAACCCGGAGGAGACAGATCGCTTCGTCGCGGGGAAGGAAGCAGCGGATCGTGGCCTGCCCGCCTTCCCGAGTCAGCTCGGCCTCGCGGCCGCGGAGCAGATCGAACACGTGCTCGCCCGGTCCCAGACCGATCCGCAGGACCGGACCGGCAAACGTGTGGCCCGTGGCGTTGTAGACCATAAACACCGTCTTCTCGCCGGCCGAGAACCGGTTCACGTAGACCTGCCGGGCGAGGGTGGGTATCAGCGGCTCGCAGTCGCGGCTTGCCATCGCCTCGGCATTCTCGCGGAGAATCGTATCCATGGGCACGGGGTAGAAGCTGCCGAACAACGCCACGCCGTTCCAGAACCGTCGGAAGTGACGGGGATCGAATTTCAATCCCCCGTAGACCAGTTCGTACGCCTTGCACTCCGGGAAGGAGAACCGTTGGAGATTGCACTCCAGCGGCCTCAGCGGCGTGGCCTGCACGCTCAGGTCGTAGGTGATGCAACCCTCGATGAATTGCATAAGGAAGTCATAGCCCGGGTGCTCCGTGGTGAGCACGGAGCCGGGCCTTGCCTTGTCCATGGCCTCGCGCACCAGGCGCGTGGCCTCGGCCGTGCCGCGCTGCCACTCGGTGACGCCCGGCTCGGCGTAGGTGTGCTCGTGGAGCGTGCTGAAGCAGGCCGAGCCGCAATGGCCGTACTCGTCGAGCCGGATGCCGTCGGCCCCGGTCTCGCCGATCACGCGGCCCATGGTCTCGGCCACCCAGCGGCGATACTCGGCCACGTCGTGGCACATGCGCCAGGCGTCGTAATCGTCGCGGTGCTTGCCGTCGGGCTGGACCACGCCCCAGAGTTTGCCCCACTTCTGGCCGCACTTCGAGCTGTAATCGACGCGGAACGGATCGGTGTAAAGCGTGACCAGCACGCCCCGCGTGCGGTACTCTTCGATCGCCGCCCGAAACGCCGGCAGGCCGCCGAATCGCTCGTTGTATCCGTCGTAGTCGCCCGGATTGTTGCTGAACATCAACTTGCCGGTGACGGGATCCTTGACGAAATACGGGGCCCACTGCTTCGCCTTCCCTTCGCCCAGCCGCTTGGCGAACTCGTCGAGCGGGATCTGCTTCGGCCCCAGCGACGTCCATTCCCACCACGACATCAGTTCGTAGCAATCGCCGCGCGGGCGGAGGAAATCGGTGCGGTATTTGCCGTCCCGGAACAGAGGGTCCTGCCCCCAGCCCACGGCGATCATGCTGAGGACCGGCCCGAGCCGGGACGGAGAGGGCCGGAACCGCCATACCTTGTGGCACCACTGGGCATAGGCCTTCATGCCGGCGTGCCAGTCGCCCGGATGGGCCCAAAGCACCGCCTCCTTGGGCGAGAAGCTCTCGCCGGGCTTGCGCGTGCGGCGGAGGTATTCGTAGGCGACGCCGATCCCGGACACCGGCCCCAGCGGATTGGTCCACTGGTACTCCGGGGCCGTGGGCGTGCGGGCCGCATCGCCGTTGGTCTCCGGCCGGCCCGGCACGTGCTTGCGCAGGGCGAGCACCTTGTGGCGGCCGTCGGCGTCGGTGCACCAGACCGCGAGGCCCGCCCCGCGCGCCGGGCTGAAGAGGTCCATCACCTGGTAGATCGCCTCGTGGTCGCCATAGCCGCGGCGGATGACGGCCGGGGCGTCGGAGAAGATACCGCCGCCCCACGGGAAGAAGTAATAGTCGTCCTCCGGCCGGTCGGACACCGCGAGGCCTTCCAGATGCGGGAAGGCGGTCTTGAACTCCAACGGTTTCGCGCCGCGGTTGGTCAACACCAGTCCCAGACGCAGATCCTCCTCGGCCCGAACGGTCAACACCGCTTCCAGTTCCAACGCCGCGCAGACGAGGGTTGCCGCAAAGCCCTTCTTCTCGGGAAGCGGCACGATCGAGTGAAGGTGGAAATCGCGCGACCCGGCATAACGCTTGCCATCGGCCTCGAGCAGAAACAAGGCTACCGCATCGGGTTGACGGACCAGTTCCGCCGCGGCGATCTCATGGTAGAGGGAAGTCAGCCGGAACTTCTTTCCCGCCGTGCTGAACCGGGCACGCAGGCGGCCGGTGCCAAGCTCGATCGCATCCTTTTCGATCCGGCACGACGCTTCCCGTTGCTTCGCCGTTCCCTTGGGCGGCTGGATGAGCGGGGCCATGTCCACACGGTGCGGCACGGGCCGATAGCCCAGCGATCCGCGGAGCGTCACGGCGCGAAGCGGCAGGCGCTTGTCGAACTCCACGCCCGCGGGAACGAACGGGTGAGGAGGACGTAGCGTCACCTGCTGCCGCAGCCCATGCGCCGCGACCGCCGGGGCCACGGCCTTCCCCTCGGCATCGAGCCACGAGAACCGGAACTCCTTGGCCTCGCCGGTCTCGACGGTGAGGTCCAGCGAGGCGAGTTGATCCAGTTTCTCCGGGTCCCACTCCCATCGGGCCGTCTCTCCGTCCGCCCCGGCGTACTGAATCACGCCGGCCGGATCGGTCGAGCCCCCCTCCGCCGGGCGCCAGACCGACTCGAACCGCCGCTCGCCGCCGATCAGGTAGAGCCGGACCATGTACTCGCCTTGGGCCCCGATCGAATTGACGGTCTTCGGATTCCACGGACCGGACCCGCTGAAGCGGACCGCGCTGTTGCCGCCGGGCACCGAGTTGTCGATGCCCAGGTAGAGGTAATCGTCCGGCGCCTTGCCCGGCGGCGGGGACAGGCGGAAGACGATCTCGTTGCGCCCGCGGACCAACTCCTCTTTCGGCAGGTCGAAGTCGTGCCAGGCGAACCACTGGGGGAGCGGCTTGGCTTCGACGGCCGCCGGCAATCCGGCCTTGGTGGCGATGCGGTGGACCTTGCCGTTGACGAGGATCTCGAGGAACTCGTCGAGTCCGTTGGTCGCCTTGGCGTCGTGCCACGAATAGTCGCGCACGCAGAAGAAGGCCGCCAGCCGCACTCGCGTGGCCTGCCGCCAATCGGCCTCGGCCACGCCGCTGAGGTCCAGGACCTTCATGGCCTGATAGTCCGGCCCGCGCTGATGGGTCATCCCCATCGACGGCCCCCCCCAGGCCCCGGCATCGTCCCGCACGAGCAAGACGCCGTCGGAGATGCGATCGACCTGCGAGGGTCTTCCTGTGACGCCGTGTTCCGCCGGCGCCGCAACGACCGCGATCATCGAGACAATCCACAGAGGTCCGCCCATGGGTCTTCGTCTCCGTCAGGTCTCCAGAGACTCTCCATCGCCTTTCCCCAGCCCAGGCGTTCACGTCTGGGCTGGGGAAGACAACGTCGCGTCAGCGAAGCTCCAATACCGTCACGTCTTCGCCGTCGAGGGTCAGCGTGGTTTTGCCGTTTTTCCATGCGAGGGTCTGACCGCCGGCCAATTCGCGGCTTGATTGGGGCGATTCTCCTTCCAGGGTAATCGTCACGGTGCGGCGCTCCGGGCTGTCGTTGAAGACGGTGAGCCAGCGCGGGGAATTGGGTTGGTCGTGGCTTCCGCCGCCAAAACGTTCGACGTAGACCCGGTCGTCGCTGGAGCGGGCATGCGTGACCGGCTCCCAGCCGGCCTCGGCCACGAGCTTGCACAGGGGGACGTACTTCTTGAAGAGCGGCCGGTCGCGGTCGTAGAGATTGGGCCGGGTGAAGTAGTGGCCTGACGAGGCGTTGTGGCTGAAGAAGCCTGGGAACATGCCGTAGGCCAACGACCGCTTCATGTACTTCTCGACCAACTCCGGCGGGAACTTGTCGAAATCGGTGTTCATCAGGAAGCAGTAGGGCTTGCCCTTGCACAAGACGCGGCGGTAGAGCAATTCGGGATCGGACATCGGATGCCACTTGCCGCCGTGGTTCCAGTCGGTCTCGGTGCCAAGCACTTCGAGCATGGGGCAGAGCCAGCAGAGGCGCGTGGGGGCCCCGTTGGCCATCATCAGTCTGTTCATGGCATGGACGTCCCGGGCGATGCCCCGCACGTACTCGAAGGCCACCAGCCCGCGGAAAATGGCCGGCTTGTGGTCGTCCGGCGAGAAGACCAGCGGGGTGCCGGCGGCGGCGAAATGGTCGCGGCGGAAATCGAGTTCGTCGGTCACGTAGCCCTCGCTGGAATCGACGTACTCGCCGTCGAGGTCGCCGCGGCGGTTCGGGCCGTAGAGCTGCTCGCGGAGCTTCGGGTTCCACTTGTTCTTGAAATCGGTCACGTCGCCGGGGATGCCGGGCATGGAGTTCATGCTCCACACCGCGCCGTTGCACCAGGGCGTATCGAGGAGCCGGGCCGGGATCTCGCCGTCGGCGTTGTGGTAGCCGCTCGTGAAGAGGGCCTTGGCCGAGGCGTCGCCCTTTTCGGCCAGGCGTCGGGCCTCGGCCAGGGCCGCCTCCATGGTCCGGGGCATGCTCTTGGGCATCGTCATCCACCAGGTCATCGGCTCCGTGTAGCGGAAGGTGACGATGTCGTGCGCGTCGTCCCAGGTCGTCTCGTCGTTGCCTTCCTTGAACTTGAAGCCGAAATCCTCCCAGCCCTTCACCTTGCTGATCCTGGCGAACGGCATCCAGAGCCCCTGCTCGGGCGTGCGGCAGCGGAACGCCTCGGGGAAGAGGCCGTAATACTCGGCCAGGGCGGCCCGGAAGCGCCAGTCGGGATCGAACCGGAACTGGCAGAATCGGAGCCTGGCCGAGGGTTTTTCTTGCGTCAGGCCGAGGTCGTAGGCCAGGAAGAACTCGCCGGTCGCGGCGCTATAGCCGATGCGGAAGAAGGCGGGAAAGGCCATGTCGATGCCCAGCCCAAAGCCGCGGCGATCGTCCGCCACGGCAGCCAGCGGATAGAGCGACAACCGCCCGCCCCCCGCCTTGAAATTGCTCGCACGCACGTACTCGCGGCCCGGCTCAACCGCCGCGCTCCGCCGGGGATCTTCAAGCCAGCGGATTGGCGCGCTCGCGCTCGGCGCGGGTCTCCCGACCCCGCCGGGATCGCCGAGCGGATAGGCATAGACAAGCGTCACGGCCCGGTCCTTGCCGGTCGTGTCGGAGAGGGTGACGTCGTGGACCAGAGCGTTGCCCTGCGGTTTCGTGGAGTGCTCCAGTTTCAGCCCGAGGGTCTCGCGTCCGATCGCGACGAAGTCGCTTCCGGCGGCCACATCGCGGACTTGAAAGCCCGCGGCCCGCGTCGGGCGCGGAATCACCGGCACGCCGTCGAACATTCGGATGGCCCCGGACGTCGAGACGGTCCGCAGCTCGGGATCGCGGAAACTCGCCTTGCCCCCGTGGTTGCGGAACATGAGGTAGCAGGAGAGCGTCTTGACCGGCTTCTCCGGGAAGACGGCCACCTGGCTCCGCTGCCAGTCGTGGGTGCCGGTCTTGAACTGGGCCACCTGGCCCCAGAGCGACGTGCCGTCGGCGTAGACCAGGTCGAGATAGACCGAATAGTCGTGGCCGGGCGTACCGGTCACGCCTTCCGCCTTGCTCCACGCGGAGGCGACGATCGGCTCCGGCCGGGTCTGATGGAGATCGACCCGCTGGGCCGCGCCCCGCCTGCCCGGCGAGCCGCCGTTATCGCAGACGAACACCGTGCCCTCGCGTTGAAAACCCTGTTCGTAAGCGGTCCACTGGTCGGGCCGCAGCCGGTTCTCGCCTGCCCCCGACATCTTCGGGACTTCCTTGACGACCGCGCCGTCGCGGAAATCCGATTTCTGAGACCCTTCGCCGGCGAAGCCGCTCAGGCAACAGGAGGTGACGGCAACCAGAGCGGCTGCGGTGATCCATCGCGACAGGTGGTTCATGGTGTGATTCTTCTTCTGGGTTGGCCTGGAAGGGACAGACTGCACTCGTTCCCACGCAGAGCGTGGGAACGAGGAAAACTGAGCATAGAAGCCGCCGCGACAGCTTCCATGCCGACCCTCGGCTGTGCCGAGTGACGGCATGCCACCCAAGCTGCCGAACGCGTCAATCGTTCCCTGCCCAATCCTCAGTTGACGTACTTGGCGATGAAGGCGACCGCGTCGCCGACGGTTTGCACCTTGAGCGCGGCTTCTTCATCCATCTCGATGTCGAATTCGCCCTCGAAGGCGGCCACAAGCTCGACCGACTGGGTGCTCTCGGCCCCCAAGTCGAAGACGAAATGGCTGTTCGGCTCGATCATTTCCTCCTCGACGCGGAGCACCTGGCTGACGACCTTCTTCACTCGCCGTTCGATTTCGCTGGTGTCCATGGCGTGTGCCCTTAAGGTGAACTGCTGCCCTCCGGGCCGAGCTTGATCCGGACGTCGGCCACCGCGTTGCCGACCGCAGCGGGACCGGCGATCAGGGGGTTGACGTCCAACTCGGCGATCCGTTCGAAGTCGCTGATGAGTTGCCCGACTCGCATGAGGCACTCGACGATGCCCGCCACGTCGGCGGGCGGGCCGCCGCGGGCGCCCTCCAGGAGCCGGTGGGCCTTGACCTGCTGCACCATGCGCAGGGCACCGGGCCGGCCGATCGGGGCCAGGCCGAAGGTCACGTCGGCGAACAGCTCGACGTAGATCCCGCCCAGTCCGAACATGAGCGTGGGCCCGAACACCGGGTCCCGCTTGGCCCCGAGTATCAACTCGTACCCGCTCGCGATCTCGCGGCGCACGAGAACGCCGTGGATCGCCGCCCCGGGGATGCGCCCGGCGATGCGGCGGAGCATCTGGTCGTAGGCGGTCCTCACCGCGGCGGCATCGGAGAGATTCAGCACCACGCCGCCCACGTCCCACTTGTGGACGATCTGCGGGCTGACGACCCGGAGCACCACGGGATAGCCGATCTGGTCGGCGAAGGCCGCCGCTTCCTCGGGCGTCGTGCAGAGGCGCGAGGGGGGCACGGGAAGGCCGTAGGCCGCCAGGACGGCCAGGGATTGATCCTCGGTGAGATAACCGGCCGGGGCCGCATCGAGCACGGCCCGCGCCGCGGCCTGATCGACGGGCAGGCGTTCGGGCTCGTCCGGAACCTGGCGACGCCAAGCCAGCACGGCTTGGACCGTGGCCATGCCGCGGCACGCCCACTCCGGCAGGATGTAATGCGGGATCAAGGCGTGCTGGAGGATGCGGATCCCGCCGGCCACGTCGGCCGCGCCCATGAACGAGCACATGACCGGCTTGATCGCCTCGCGTCCGGTCGCGCACACACCCTGGGCGATCGACTCGATGTCGGTCATCGACTGCGGGGTGAGGATCACCAGGACCTGGTCGACGTTGGGGTCTTCCAGGACGTGGGTCATTGCGGCGGTGTAGCGGTCGGCCCGGGCGTCGCCAATCAGGTCGACGGGGTTCTTCGTGTTGGCCGTGGCCGGGAGGACGTCGCGGAGTTTCTCGATGGTGGACCCGCCCAGGCGCGGCACGCTCAGGCCGGCGCGGACGGCGGCGTCGGTGGCCATCACGCCGGGCCCGCCCGCGTTGGTGACAATCGCCAGCCGGTTGCCGGCCGGCAGCGGCTGGTTGGCCAGGAGGATCGCGGCGTTGAACAACTCGTCGATGCTCTCGACCCGGATGATCCCCGCCTCGCGGAAGACCGCGTCGCACACGGCGTCTTCGCCGGCCAGGGAGCCGGTGTGGCTGGCGGCCGCGTCGGCCCCCTGGGGCGTGCGGCCCGACTTGATGGCCAGGATCGGCTTGGCCCGCTCGCCCCGCGTCACGCGCCGGGCCACCTCGATGAGCCGGCGGACGTTGCGGAGTTCCTCCAGGTAGAGGAGGATCACAGCCGTCTGCTCGTCCTGGTGGAGGTAGTCGAGCAACTCCACCTCGGTCACGCCGGCCTTGTTGCCGAAGCTGACGAATTTCGAGAACCCGATCTCCTTCTCCCGGGCGTAGTCCAATACGGCCGTACACAACGCGCCCGACTGGCTCAAGAAAGCGATGCGCCCGGTGTGCGGCATCTTGCGGGCGAACGAGGCGTTCAACCGCACCGCGGGATCGGTGTTGATCACGCCCAGGCAATTCGGTCCGATGAGGGAAATGCCGTGATCGGCCGCAATCTCCTTGAGCCGCTCCTCCCGTTTCACGCCCTCCGGGCCCAACTCGCGGAAGCCCGCCGAGATGACGATCACCGAGCGGATGCCCTTCTCACCGCACTGCTTCAACGCACGATCGACCACGTCGGCCGGGAAGACGATCACCGCCTGGTCGACCGGGTCGGGGATGTCGATCACGTAGCGGTACGCCCGGACCGCGGAGATGCTCCGCTTGCCGGGCGCCACGGGATAGACCGTGCCCCGGTAGCCGGCCGCAAGGATGTTGTAGAAGATGTCGTAAGGAACGGTGCCGGGCGTGGCGGTCACGCCGACCACGGCAACGCTCTGCGGCCGGAAGATGCCGTCGAGGGGGTGCCCTCCGGCAGGCTTGGCAGGCGCAGCAGGCTTGGACTGGACACCTACGCGGATGCTCATCGGCGGAGCCCTCCCTGGGGTGCGCCGCCAAGATAACCCATCCGCGGCGCGGAAGGAAGCCCCCGGGGGCAACGCGCCCGATTCCTTTCGCCGGCTCCGCGCATCGCCACGCCGCGATCACCGCGGGGTGGCCCCGATAGCTCCTGCTATCGGGGTGCCGAAGGCACAAGAGGCTTGCTTTGACCAAACGTGCCGTGCCTGGGCATCCCAGCAAACCCTCTTGTCGCTGCGCGACACCGAAAGCGGAGCTTTCGGTGCCACCCGGCGGAGCCCCGACCAATGATCCATACGACCTGCACTTCCGGCATGGCTGTCATGCGAGGGGGACTTCTCGGTGGAGAAGCCCCGGTGCCTTGGGGGCCTCGACCTGATTGAGAACCTAGAATCGCTTAGAGGGGACAAACCGGGAGAATCTCATGGCTGGTGCTATCTCGTGGAAACCGTTCTACTCCGTCGGTGAACCGTCGCTGGACGCCGACCACAAACAAATCATCGGCGTGGTCAACGAGTTGATCGAGGCCGTCGATCGTGGCTGCGACCAGGGTATCCTGAAGCCGGTGCTCGACCGGCTCGTGAAGTATACGCTGTTGCACTTCGAGCATGAAGAACAAGTGATGCAGGAGCGCGGCTACCCCGATCTCCCGCAGCACAAGGCCCTGCACGATCGGATCCGCAAGCGGACGATCGACCTGCGCGAGAATGTTACGCTCGTCACGGGCCGCGACATGCTCTCCTTCCTCAAGGACTGGTGGCTAGGCCACATCCAGGGCGAAGACAAGAAGTACTCGCCCTACATGGAACTCGCGTCCAGCCGAAGTTGAAGAAGGGCTTCCCGTCCTTCCCGTAGCTGTACTGTTCGGGGCACGCTTCCGCCCGAATGTCCCCGAAGATCCGGCTCGCGATGCGGTAGTCGGGATGGGGCGACAATCCCAGGTCGAGGGCGTACCGGACCGCCCCTGCGACTCGCGGCGCACCAACTCGCGGCGCTCGGCCTTCTGCTTCGCCTTACGCCGCTCCAGCTTCTTCTGACGTTTCCGTGGATCCATGCCCACGGGCGGTCCTCCTTGCTTATGGGAATTCCGGTTCATCCGACTGAAGGGTGCGCGGGCCTTCGGCCCGGGATTTTCAAGGCATAAGTCCGGTGTCCAATGGTACTTGCCTACGGTTTGTCAGCGCGGACATACTGGAGCCGCCTGGAGAAACGGAGTCAGGCCCCTGATGGCTTATGTCACCAGGGGCCGTTCTCATGAAACCCATTGGACACCGGACCCATGCCTAAGAGAATCCTGCGGCGCGGCCGCAACCCGCGCAACAACTTGCCTCTGCGCACCCTTCAGTCGGATGAACCCGAATTCCGAGCATACCCGGTCCGTGTGCCCGCGGCTACGGCCGTCTCGAGGCCGGCTCCACATCGCACGCGACGCGGAAGCCCATCCAGTCGTTCCGCGCGATCAGCGGCATGGGCCAACGATCCGCCACCGACAACGGCAACCGAAGCCAGGATCCGCCTCGGGCAACGTGCCGTTCGCCGTGTGCAGGACCGGGAGGGTCGTTCTCCCGGGACTGGGTGTAGTAGGAAGGGTCATACCAGTCGGCGCACAGTTCCGCCGCATTGCCGAGAACGTCGCAAAGCCCGAACTGGTTCGGACGGAATCTCCCGACCGGCGCTGTGAATGCGTAGCCGTCGTTTTCCGCCGCGGCGCGCTTGTGACGCGGGGCGCTTTCCTTCAGCGACGCGTCGGCGAGGTTGCCGATCGGGAGCGAGCCATAGGCGTCGTCGCTGTCGAGAAAACGCTTCTGCGTTCCGGCCCGGGCGGCGCATTCCCATTCGGCCTCCGTCGGCAACCGATACTTCCTCCCTTCCTTTTCGCTGAGCCACGCACAGAAGCGATTGGCGTCGTTCCAGGTCACGAGGACCACGGGATGATCGTCCGCCTGCTGGAAACGCAAGTTCTGCCAGGTGGCGCGAATCGCCCTCGCCGGCCTCTTCTTCGATGTGCTTTCTCTTTCCGCTTTGGCAATTTCGACCTCCGCCTCGGTTTGGCAGCCGGTTGCGTCGACAAAGGAGCGGAACTGCCCCACCGTGACCTCGTGGACGGCCAGGCGGAAGGGCCGGGTGATGCGCACCTGATGCTGAGGTTTCTGGTCGCGCGGCCCTTTTTCCTCCTCGGGAGTCCCCATCAGGAACTCGCCGGGTGGGACCAGGACCATTCTCATCCCGATGGCGTTGGGCCGTTCGACCGGCACTCCCAGATGCTTCGCCCAAACCTCCTGAAGCCTCTTCGCCTCGGCAGCGTCGAACGGGGCGACGGCCAAGGGCGGCGCGTTGGATGGCACGCCTTGAAGGGGCGCGGCCTCATGAGCCGATCCGTCACGTCCTGGGCTCGACTCCCCGCGCGCTGCCTCGCCCGAAGTATCGGCAGGTCCCGTCGCGCTGCCCTCCTCCGCGGCCCGGGAGACGGAAGCCGCTTCCCCAGAGGATGGCTGCGTCGCGGGCGGGCCACGGCGCGATTCCCCCATCAGGACGGCCGCCGCCACCAGCCCCGCGACGATCCACAAGCCGGCCGCCGCCAAGGCGAGCCGTTTCCACAGGCTCACGCTCCGAACGCCGGAGTCCTCCTGGGACAACGCGGCTCGCAGTTTGGCGTCGTAGGCAGCCTTGTGCTCCGGATCCAAGAGGCAGGCCTTGGCAGCCGCCAGTTCATTGAGGATCTTCTGGGAAAGCTCGGAGTGCCGGGCCAGTTGATACGTGCGGACGTGGGCCATCCGCTGCTCGGCGGCGTCGCGGATCGCTTCCACGTCGCCCTCAAACGCCTCCAACCCGAGGAGCCGGTAATGATGGGCCGGCTGATCCTTGGGCGGAATCCCCAACCAGCGATGATACGGATCGAACGACTCCGCCATTCCTCTCCACCCATAGGCCAGCCCACCGGCCCCACGTCGTCGATCTCCCCTGTGAGGTCCTTAAGACCATTCTCCCGTGCCTGCAAGCCGGTCGCAAGCACGCGAGAGGGTGGGGCGAGGGTTTCGGGGCGTCGTCCTGCGCGAAGCCGTATGCCTGTGCCGAAGCCGGCAGCAGCCCGGCGCTTCGCGCATCATGCCGCCGAACGAGTCGAGGCCGCCGCTTCCGTTTCCCAGCGGAACTGCTCGAACGTGGCGAAACCCTTGTAGATCCCATAGGGAGTCCACGTGGTCCCGCGGCTCCGCGTGTCCCGGCGGATCGCCAGGTTCTGCCGGATCACTTCGGGGTCGATGTAGCCGCGCCCGTGCTCCAGGTGAACGCTCACGGCCCGGTGACGCGCCTGGATCCCGTGGACGCCCAGATTGTTCAGGCGTTCGCCCACTTCCCGGTCTTCACCGCCATAGCCCATCCGCTCGTCGCAGCCGTTGACCCGGAGGATGTCATCCCGCCACGCCGAGGTGTTGCCGCCGTTGAACGTGGCCCGGGTCGTGGTCATGCGATCGCACAAACGGGCCAGCGATCGGCCAAGGGCGAGCCGGTAACGTCCTTTCCCGGCCGTGAGCCCCCTGGCCGTGAGCCAGCTCGGCTCGGTGGCCTTCCGATCGAGAATGTCGCGGACCGTGATCGCCCGGCTTACCTTCATGGGCAAGCGGACCGTGCCACTGGATACGAAATAGCCGCGCTGGGCAAGACGCACGTGCTGTTCCACGAAGTCCGGCCGCGGGATGCAGTCGCCGTCCGTGAAGACAAGGTAATCGCCCGACGCAGCAAGGATCGCCTTGTTGAGAATCGTACACTTGCGGAACCCGCAGTGTTCGTGCCAGATATGGCGAATCGCCAAGCCACTCTCCCGCTTCACCTGCCGGATCGCCAGGGCGGTCTCGAACGCGGAGCCGTCGTCGGCCACGATCACCTCAAAGTCACGGTGCCCCTGGACGGCGTAACCCCAAAGGGTCAGCCTGATCCAATCGGGAGAATTGTACGTGCTGACGATTACCGAGACTCGCATTTGCCTCGCCCCAAGGGGCTACCAACCGGCCGAACGCGCAAGAAGAGACCGCACCCACGCGACTCTACTTTCGGCCGGAAACGAGGCAGGCGTTAGGAATATCCGACAGAATCCCGAAATCCGGCAACACTTCAGCCGTAGGAAGTGGTCGGAAGAGGGAAGGGAAAAAGGGAAAAGAGGGGGGAAACGGGGAAAAGGAGGAGAGGGTTTCCATTCAGAATTGGAAATACGGCAACTGTTCAGCGGAATGACGTGCATGTAAGAAAGGAAAAATGGGAAAAGGGAA
>CAYSGY010000106.1:0-13045 GCA_964430315.1 uncultured Planctomycetaceae bacterium
ATCACCGACGCCTCGCCACGGACCAAGAAGAACTTTCTCGTCCGCGCCCGCGTGCATGCCTACGAGAGCGGCGGCAGCTACGCCATGGAAGGCATGGTCCGGTGGCTGCTTTCGGACGACGCCTATGCGGCGGCCGCCCTTCGGGAATATGTGTTCCACGTGATTCCCATGGCCAATCCGGACGGGGTGCATAACGGTCTGGGCCGGCTTACAGCCCCCCGCGGCACTGATCTCTGCTACCTCTCCTACCAGGCCGACCCGATTGGCCTCCCGATGAAACAGGTCATCGATCGCATTCGTCCGGTCGCGGCCATCGACCTCCACAATTGGCAGAGCAAGCATGTGGACGGGCTGCTGGGCCTGGCCCCGGCGATTCGCGAGCGGTTCGTGCGATTCATGCCCGACCAATGGGACTGCGGCAAGGAGTGGTCGATCCGTGATCCCCAACCGCTTGCTCCGACGCCTCCGGAGAAGGAGCTGTTCCGAAACTACTGCGAGCGCAATTTCCAGGCCGTGGCCGTGGCCTTTGAGTTTCCATGGTTCGGACGCACGACGCAGGATATGCGGGCCACGGGACGCAAGGCCCTCGGGTCGCTGTTGCGCGCGCTGGACCCGCCCGGGAGCCGATGGAAATGAGTCCCTTGGCGACGGGGTTTGTGTCGTCGCACGTTGTTGCCTGGGGCAGCAGCACTGCAATATTTGCACACCCCAAGCGTCCCTCGGCGCCACACGTTTGCAGCGCCGGGATGCTCTTCTCGATCGGAGGCAGGTGGTATTAGGAAGGAGCAATCCCCATGCCAAGCAGTCGGTCTCGTTCCGAGCGTCCGGCCTCTTGACGCAGCGCCAAGCCTCGGGTAGACTCACGAGCCAAGGGCAAGGAGCGACTCTTGAGGTTGGGAGGTGTGCGATGAGGAGAATCCTTGGAATCCTAGGTGTGTTCTCTCTTCTGCTGGGCCTGTCGGCCGTCGGCGCGTTTTGCCAGGACTCCGGTACGATCGCGATCCAGGTTTCGCCCAATGTGGTCAACACGACCGCCAAGGGGCAATGGCTCACCATCCACGCGGACATTCCGTTGGGCGTTGTCGACACCGCGTCGGTGTACGTCAACGGGGTCGCCGTCGATTGGACCAAGGCCGATGCCCAGGGAAACCTGGTCGCCAAGTTCTGCTTGGATGACGTACTGGCGGTCATCGCCCCGCCGTCGGCGACGCTGACGCTGACCGGAACGACCAAGCTCGGCGCCACGTTCAGTGGCACCGACACGGTCAAGGTCGTCACCGTCGGCGACAAACGCTGATCCAGACCGGTTTCTCTGTACATCCCCGTCTTCTCCAAGTTGACGGTGCCTTGACGGCAAATCGAGAAGAGGCACCTTACTTCCTTGCATTGCGGGGGACGTTCTCGCCCATTCGTGAGTCGGAGGGATCCCGATTCCGCTTGGCCGCTCAGAACAGCCTGGAAGCGCGGGCTAGCGGGGTCATTTCAACTTCGTGTCGCCGACCTGTTGGATCCACTGCCGCGTCCATTCGACGGATTCGAAGCCCAGGTCCATGGTCGTGTTGCCCATGAACATGATCCCTTCGATCCGTCCTTGGCGCAGCCATCGCAGGCCGACCTCGCACTGGTGTTTCATCAGGTCGACGGGAACGCCTTGCTTCTTGGGATAGTCGACCATGTAGCAGCCGAGGATCTTGCGTTTCTTCGGATAGAGCCGCTCGACCTTCTGGAGGCTCTCTTCGACCTTCCGGAGCCGCGCGGAATCCATATCCCAGAGCGTGAGGACGTCGATCAGGTCGAGGTAGTCTTTGAGCGGAAGCTCGAACTGCCGCACGTAGAACGTGGCGAAGATGTCCAGCTTCTTGCCCGTCTGGTCGAGCTTGCGGCGGACGTCGGCCAGTTCTTCGACGGTCCATTGGGCCCGTTTGCCTTCGGCCTTGCCGGTGAAGAAGTCGTCGAGCATCACGCCGCGGAAGTTGGGCACACGTTTGGCCATGGCGAGCACCTCGGCGGTCTCCGAGGCCTTGTGGAAGCCGCCCGAGCCGACCAGCGACCAGACGACGTTCTTCAAAGGCCTTAGCGCCACGGTGTATTGCTCGAACGGCGGCTCAAACCGGCCGTAGGGGGCCTCCTTCTCGCTCGACTGAACGATCAGGATGTTCGGGACCCCGAGATAGAAATTTCCTTCGGCGGCCGACATGACCGATCGGCGGCCGATGTGGACGAAATCGCTGTTGGCGGAGCAAGCGAAGGCCCAGAGACGATCCCGGACCGTCTCGTCCTTGGTCCCCTGGCCGATCGCCCGTTGAGACGGACACGCAACGACCGCGATCAACAAGCCCAACCACACCACGCGATCTCCGCCGACTCGCCATGAATGAGACGCTGTCATCGTCCGATTCCTCCTTCCATCACCGGTGGATGCCCACGAAGTCCCAGAGCATGCCCGGAGTATACTGCCTCTTCTCCGGTCCGGTCCAGCACGTCGGCCTTGCGGGGCGAGCGAAGCATCGGGGCCGAGACCTCAAGGAGAACCTCGGCCGCACGGGTACACTCGCCGGTGCTACTCCTCGCAGCGGTCCCGGGCGAACCACTTCTTGGTGGCCACCAGGACGATCACGGCGGAGAGGACGAAAACGAGCGACAGGGCGGCGATGCCCGGCGTCAGGCCGATCGTCGATTTGGCCCAACCGAGCGTCGTGGGCCCGAGGGAACTGATCGCAAAACAGACCGCCAGCATCCCGCCGACCGCCGAGGCCCGGTAGCGCGGCTCGATCACGTCGAACAGGGCGGCGAAGAGGTTCGAGTCATAAATCCCGCGGCAGAGACCGAACCCGGCCAGGCCCACGTAGCACAAAATCATGTTGTCGGTCAGGGCCATCAGGGCGATGAACGGGGCCCCGAGCAGCAGGCCGGCGAACTCGCATTCCATGCGGAGCGTTGGGCGGCGCGCGGCCCAGGCGTCGGAGAGCTTGCCGGCCACGAGCACGCCGATCAGGGCGAAGAGGTTCGAGTAGAACATCGACGAGAAGCCCGCATTCTGGAGCGACAGCCCGTATTTCTCGTGCAGGAACGTGGGCATCCAGGTGAAGTAGCTCCAGCCGACGAAGTTGAACCCACTGAACGCCAGGCACAAGGCCCAGACCGTCGGTTTGCGTCCCACGGCCTTCAGCACCGCCCGAAGCGGCAGGCGCTCGCGCTGGGCCGAGCCGGGGCCGGGCGACGCCGGGCCGACGTCCTCGATGCGGAAGAACATGACCGCGGCCAGCACCATGCCGATCGCGCCGAACACGAAGAACGGCGAACGCCAGCCGTAGCGCTGGGCCATCCAGCCGGCAACCAGTCCGCTGGCGACGATTCCCACGTAGGCCGAGGTCTGGTGGATCGACATGGCCAACGCCCGGGTCCGCTCGTGATACTGCCCGATCAGCGAATTGGCCGCGGGATAATAGAAGGCCTCGCCGCCGCCGGTCGAGAGGCCGCGGAAGACGATCAGTCCCACCAGGCCCGTGCTCAGCCCGGAGAGCAACGTGGCCATACTCCACACCAGGAGGCTGCCGAAGACGATCCATTTGCGGCGGAACACGTCGCCCGCGTAGCCGGCCACCGGAACCAGCACGGCATAGGTCAGCATGAAGATCGTGGCGACCAGTCCGGCCTGCACGTCGCTCAAACCCAGGTCCTTGGAGAGCGACGGCAGGACCACGTTGTAGATCATCCGGTCGGCCTGATTGAAGAAATAGGCCAACCAGAACAGGAAGATCAGCTCCCAGCGGTAAGGCAACCAGCGCTGCGTCGTCATGGTCCGCTACTCCCCGGCCCGGAGCCGCACCGGCCCAAGGAAGGTGATGCTCGCATGGTTTCCGACCGGTTTCTTTTCCGCGACGCGGAACCGCAGGAGGAGCTTTTCGCCCGGCTTCGCCCACGGCGACAGGTCCACGGCGACCCACTCGCGGCCCGAACGGTCGGGTGCGACGTCTTCTTCCCAGAGCAACTGGTCGCCGGCCCAAAGCTGCATGAAGCGGTAGTTGCGCCACTGGTTGTCGAGCCGCGTATCGTTTACGAAGGCTTCGAGGAGCAATCGGCCGTGGAACGAGGGGACCCGGACTTCGGCGGCGACTTCGCCGAACTCGCCCGGTTGGGAAGCGACGTTGGCCGGGTAGGCCACCGCAACCAGTTCCCGCGAATCCCTTGTGACCGCGCCGACGGCGTACATGCCCCGGAACCTCACCGGGCGTGCGAGCCAGTCGGCGGCCCGCAACTCGAGGAGCGGTTTGCCGGCCGGCGGCCTGTCGAGCGTAGCGAACAGGGCGGCCACGTCCGCGGCGGTCGCCTCCTTCTTGTACGGGAACCACTGCGCGGGATCGCCCTTCAGGATCTTCGCCAAACGAGCGTTCATGACCGCCCGCCGCTGGATGCCCAGATTCTTCCAGGCGTCGAGGCTCCCGGTTCGTGCCCGCCAGTGGTCCACGTAGAGGTCGATCCCCTTGAGGCCCTGCAAGTCGGCTCGGATGCGTTCGAGCTGCCCGGCCACCTTGCCGCGGACCTCGGCGAGCCTCTTCTCGGCGCCCGGCCAGTCGGCGGCGTCGATACGCTCGTGCATCTCGTCCTCGAACGACCCGAGCCACTGTTCCGGAGTGTCGAGCATGGCCATCTTTCGGGCGTAGACGAGCGTGGCGTCCATGGGTTCGAGATAGATCGTTTCGAGCCGGGCCGGGTCGATGGCCGTCTCGGCCGGGGCCCCGGAACGGATTCGCCGGGCCAGCGACCCAAGCTCGTCGATCAGGGCGAGTGCGGCGGCGCGGTCCGCGGGCCGTTTCAGGCGGCACGGCCAACCCTTGTTGGGCTGGAAGTGCCACACGGGCAGGTGGAAAAGCGACTTCAGTGCCGTGAGCTTCGCGTCGAACTCGCCGACGGCCTCGACCTGGCCGGGCCCGAACACGTAGCGATAGATGCTCCCTCGCAACGCGGCCCAGTCGTGACCGGTCGGATCCCATGCCCAGAGCCCCATTGCGCCGACCTCATACTCCTCGGGCCAACCGTTGACTACGCCCCAGAGGAGGACCGTGTCGGTGTGCTTCGGGGCGTCGCGGAGTTGTTCGTAGCTCGGCTTGTGCCATCCGCTGGTGAGCGGCTGGAGGTTCACGTAGGCCGGCTTGAGATCGGCCCGGAGCGTGCAAAGGATGTCGCCGTTATGGAGGAACCCGCCGTCGATCTCGACCAGGTTGTGCCACCAGCCGGGCAGGCGTTGGATGCCGAGTTGGCGCGTGAGCGCTGCATCGGCCCGGCAGGGCACGCGCGTGAAGAACCATTGGGCCTGTTCCATGCCGGGCACGCGGGCACACGTGCGATTGAACGGACGGTCGATCTCCTGGTAGTCACCGGAGGGAGGCGTGATGGCGATCTTCCGGCCCGACATCCCATGACGCCCGCCCAACTCCAGAACCCGGCGGATGATCTCCGGCGCATCGCCGCCCGCCCCCGTGTCGTCGAACGAAAGCCACAAACCATCGACGCCGAGTGCAAGAAGTTCCTGGTAGGTGCGGAGGACGTCGGGAAACCGGGCCACCTCGACCGCGCAGGAGACCGTGCCGTAGACGAACATCCCGCGACGGTGCGCCTCGTCAATCACCCGCTTGACCGCCGGCTTGTCGATCGGCACTCCGGGCGGGAAGCCCATCGACGCCTTGCGCGGGGGCATGAACAAGGTGGGTTTCACCCGCGGGTCGTCGCGCACGTCGGTGAAATTGATCCGGGAGCGGGCGTAGGCGTCCATGGCGCCGGGCACAAGATGGTGGTGCAGCACCGAGTGGGGCCGGCCTCGCCACGCGATGCCCGGCCAGTCGCGGACCGAGACCTGCGGAATCACGAGCCGTTCCCCTTCGAGGCGCATCAGGTCGAACAGGGCGTCCTGCCCGTAGATCACGCCCCGGGCGTTGCCCCCGCCGACAATCACTGCCTGGCGTCCCCGATCTTCGACGCACTCGATCACGAAGCCGTCGGGCCCGGGCGACGTTTCGCTCAAGTCGAGGCCCCGCTCGCGGCACAGCCGGTCGAGCAGCGTGCAGGTCGTCCTTTGCCCGAGCAGCACGATTTGCGACGCCGTGGCGGGGACCTTGTCTTCGCCGACGATCGGGATCGAACGATGCCAGCGCCGCTGCAATAGGCCCTGGAATCGCTCGGCCGCATAGCGTTCCGGATCGGACGCCTGCCGCCCAAGCACGATCGCCCCTTGCTCGCCGGCGGTCAGCGGCCAGGTGCGTCCCAGGTCGCGATAGACCTTGGGAACCGGCGTGATGGGGCAAGGCGACTTGGCAGCCTCGCCGCCCATCGCCGCCCCGAAGGCCGCCGCGAGGACGAAGACTCCCACGAAGAAGCGTCGATTATTCATCCCAGCAGCCCTTTTCGTTCGTATGGTGTCGAAAGCCGAATCCCCTCAGTCCATCAGGTTTCTTCGCCAGCCGTCACTCAGCGCAGTCGTGTGGCATGCCGTCACTCGGCGCAGCCGAGGGTCGGCATGGAAGCCGTCGTGAAGGCCCCCACACCGCTTGCGACGCTTCGGGCCGCCAGCACGCGTGGCGAGGTGCCTCCCGCCTCCAGCTCCGAAGAAGCGTAAGACAATAGCCCATGGCGCCAGCCATGGGGGCGTTTGGTCTCAAATAACCCGCGAAGTCCCAGAGGGGCGGAAGAACGTAGCGGCCGGGATCGAAAGCGGCACGCCCCCTTCTGTCGCCCCTCACGGGGCTTCGGGATGCCTTGCGGCATCATTCCCCATGGCTTGCGCCATGGGCTACGATCTGCCGCCGCTCGCGCGGCTCCGCAAGGGACCGGCGTCCCGGGAACCAATTGGGGCATCCACTCGTCCTTCCAGTTCGGCCGGCCTTTCATCTGCCTGGGTTCTTCTACTCGCCTCGGCTTCAGACAGTCTCCGTCCTACGCATCCGAGAATCCTCTTATGGTCCGGACTTCACCTCCGTCAGCAGCCGCTTGACCAGCGACTCCAGATGCCGCAAGCGCTCGGCGAGCGTGGCGGCGTCGCGTTTGCCGGCGGGGGCCATGGTTGCCAGGGGTGTCCGGTAGAACTGGTCGGCGATCGAGCCGGCCGCGGCGGTGAACTCGGCCGGACGCCGCCACGGCGACCGATCGCCCGATTCCAGACGCCCAAGCACCCATTTCCAGTAGGCCGCCATCTCGGGTCGATACACTTTTTCGACCAGCTCGTAGTGATGGCTGCGGCAGTAGTCGTTCTCCGCATTTCCCTTGAGGGTCTGCTCGGTGTGCGGATTCAACGCGGGCTGGACGCCGCCCAGGGGCTTCGCCCTGGAAAGGCATCGGAGCGTCGCGTCCATCGAGAAATCGTCGGACAGGGCGAGCACGTCGCCGAGCGCGGCCAGCAACTCCTCGCTCAACCGGGCCAACCGGCGGACCCGGTCCGCGTCGGCCTTCCTCTGCCGCCACGCCTCCATCTCGACCGCCCCCCGGGCCACGGCCACAAAGAGCGCCCGGCTGGCCACGGTCCGGGCGATGTCGAGGGCGTCGCGCCGCCACAGCGGGTCTTCATAGGACTTGCCGGCCAGACCGGCCAGGGCTTCGAGCACCTCGGGCGTTGCCGCCAGGCTCGGACGGATCCGCTTCTCTTCAGCCTCCAGCGCCGCCAGCCGGCCCGGCGTGAGACTCGCCATGGCCCCGCCGGTGATCATGCGGAACTGCGGCTCCATCCAGGCGGTCGAGCGGGTGTCACCCTCTCCGCCCCGGCTCCAATGGACACTCTCGACCGCGGGCAGGAACGACGTCCAGATCGGCTGCATCGCGTCGGCCAGTTTCCCCGGGTACCGGGTCCGGCAGTAGCGGGCCGTAGCCCGGGCTGCGGAAGACCGCTCGGGCCGCCAACTGTTGTCGGCCAGGTATTCCAGAAGGAACGTGTCGCTGTGCGAAATCTCCGACCAGACGATCATGCCGCGGCACATCGGGTCCGCGCCCGCCTCGCGAAGACGCTCTTCGACAATGCGGTAGTCCTCGTGGATGTCGCTGTTGCGGGCGAACCCGTGGAAGATCCCGAAGATCCACGGGAAACGACCCGGCAGCCCCCAGTCGCGGAACGTGACCTTGTTCGCGCAGTCGGAGGTGTAGTCCAGCAGGATCGTGCGACGCGGATCGAATTCGTCGAGCAGGCGGCGGACCCCCTCGTCGGTCCATTTCCATCCGATGAAGTCCCAACTTGCGATCAGAAGCGGGGCGTCCGGGTAGTGCTCGCGGAGCTTCTGCTGCGTCTTGCGATAGACGTAGAGTTTGCTCTGCATGTTGTCGCGGTCGCTCGCGCCGAACGTGCGTTCGGCCATGCCGATCGTATGGAACATCCGGGGCTCGCCGAACTCCCGGATATGCGTCTCCGTCAGCCGCCAGTAGGCGTCCCAGGAACGTTCGTCCTCGATGTCCCAAATCGCGTGCGTCGCCAGCGAATAGCCCGACTTCTGGTCGCGGATCACCGGGAAATCGGGCCGGCTGCGATAGAACGCGCTGGGCGTGTGGGAGTACCAGTGGGTGATCGTGCCCGTGTCCTCCGGGTGCAGCAGCCCCCGGTCGCGGGCGTATTGGAGCACCTGCTTGCGAAGCTCTCCGCGGTAGCGGAGCGGCCAGAAGGTGGTGCGGTCGTCGTAGGAGCGGAGCTTCGCGTCGGGGTCGATGCCGTCGGTCGGCGGATAGGGGACTTCGCCCGGGAAGGCCCGTTGGAACAGGTCGTCGATCCCGGTGCGGAGCATGAACAGGTTGAACCGTTTCTTGAGCAGCCAGTCGATTTCGTGTTTCCAGTCGTCGAGGTCCCAGTGCTCGGCCTGGAAGCGGTGCAGCCCGCGATGCGCGAAGTAGCGGAGTCCGCGATACTCAAACCGCGGCGCCTCGCGGACATCAAGCCCGTCCCACGCGATCGTGTCGCGGTGCGGCACGACGTCGCCGTCCCAAAAATACTCGGCCCCGGCCTGGCGGCGGAAGAAGTCGTAGACGGCGTAGATCGTCGACCGCCCGCAGCCGCCCGCCAGGATCAGGTGCCGCCGGCCGTCGTGGGCGACGGTGCGGATGCAATAGCCGTCGCGGCCGTACTCGATGCCGAGGGTCTCCAGTGCGGCACCGCGGATGAGGCGGTGGACGATCGGGTTCACGGCGTCGGAGCCGATGAGGACCACGTCGCCGGCCGGCGGCTGAAACTCGCCCGGCGTCATGCGGACGACCGGCGGCCGTTGGCCCGTGACCCGCCCCCAGAGATCGGCGAACGTCTCGCCGGCGATCGGATATGCCTTCTCGCCGACCGGCGGGGTGAGAACCGTGAGCGGCGCGATCTTGCGAGCCACCGGCCCCGGCTGGGCCGTTTCGACGCCGATCGCGCGGGTCGAACCGATCGCGGCCAACGCGGCCGCAGCGAGCCGTAGGAATCTCATGGTGGGTCCTCTTGCCAAATGAGGTTTCACAATCTCGGGAGGGCGAGGCTCCTGCCGAGCCTGCCAGTATCGCACGTTTTGCCGGGGGCATCACGGCTCGGCAGGAGCCTCGCCCTCCCGGGATCAGGCGAAGTCATTGAGTCACTTGCCCGAAGGCCGTCCGAGTTCTTCCAGGGCTGCGCGGCAGGCGGCGGCCGACTGCAACGCGCGCTCGGTGACGCGGTCCGGGTCGCGCTGGCCGAGGAGGGCCCGGGCGAAGCCGCCCGGCTCCAGGACCCACGTGGTCCCCAGGTGCCCGAGCATGCGGTCGCTCCCGCTGGCACGGGCACAGGCGATCAGGGCCTTGGTCGCCTCGACGTTGTTCCACCCGGCCGGCCAGACCCGGAACCCCTTGTCCAGGAAGTACCGCACCGAAGGGTAATCGGCCCGCTTGTCGTAGTGCCAGTCGCAGAGGATGATGTCCTTGGGGATCAGGTTGATGGCCGCGGCCGTGCCGTTCTTGCTGGCCGACCAGCCGTCGTACTTCATCACATTGGCGTCGATCAGGCGGTCGCCCCACATCAGCATCGTGACCTTCTTCTCGTCGACCAGGTGCCGGTGGTAGTCGTTGACCGCCTTCGCAAAAACCTCCGCAGGGGTCTTGTCCTTGCACCGCGGGCACTTCTTGCTGGCGATCACCAGCACCTCATCCATGCCGACGTGGAAGGCGTCGGCCTCGAAGGCCTCCAGCAACTCGTCCATCAGGGCGAAGACGATCGGGTTGACCCCGGGGTGCAGCGGGCACCAGCTTCGCAGCTCGGTCCACCGTTTGCCGGGCGCGTCGTCGGGCGGTTCTTCCAGTTCCCGATACTGGGTGAGCAGCGGATACAACGTGTTCCGCCACGACTGGTGCCCCAGGCAGTTGAGCTGCGGGATCAGGCGGATGCCGCGGCTGCGGCAGAATCGGGCCAGGTCTCTCGCCTCGGCGTGGGTGATGAACTTGGTCTGACGCAGCTCGGGATGGCTCTTGTACGCAAAGTTGTAGCCGACCTCCAGGACGATCACGTTCACGCCCGACGGGGCCAGCACCTTCTCCACGGCCTCCTTCAGCGGCGCGAGACCCTCCGGCCCGCCCGCCAGGCCCCAGGCCATCACGTGAACTCCCCGCCACGCCTCCGGGCGTGCCGGCGAGTTGGAGCCTGGCCCCGAACCGGCATGTGGCACAGCCGCCCCCGGCTGTGCTGGGGAGTTTCGCACAGCCGAGGGCGGCAGTGCCACGTTGCGAGACAAATCCTCCGCGCCCCAGGCCGGCAACGCGGCTGCCGTTATCAGGCACGCCGTCGCGACCGCTCGCCACGACCAGAATCCCCGCTGCGATCGTTTTGTGCTCATGTCGTTCCTCCGGTGGTCTTGTCCCGAACGTGGTGTATTGCCAGGAGTCAACGGCGGGCAAGCCCGCCCGCTACGCGGATTTGCATATCACGATCTCATCATTCATCATTCTGCATTCTGCATTCATCATTCCCCCTACGCCTCCACCGGCTGGCCGCGGGCGATGCTTTCGTAGCAGGCGTTCATCACGTCGATGGTGCGACGGTGCCAGCGGAGGTTGATTTTCGGCGTGCGGCCGGTGCGGACGCAATCGACGAACTCATCGACCAGGCCGATCCACTCGTCGAAGTAGGTGTATTGGACCGTGTAGCGGTCGCGCGGCCCGCCGTTGTGATAGACGTTCGGTCCAAAACAGTCGGCCAGGAGCGTCCCCTTGTCGCCGTGGAGGGTGAGGTTCACTTCCATACGTTTGGGAAAGACCTCCCAGCCGGGGCCCGGCTCCGGAAGGCGTTCCTCCAGTCGCGACCACGACGGATCGAGCAGGAATGTCGTGCCGTCGGTCATCTTGCCGGTCACCAGGAGCATGTCCTCCACCTCGAGGTCGGTGCGGAGGTTCGGGGCCACCTCGGCGAAGACGCTCTGGAAATCGGCCCCGGTGAGCCAGCGGATCATGTCGAAGATGTGCGGGTGGTCGCACAGGGCGCCGCCGCGGAACCGGGGATTGCCCGGGGCCAGCGGCACGCGCCGCCCGTAGCTCAACTCCGGCACGCCCTGCCACGGGAAGGCCCAGACCGGCGAAAGCGTGATGTTGGTGGCGGCCACGGCGCGGATCGGGCCGATCGCGCCTTCTTCGAGCAGCTTCCTCACCCGGTGGATCACGGGGTTGTAGTGCATCTCCAGTTCGATCTGGCAGACCACGCCGGCCCGGTCCACGGCCTCGATCATCCGGTCGTACTCGCCGGAGTCGAAGGTGGGGATCTTCATCGACAGGATGTGGATCCCCCGCTCGGCGCAGGCCAGCACCTGCTCCAGGTGCCGGCTGTTGGCCGAGGCCAATACCACCGCTTCGATGTCGGGGTGGCGGTCGAACATCTCTTGCTCGCTGCGGTAGCAGGGCACGTCGGGATTCTTGGCCCGGAAGATCCGCTCGACTGTGTCGTTCTCCGCGCACGCAGCGACCCAATCGAGCTTGGGCGAATCGCGGAGGGTCTGGTAGTATTTGCGGGTGTGGCCGTGGGTCAACGACAGCATGGCGATCTTGACAGGTCGCATCATTCTCGTCCTCCTTCCGCTGCGAGTCGACGGCCTTGCCGCTCCGATTCGAGGGCCAGACGCACGAGGCCCGAGAGACGGCGATGCTGCTGCCGTAGGATGCCGGCCTGGTCCGGGTGGAGCAGCACGTCGTAAGCCGCCCGCACGAGGCTTACCTCTTCGGCGTCGAGACCGAACAATTCGGCATCGACGTCGGTGTACTGGCCCGTGCCGGACGCGGTGAACGTGTAGACCGAGCTCTGCGGCACCTGGCTATCGACGAGTCGGTCGCAGGCCACGCCCCGCCGGGCGATCAGCTCGTGCCGATCGAGGACCGCGGTCCCGGCCGGCAACGTGGTGCCCACCTCGATCCCGCAGACAACCCCGCCGGCCAGACGCACGATCACGTTGGCCCAGCGCCCGGCCTGAATGCTGGCCGTGACCGCCTCGATCGGCGAGCCGGCGAGCCATTCGGCCAGGTCGAACTCCCGGTAGAGCACGGCCGGCAGGTCCATGGTCCGGCCGTCGGTCAGGCAACTGAACCGGCACATCGAGAGGGCCTCGAGGGTCCGGTCGTCGATCATCCGCTTGAGTTCGACGAAGCGCCGCTCGCTCCGCCAAAGCAACAAGGGCACAAGGGCCTCGGTCGGTTCGCGGTCCCAAACGGCCCAGCCCGGCAGGAGCGTGGTCGCCCCCGCCGGCGTCTCGCCGGCCGCCTTCGTCAGACGCCAGCCCTGCGGTACCTCGACCGCATACTTGCCGGCAAGCCGCCGCAACAAGGCGTCGGAATCCGGCGGAGTGGATACGGCGTTCATTGTGGTTGTCCGTTCGTTTCTCGGTTTTGTGACAGGGTTCGGGGTTCAGGGATCGGAGGTCGGAGGTCGGAGGTCGGAGGTCACCGGTTCCGTTTGACTTCGCGTAGCGGGCGGGCTTGCCCGCCGCTTCGAGGCCTTCCCAAGAACTACTCCAGGATTTCGCTGGCAAGTCCCCTCACCCCCGGCCCCTCTCCCGTCGAACGGGAGAGGGGAGTCAGAATAACTTGTGGCACAGCCGCC
>CAYSGY010000107.1:0-4660 GCA_964430315.1 uncultured Planctomycetaceae bacterium
GGTCCCGCTGGTCGACTGGGCCGAGGGGGGTGAGTCCCGTCCCGACGTGGCCGGCTCCTTGCGGGCCTTGTTCGACGATCCACGATCGGCCCGTGCCGTTGCGTTGGTGGGTGTGGATCGGACAAACGTCGAGGTCCTCAATCTGGCCCTTCCGCCGGCCAAAGAGAGCGAACTGCCCGAGTTGGTCGGATTGCAGGCGTTCCGCGAGTCCCAGGCGACCGAGGACGACGCGATCGTCGATTTCATCGTACTGGGGACCGGCGAGGAGGGGCGGAGCGACGACGCCCCGCCGACGCAGGTCATGGCGGCGGTCCTCACGAAAGCCCAACTCGACGAAATCCAGGCCACGTGCAGCGGCGCAGGGATCAAACCGGCCCGTATCCTGCTTCGACCGCTCGCCGCGGCCTCGCTCTTCGCCCGGAGGGTCTCGCCGACCGAACGCGTCTGCCTTCTGGTCAGCCTCGTGGGAGACGAGGCCGACTTAAGCGTGCTGGCCGACGGCCGGGTCGTGTTCCAGCGGACCGTGCGTCTGCCGGAGGGCGTGGGTGAGGAGGCGGTCGCGCAGCGTCTCACCGCGGAGATCCAACGCACGCTGCTGGTCGCCCAGCAGGGGCCGCTGGGCCCCAATCCGGTCGAGAAGATCTTCCTGTTCGGCGGCGCGGAAGAGCACACGCAGGTGGTGGAGACCGTCACCGCGGAGTTGGGCCTGCCGGCCAGCATGGTCGATCCGTTTGAAATCACCGACGTGCCCGACGACGGGCTCCCCGAGCATCCCGGACGATTCGCCGCGCTGGTGGGCATGATCCTCGACGAGTCGTATGAGTCGCACGCCCTCGACTTCCTTCACCCGAAGCGTCCGCCGGTTCCGGTGGATCGGCGCCGGATCGTGGCCGGCGTGGCCTCGGCGATCGTGCTGGCGATCGCCTCGCTGGGCTACTGGGCGTGGGGCGAGGTGTCGGACGCCGACAGCGAGGTTCGCCGCCTCTCCGAGGAGTTGGAGGACCGGAAGGACCTGCTGAAGCAGACCGCGGGGAAGCGTCAACTCGTGGAGGCGATCCGCGCGTGGGAGCGGGGTGAGGTGAACTGGCTCGACGAGATCCGCGACCTCTCCGTGCGGTTCCCCCCCGCCCGCGACCTGATCCTCCAGCGCATGACGATGACCGCGGAACGGTCGGGCGGCGGGGGGATCGAGTTCTCGGGCATGGCCCGCGACCCCATGGTCGTCACCCGGCTCGAACAGAATGTCCGTGACGAGTTCCACGAGGTCCGCAGCCGCCGGATCCAGGAGCGGGGCCAAGGGAAGGGCTATCCCTGGGTCTTCGAGACGTCGATGTCGGTGGCCGGGCGGGACAAAGAGTCGTACGTCGAACCACAGGCAGCCCCGCGATGAACGAGCCACGGCAGAAAATCCTGGTGGCCCTGCTTGCCGTGATGCTGCTCTACTTCGGCGGCGAATGGCTGTGGCGCAAGGCCGTGGAGGACCCCTTGGAGGCCCGGCAGGCCAAGGCCGAACGCCTGGAGAAGGAACTCGCCAAACGCGACAAGGAGTTGGCCGCAATCCGCAAGGCCGCCGCGGACATCGACCGCTGGAAGGAGGAGTCGCTCCCCTCGGATCCCCAGGTCGCCCGTTCGCTCTATCGGGCGTGGCTCTTGGAGTTGGTCGGCAAGGTGGGCTTCGCCAACCGGAACGTCGAGGCGGGCGAGCCGGTCGACCGGCGTGGGCTGTACCAGTCGATCACGTTCTCCGTGCAGGGCCGCGCCAACCTCGAACAACTCACCCGCTTCCTCTACCAGTTCTACCGCGCCGGCCATCTCCACCAGATCCGCTCGCTGTCGATCACGCCGATGGCGAGTTCGGGCGCGCTGGACCTTTCCCTGGTCGTCGAGGCCCTCGTCCTCCCGAGGAAGGAACCCAAGGAGCGGCTCAGCAATTCCACGTCGGACCGGCTGGCGTTTGAGAAGTTCGACGACTACGCCGTCATCCCCCGGCGCAATCTGTTCGGTTTCAGCGGCACGTTCGATCCGATCGACCAGGCGTTTCTTACCGGCATCCAGCACATCAACGGCCGCCCCGAGGCCTGGTTCACGATCCGCACCGAAGACAAGGTCGTGAAACTCAAGCCCGGCGAGAGTCTCCAGGTGGGCCAGTTCAGCGGCAAGGTGGTCGAAGTGGAAGGCGACGACGTCGTGCTGGAGTCGCAAGGCCAACGCTGGCTTCTTTCCCTCGGAGAAAGCCTCGCCCAGGCCTTCGCCCTTCCGCCGGAGCATTAGGATGGCGATTCCGCGTTGCAGAACAACCGAAGGAGACCGATCCTCATGGACGCCTTGGAGGCGATTCGCACCCGACGCAGCATCCGAAAGTACCAGGACAAGCCGGTCCCGCAGGACCTGATCCAAAAGGTCCTGACAGCCGCCATGAGCGCCCCGAGCGCGTGCAACGCGCAGCCGTGGCAGTACGTCGTCTTCACGGACGAGAAACTCCTCCGCGAGATTCCCAGGATCAACCCCTATGCGGCCATGGCGGAGCATGCCCCACTGGCAATTCTCGTTTGCGGCGACCTCAGCCTGGAGATCTCCAAGGGCTATTGGGTGGTCGATTGCGCCGCGGCGGTCCAGAACCTCCTGCTTGCCGCCCACGCGGTGGGACTCGGTGCAGTCTGGACCGGCGTCTACCCGCAGCAGGAGCGCATTGAGGCCTTCCGCCGCCTCCTGAACCTTCCGCAACCGGTGGTCCCGCACAGCCTGATTGCCGTCGGCTACCCGGCCGAGCAGCCTTCCCACGAGGATCGCTATCGGCCCGACCGCGTCCATCGCAACGGCTGGTGAGAATCGGAGGCGGTTGAACGCTCGCTCGCAGGACACGACGGCGGAGCCGCGTAGGGTGCTCTGCGAGCACCACCGCGACAATCCGAAAGAGGTTTCCAGGAGTGCCACGGGACAAGCACCCGGCGAGAAGGGCTGCTGGCAAGCGAGTGGCAGCAGAGACGCAGGTGGCAGAGACGCAGTGGTTATTGCCTCAAGGAGCTGGCCCGCGTTAAGTCCGGCCTGCACGAAGGTCTCGATTCGATCGAGGTCGTCGAGGTTTCGTTACAGCTTGAGAGCCTTGCAAGAGGATAGGGACCGGGCATGTGCCCCGTGGTGAACGGCCCCGAATGGCTGGTGCAGAGCGATCGGAATGCCAACTAAGTCAGCGCGACTGGTTCTCGTCGTCACGGTGCTGTTGGCCGGGGCCGTGCCGCTGGTCGGACAGACGGTTCGGCCCGGCAGGCAGGAGCGGGTCACGAAGCTGCTCGACGTCTTGAAGTCGAACGCATCTCGGGAGGAGAAGCAGGCCGCGTGCCGAGAGTTGGCGATCGTGGGCACGAAGGAGGCGGTGCCCACGCTGGCCGCGCTCCTTGCCGACCCGGACCTCTCCCATGCGGCCCGATATGCCCTGGAGCCGATCCCCGATCCGGCCGTGGACGAGGCCTTGCGCAAGGCCGTGGACGAGGTGAAGGGCCGGGCGCTGGTGGGCGTGATCGGCAGCGTCGGCGTGCGGCGCGACCCCAAGGCCGTGGAACGCCTGGCCGGGTTGCTCGAAGATCCTGATCCGGATGTGGCACAGGCGGCGGCGAGGGCGTTGGGCGGGATCGGCTCCGTCGAGGCGGCCCAACCGCTGGCCGTCGCCCTGGTGGCAGCCTCCGCAGAGACCAGGCTTGCCCTGTGCGAAGGACTCTTCCGCGCGGCGGAATCGCTGGCCGCCGCTCACCGGGACCATGCCCTGGCCATCTACGACGGGTTCCTCAGGCTGGCCGACACGCCGCCCCAGGTTCGCACCGGGGCGGTGCGTGGCGCGGTTCTCGTTCTGGGGAAGGACGGCTTGCCTTCGCTCCGCCGTTACTTGCGGAGCGACGACGATCTCCTCTTCACCGCAGCCGTCCGCACCACGTTCGAGATGCCCGAACACGCCGTCACCGTCCTGTTGGTCGAGGCGTTGCAGCGAACGGACGACCCGGATCGCCAGGTCCTGCTGATTCAATCGCTCGCGAGCCGCAAGGACCCCTGGGCGTTGTCCAGGCTGTGGACCCGCGCCCTGGGCGGGCCGCGTCAGGTCCGGTTGGCGGCCATTCGGGCCGTGGCAGAGGCGGGGGCCGGGGCCATGGCGTCTGCCCTGGTTCCGTTCCTCGACGACCCCGACCCGGAGTTGGCACACGCGGCATGCGAGAGTCTGGCGGTGCTTCCCGGCTACCTCGTCTGGGCTACGCGGCCGGGCCTGTCTGTGGAACAGCGGCTGGCAATCTGCCGGACCGCCGCGGGGATGATCCAGAAATCCGAGGAAAAACGGCTGTTCCTCACGGCGTTGGGCGGAATCCCCTCGTCCGAGGCAATCCGCCTAGCCATGCCGTGTCTCAACGAACCGGAAATGCGGGAAGAGGCGGCCGCAGCCCTCGTGTCGGTTGCCGAGAGCTTGCTGAGAGGTCAAAATGCGAAGCAGGCGGCGTCTGAGTTGATCGGGCCGCTTGCAGAGGTGGCCCGGCTTGCGAGTAGCGCCGAGGTCGTGCGCCGCGCCAAGGCGGCGCTCGATCAAGCGAAGAAGCAAGCCCAGTAGCGCCCCAGGCATCACAAGCAGGGAATCACGAAAGCACGAAAGGGGGAAAGCACGAACAAGTAAGGATGACCT
>CAYSGY010000107.1:4760-12930 GCA_964430315.1 uncultured Planctomycetaceae bacterium
CCCGAGGCAGCCCCACCGCCTCTTTCGTGTCTTCGTCCTTTCGTGTTTTCGTGATTCCCTTGCTCGTTACCGCAAGAAGCAAGCAACCAAGCCAAGTAGCGTCCCAGGCATCACAAGCGGGGAATCACGAAAGCACGAAAGGGGGAAAGCACGAACAAGTAAGGATGACCTCCCGAGGCAGCCCCACCGCCTCTTTCGTGTCTTCGTCCTTTCGTGTTTTCGTGATCTCGTGCTTTCGTGATTCGCCTGCTGGTTACCCCAAGGAGAAGCACTATGCCTTATGAACGATCGAAATTAACGCGGCGGCAGCTCCTGGCCGGCGCCGCGAAGGCCGGCGCGGTTCTCGCTGCCCCGGTGTTTGTCCCCGGCGCCGTGCTCGGAAAAGACGGGGCCGTGGCGGCCAACGAGCGGGTTACGTTGGCCGGGTTGGGGATCGGCGGGCGAGGCGGTTACGACCTCGGCTGCTTCATGGAGGAGCCGGTCATTCAGTTCGTTGCCATTGCCGACCCGCAGAAGAGCCGCCGCGAGGGCGTCAAGGCACGGACCGAGAAGAAATACGGCCCGGGCGTGGCTGCCTATCGCGACTTCCGGGAAATGCTCCCGCGCGAGGACATCGACGCCGTGCTGATCGCCACCGGCGACCGCTGGCACACGATGGCCTCGATCTGCGCGGCCAAGGCCGGCAAGGACGTCTACTGCGAGAAACCCTCGACGATGACGATCGCCGAGAGCCTGGCGCTGGCCGACACGTACCGTCGCTACGGCCGCATCTACCAGGCCGGCACGCAGCGGCGGAGCATCAGCAACTTCCTCTTCGCCGCCGACCTGTGCCACAGCGGCAAGCTCGGCAAGCTCACCGCCGTCCACGCCAACACGCTCCACCCGGGCGTCACCCACGACTGGGTCCCCGCCGAGCCCGAGCCTCCCAAGGAAGAGTGCGATTGGGACCTCTGGCTCGGCCCCTGCCCGTGGCGTCCGTACAACAGCCAGTACGTGGCCGGGCGGTGGCGGGGCTTCTTCGATTTCCACGGCGGCGGGATTCTGGAATGGGGGGCCCACACGGTGGACCTCTGCAACTGGGCGGCCACGAACGATCAGAAGATGCCCATCCATTACGAGCCGACCCCGAGCGGCTGCATTGCCACCTACGACGACGGCCTGAAGCTCGTCATGCGCGACGACGGCTGGATGGGCCTCGGCACGTGCAGCGCCCGCTACGAAGGCGAAGACGGTTGGGTCGAGACCGGCGACAGCGGCCGCCTGGAGTTCTCGTCCGGCCGGCTCCGCGCCGAGCAGAAGCAGTTCACCGAGGTCGGTACCTCGGCGGTGAGCCACATCAAGAACTTCCTCGAGTCGATCAAGACCCGCCGGCCCGCCCACTCGAACGCCGAAGTCGTCGCCCGCAGCCACATCATCTGCCATGCGGCCTACATCGCCTGGCAGCTCGGGCGTCCGCTCCAGCTCGACCCGGTCAAGGCGGAGTTCGTCGGCGACGAGGAGGCGAACCGGATGCGGTCCCGGGCCCTGCGCGACCCGTGGCGGATTTGAGGAAATGATGAATGCGAAATGATGAATGATGAATGCAGTACCGAGACTTCCGAAGTCTTCGAGACTTCGGAAGTCTGGTTGACGGAAAGAACGAGTATTCAGGAGACTGTTGAAATGCACCGATTCCGATACGTCGTGATTGCGATGCTGTTGTTCGTTCTGGCCGCGCCGCTGGCGGCGTGGGCCCAGACCAACTCGAAGGAAATCATGGCCCTGCCGGCCGAGAAGCTCGTCGAGATCCTGAAGGACCCCGGGGCGAGTCTCTTCGACAAGGCCAAGGCGTGTCAGCGCCTGGCGGTCGTCGGCACGAAGGACGCAACTGCCGCCCTCGCCGCCCTGCTGCCTGACGAGAAGCTCAACCTCTACGCCCGGTTCGGACTCGAAGGAATTCCCGATCCGGCGGTCGAGGACGCCCTCCGCGCGGCGACGGCGAACCTCCAGGGCCGCCAGCTCGTCGGCGTGATCGACTCGATCGGCCAGCGCAAGGACGCCAAGGCGGTCGGCCTCCTCAAGGGCTTCCTCAGCAATCCCGACGCCCCGGTGGCGTCGGCCGCGGCGGGCGCCCTAGGCCGAATCGGCACGGTCGAGGCCGCCGCCGTGCTCAAGGAGTGGGTCGCCAAGGACACGCCCGTGAGGAACTGTCTCGCCGACGGATGCCTCGCCTGCGCTGAAAGCCTTGCGGCCGCGGGCAAGCCCGACGAGGCCCTCGCGTTGTACCTGGCGGTCCGCGCCTCCGGTGCGCCGAAGTACGTCAAGATCGCGGCGATCGACGGTCAGGTCCGGATCGCCGGGAGCGGCGCGGCGAACCTCATCCTCGAGAACCTACGCTCCCCGGATAAGGACTTCTTCAATCTCGGCCTCGCCCTGGCTCGCCGCACCTCCGGCGCCGAGGTGACTGCCGCTGTGGCCGGCGAGCTCGAAAAACTCCCGGGAGACCGGCAGGCCCTTCTGCTCCTCGCCCTGGGAGAGCGAAAGGAGCCGGCCCCCATGCCCGTGATCCTCGCGGCCACGAAGAGCCCCTCGGCCGCCGTGCGCGAGGCGGCGGTTTGCGTGCTGGCCAAGCACGGCGACGCCTCGGCCGCGGGAATCCTCCTCGACGCCGCTCTCGGTGAAGGCGAGGTCGCCGCGGCGGCCAAAGAAGGTCTCAAGAATCTGGCGGGCCCGTCGGTCGACGCCGCCGTCGCCTCGACGCTGGCCGGCGCCGATGCCAAGGCGAAGGCCGTGCTGCTGGAGCTTGTCGGTGCCCGTCGAATCTTGGCGGCCGAGCCGGCGGTCCGCGCAGCGTTGGGGGACGGCAACGAACCGGTCCGGATTGCCGCCCTGGCCGCGATGGCGCAGCTCGTTGAGCTGAAGGACCTGGGCCTCCTGACCACCCGTGCCCTTGCCGGCGCGGGCCCTGCGGAGACTGCCACGGCCCAGCAAGCCCTCCAGACGGCCGCCCTGCGCATGAGCGACCCGGATGGATGCGCCGCTCAAATCGCTAAGTGCCTCGAAGGGACCTCGGGCGCCAACCGGACGTTCCTGATGGAATTGCTCGGCAAGATCAGCGGGGCCAAGGCGCTGGAGACGATCGTGGCCGGCGCCAAGTCGGGCGATGCGGCGATCAAGGACGAGGCGACCCGCGTGCTCGGCAACTGGGTCAACGCCGACGCGGCCCCGGCCCTGCTGGCGATCGCCAAGGACGACCCGGACGCGAAGTACCAGATCCGCGCCCTTCGCGGCTACATCCGCATTGCGCGGCAGCTCCAGCTCCCGACGGAGAAGCGGCTCGAAATGTTCCGCATTGCCATGGAAGTTGCCAAGCGGAACGACGAGAAGCAACTCGCCCTCGACGTCTTGACGCGCATCCCATCGGTCGAGACCCTCGAGATCGCCGTTGCCTACCTCGACAAGCCGGGCCTGAAGAACGCCGCCGCCCAGGCGGCGGTGAAGATCGCGCCGAAACTCGGCGCGGGCGACGCGAAGGCCGTGGCCGCCGCCATGCAGAAAGTCCTCGACGCCGGCGTCCGGGGAAATCCCGGCGCCCGCGCGACGCAGCTTCTCGACCAGGCCAAGTCCGGGTCGAAGTAGAAAACCATCCCGCGCTCGGCGTGGGGCTTGTGCGCTCGGCGCGGGTCTCCGACCCCGCCGAGCGTTTGGTAGCACAGCCATCCTGGCTGTGCTGCGACAGGCTGGAAGCCTGTGCTACTTGCTTTGGGACACAGTCTAACGAGGAGGCCGCCATGCGGGACCGCCGGTCGGATCGGCTCAGGCGCCAGCATGTGCTTCAAGTCCGCGCCGCAGCCCGCGAAAACGAAGACGGTCTGGATGTCGAGGCGCCGGGTATCGAGCGCGGACCCGAGCCGGACCGCAAGGAACTCCACAAGAGGGACCGTACCATGAAGATCGGGTTTCACACCGACGCGTTCAACTCCGCCTTCTTCAGTTTCGACAAGTGCCTGGAGTGGGCCCAGCGCAACGAGGTCCACTACATCGAGTGCGGGCTGATCGACGGGGTGAGCTGGATCCACGGCCTCGGCTACTTCCCGCACACGGCCCTCTACGAAGACCCGGTGCTCCTGCGGAGGAAAATGGAGGCCCACGGCGTGCAGTTCTCGCAGGTCGACGCGGCCTATCCGCTCTCGAACCAGGACGCCCCGATGCGCGGCGTGCCTTATGTCATCAAGAGCATTCAGTGGGCCGCGCAGATCGGGTGCCCCTGCGTCGATACGACCGACGGCCTCCACGCCCCCCAAGGCGTCAGTGACGCCGACGCCATGGACCAGATGAAACGCAGCTACGAGCAGATCGTGGAGATCGCCGAGGCCCACCGGATCACGCTGAACATCGAGCCGCACGGCTACTTCACGACGAAGCCCGACTTCATGGCCCGGATGCTCGATTTCTGCACGAGTCCGTACCTCCGCATGAACATGGACACCGGCAACACGTACATCGCCGGGCAGGACCCGGTCGAGTTCCTCAAGCCTTTCGTCGACCGCGTGAGCCACGTCCACGTGAAGGACGTATCGGAAACGCTCGCGGCGGCCACGCGGGGCAAGCAGGCCGGCATCGCGGTGAGCCACTGCGCCTTAGGCGAGGGCGTGAACGCCGAAAACATCAAGAAATGCCTCGCCCTCCTGCGCGACCACGGCTACCAGGGCGCGCTAAGCATGGAATGCGAAGGCCAGGCCGGCCCGATGATCGAACGCTCCCTGGCCTGGCTCCGTAAGACGCTGGCCGAGCTGAACATCCCCGTGGCGGGATAGTCCGCGCTGTGGTCTCCAAGAATCCTTCAAGGTCACCTACCCGGCCTTCCTGGCCGGCTTCTTGTCCTTAAGGACTTCGCCGCCGGTCTCCTCCGTGCCCGGACTGCGAAAGCCTTGGGCCGTCGGTTCGCCCAGGTCGAACGGGAAGCGTCGCTGTTGGGAGAGGGTCCGGGCCTTCTGCACGAGGTCGTCCGCCTGGATCGGCTCCTTGCGCGGAAGGGCCATGAGGATCCGGTTGCCCGTGCTGAAGACGTCGATGATGTAGAGATCGTCGAACACGTCCTGGTAGGTCCGGACCATCGACGCGTAAAGGGGATTCGCGCCGCTGCTCCAGACGTTGGCCAGCACGATACCCTTCGGGCGCACGGCCGCGCGGACCGCCCGGAGGAACTCCTGCGTGGCCAGGTGGTAGGGGATGCTGTCGCTGCCGAAGGCATCGAGAAGGATCGCGTCGTAGGGTTCGCGGCAGTCCTCGATGAACCGCCGCCCGTCGGCCACGTAGGCCCGGAGGTTGGCGTCCTCGCGGAAGTTGAAGAACTTCTTGGCCGCCTCGACGACGACCGGATCGATGTCGACGACGTCGATCCTGGCCTGCGGGTAGTGCTTGTGGAGGAAGTTCGGGATCGTGCCGCCGCCCAGCCCGACGATCAGGATCCGCTCCGGGGCCTTGACCAGGGCCAGGCCCACCGGCATGACGCGGGCGTAGGCCAGCTCGATGTGGTCCGGGTCGCCGGGCTTCACCACGCTCTGCCGGGCCCCGCCCCGCTCGAACATCAACGTGCGCAGGCCCTGCTCGTCCTCCGTGACCACGACCGTGTTGTACGGCGACTGCTTTTCAAAGAGGACCTTCGGCTCGGCCGCGGCAACGATCTTGGGAGCGAGGACGGCCACAAGTCCGAGGTGGAACAACTGTCGGCGGAGCATAGGGGAATTCTCCAGAAGAATCACGAAAACGCGAAAGAACGAAAACGCGAAAGAAACGGCCGGGGCCGGCGGCCAGCCTCGGGACGTTGCCCCTTGGTTTTCGCGCTTTCGCGTTCCGTTCGTTCCGTTCGTTCCGTTTTCCCAAGAAACCCACGGGCCGCAGCCCGTGGGCTTCTTCTTCGGTTTACTGCGGTTTGCTGCCGGTCAGACCTCCGACCATTGGCCCGGGACGGGGACGGGATAGAAGCCGCGGGCGTCGGCCTTCACGGGCGGCGGGCTGTCCGGGGTCATCGTGGAGATGTACGGGCACCACTGGAACTTGGAGTTCATCACCTGGTCCCAGGTGATGATCTGCCCGGAATTCACGGCCGCGCGGCCCATCATGTCGGCAATATTCGACATGGCGGCCCGCTTCGCCTCGTTGTGCTTCTTGTCCTTGCGGATCGCTTCCAGGAGCACGTTCCACTCGGCTTGCCAGGGCGTGTACTTCTCCTTGGGCGCCTTCCAGGCGATGTTGTCCGGCGCGCAGCGCTGGTCCTTGTAGGTGTGGACCGTCCCGGCGTGGATGTCGCCGGAGAACTGGGCGGCGCACTTCGTGCCGTGGACGAACGTGTCGAACTGGTTGTGGCATTTGCTGATGTAGCGGACCACGTCGTAGGCCTTGGTGCCGTCGGGGAAGGTCCACTCGACGGAGTAGCTGTCGAGGTTCTGGCTGTGGTCGGTGCTGTTGGCCACCCGGCCGCCGATGCCGTGGGCCGTGACCGGCCACATGTCCTTCAGCCAGCAGATCTCGTCGATCTGGTGGATGTCCATTTCGGCCCAGAGGCCGCCCGAGACCCAGTAGAAATAGACGAAGTTGCGGATCTGGAAGAAGAGTTCCTGTTCGTCGGCGGGCTTCGGACCCATGGCGATGGTGCCGTGCATCCGGTAGGCGCGGATCAACTGGATCTGGCCCATCTCCCCGTCGCGGATCCGTTTGATCAGCTCCTGGCGGTTGACGGAGTGGCGGCACATCAGTCCCGCGGCGATCTTCAGGTTCTTCTTCTCGGCCGCCTCGCCGGCCTCGATCACCTTGCGGGCGCCGACCGGATCGCTGGCGAACGATTTCTCCATGAAGACGTTGATCCCCTTCTGCACGGCGTATTCGAGCTGGTAGGGGCGGAAGCCGGCGTAGCCGCAGAGCATGGCGACGTCGCCGGGCCGGAGGCAGTCGATCGCGGCCTTGTAGGCGTCGAAGCCGGTGAACCGGCGCTCGGGCGGGCAGTCGACCTTGTCGGGGTGCTGCTGGCTGAGGATCTTGTGGGAGGTATTCATCCGCTTCTCGAAGATGTCGCCCATCGCCACCAGCTTGACCGGGCCGCCCGTGGCCTCGAAGGCGTTGACCGCCGCCCCGCTCCCGCGCCCGCCGCAGCCGATCAGCGCCAGCCGGATCGTGTTGTCCTCCGCGGCGTGGACGTGCGGGATCGCCATCCCCGCCAACGCGGAACCGGCGGCGACCTTGCCGCCCAGACTCAGAAACTCACGACGCGAGGGTTGCTCCGGCTCCGGACGCGGCGACTGCGACTTGCGCTTCATGGTGCGTTCTCCCTTGCTTGGGAAGGCGGGACTTTCGTGGGGTGTGCCTGGAACCGCTCCAGGTTGGGGACGCCCCAATTGTCTATCGCCGCGAGGATCGCTGTCAATGGCCCGTGGAGTCCGCCGCCAAAACCGTCATAGACCTCGCCGGCGGCAATTCCCTCGCGGCCCGACCGAACCCGGCGGCTGGAGACGCATCTAAGCTATGCTTATGGATGGCGTCCAAGGGTGACTCCACCAGTCAGTCCCGGCGGGACAATCCGGAAAGGTGAGCCATGAATCGCGCCGTCGGATGCTTGGCGGTGTTGGCGTCGATGTCTGCTGCAACGGGCGCGTTGTCTGCCGAATGGCAGAAGGGGCCGGCGTCGGCGGCCGTGGGCGACCATGTGCCCGCTCACCAGGCCGCGCCGGCCCCGGAGCTTCCGGTGAAGGCTTGGCGTGTGTTCGGAACGGGAAGGGCGGACGCTGCGCCGCAGGCCGTCAATCCGCCGGACGGGCTCGCCTTCACAGCCGACGGTCTGCCCCTGGCCACCGACGCGGACAACCACCGCGTGCAGATCTTCGATCCCGCGTCCGGCGCCCGACTCGGTTCGTTCGGCGGACCGGAGACGTTCGTCGGCCAGGTGGTGGCGATCGCCGTGGCGCCCGATGGGAGCGTCCTGGTGAGCGACGAGGAGGCCAACCGTGCCCACCTGTTTCGTCGCGTGCCAGGCAGCCCCCGATTCGTATCCGCAGGACCACCCGTTCTCCAGGACGCCGGCTTCCGGCGGCTGGCCGCTGCCCGGGGTGACCGCCGTGGGCGGCGGCAGCGCCGTGGGCGTGTCCGCCGGGCCCACCTGCCCCAACGAGGCGCGGCTGGTCCACAGCCCCAGGCC
>CAYSGY010000108.1:0-5513 GCA_964430315.1 uncultured Planctomycetaceae bacterium
CCGTTCGAACACGCCCGCGAACTGGGGCAGTACGAAGAACATCAGGGCGAGGATCACCAGCCCGGAGACGCTCGACAGCACGATCGGATAGGCCAGCAGGGCCCGGCGCGTGCTCCGCTGGCGGGCCTCGGAGCGTTGCATGGCGGCCAGACGTTCCAGCACGTCGGGCAACCGGCCCGACGCTTCCCCCGCCGCCATGCTGGCGACGTAGGCGCCGTTGAAGACCCGGTCGTGGCTCTTCATGGCCACCGACAGCGATTTTCCGGAGAGGATGTCCTGGTGGACGGCCTCGAGCGTCGATTTCATGGCCGGGTTGCGGCACTGGCGGGCCAGCGATTGAATCGCCCCGGCAATGTCGATGCCCGCCTTCGACATGATCGCCAGTTGTGACGTGAAGGCCATCAGCTCCTTCTGGGAGACTCGCCGACGGTCGAACCCACGCCCGGCGCGTCCCGCGCTCCCGTCCTTTTCGCCTGCCGGTGCGAGCACGGTCGGGAACAACCCCTGCTGGCGAAGCTGCTTCTGCGCCAGCACGAGCGAATCGGCCACCAGCACGCCGCTGGCCGTCTCACCGCGAATCGACTTGGCCGTATAGGCAAAACGCATCGACGGATGACCTCACCGTTGCCGGCCGGAGCGAACGGGAACGAATATTGAATACTGAATGAATACTGAATACTGAATAAGGAATAGCGAAGTCAGAATATTCTCCGCCGGTCCACGGAGTTCCAAGCACGGCTTGGCAACGATGCAGATTCCAACGCTCCTACCTTTCATCCCCAGTCTCGACTCCCTAATCCCCAATCCCCAATCCCTCGCCCCTATTCAAAGAACGCTACACGCATGACTTCATCGAGGCTCGTCTGCTCCTTCTCTGCCAGGCGGATCCCCTGCTCGAATAGTGTTTGCCCCCCTTGGCTCCGGTACCACTCGCGGATCTGGTCCACGCCGGCATCGCGGACGATGAGTTGGCGGAACTCCGGGGCGCCGCAAAGGACCTCGTAGATCCCGAGTCGGCCCAGGAAGCCGGTGTCGTGGCACTTCGGGCATCCCTCGCCGCGAGCGAACGGACGCCGCGTGTCGCCCTGGTAGTGGATACTCGCCAGAAGCTCGCTCGACGGATAGTACGTGGCCCGGCAATGCGGGCAGATCGTGCGGACCAGGCGCTGGGCCATCACGCCGACGAGCGACGCGGCCACCTTGTAGGGCGCCACGCCCATATCGATCAGGCGGGTCACGGCGCCGGCGCTGTCGTTGGTGTGCAGCGTGCTGAGGACCAGGTGCCCGGTCAAGGCTGCCTGGACCGCCATCTGGGCCGTCTCCCCGTCGCGGATCTCGCCGACCATGATGACGTCCGGGTCCTGCCGGAGGATCGCGCGGAGCGCGTTGGCGAACGTGAGCGAGGTGGCGTCGTCGATCGGCACCTGGTTGATCTGTTCCAGTTGATATTCGACCGGGTCCTCGACCGTGATGATGTTGCGGTGGACCGACTTGATCAGTTCCAGGGCGGAGTAAAGCGTCGTGGTCTTGCCGCTCCCGGTCGGCCCCGTCACCAGCAGCAGTCCGTGGGGCTTGGCGAGCAACTCCTTGAGCCGGGCCAGGAGTTCGGGCGGAAGGCCCAGCAGATCGAGGTTGAAGGTCACGCGGCGGCGGTCGAGCACGCGCATCACCACCTTCTCCCCGAGGACCGTGGGCAGGGTGGAAACCCGCAGGTCGATCTCGCGTCCCTCGACCACCACGTGGAGGCGCCCGTCCTGCGGCAGACGGTGCTCCGCGATGTCCATCTTGGCCATCACCTTCACGCGGGAGACGATCGCCGGGTAGATGTCGCGCCGCGGGCGGAGCACTTCGCGCAAGAGGCCGTCGACGCGGAATCGCACCACGCCGTAGTGCCGGCTGGGCTCGATGTGGATGTCGCTCGCCCCCTGGCGGATCGCCTGGAGGATGATGTAGTTCACGAGATTGATGATCGGGCTGCCGTCGACCATCGACTCCACGGAGTCGATTTCCATGTTGCCGAGGTCTTCGCCCAACTCAACGGCGTTCTCGTCGAGGTCGGCCGTCACCGCGTCGACCTGGAAGCCGTCCTCGTAGCATCGCTGGATCATCTTCTGGATGCTCGAGCGCAGCGCGAAGACCGGGCGGATCTTCAGGCCGGTGACACACTCCAGGTCGTCGATCTGGAGGAGGTTCTGCGGGTCGCCCATCGCGACGCTGAGCGTGTCGCGGACCTTGAACATGGCCACGGCGCAGAAGGCCTCGGCCTTGGCCCGCGGGATCCGCCGGACGACGAGCGGGTCGATCATCCCCTCGCGGAGCTTCGTGGCCGGCAGGCTCAGGTGCCGCTGGAGGTGGGGGAGGATCTCGTCCTCCGACACCACGCCGAGTTCCACGAGGGCCTCGCCCAGCTTCGACTTCGAGCGGCTCTGTTTCTGAAGGGCGTTATCGAGGTCCTCGGAGGTGATCAGGCTCGCGCCGACGAGTTCTTCGCCCAGCCGGGAGGATCCCGACGACGACGCCGAACGCCGCGAGAGAAACGCTGCCTCCGCGGGAGTCGGCGCCGGGCTGACCTGAAAACTCGTCATTGTACGAAACTGCCTACGGCCGATGCCGCCTCGGGGTAGATCTCAAAATGCCCCCCGACGCCGGTGACCGAAAGGATCTCACGACACAGCGAACCGGAAACCGCCAGCTTCAAGGTCCCGCCGCGTCGCTGGAAGTCCTCCTGGACGTCCAGCAGCATCTCCAGGCCCGCGCTGTCGATGAGCGGGACTCCCTGGAGGTCCAGCACCGCGCGCGGCTGCCCGTGCGCGCCGCACTCCTGGAGGAGTTGCAGCACGCGGGGGACGAAATCGACGCTGAGCGGATCGTCGCCCCGCACCACGTCGACCGCACCCTGCTTGGCTCGCTCGAACATCCCTAATCCCTCACGCCAGCGGCAGCGTCACGGTGAACCGCGTTCCCTTGTTCAATTCGCTTTGCACGCCCAGTTTCCCGCCGTGCAGACGCACCACCTCCTGCACCAGCGACAGGCCCAGTCCGCTTCCCGTCTGCTGCCGGACGCGCGGATCGGAACTGCGGAAGAACTTGTCGAAGACCTTGGGCAACTCCTCGGCGGAGATCCCGAAGCCCGTATCCTCCACGTCGATCTGCACCACGTCCTGCTTCACCTGGACCTTGAACTGGACCTGGCCGCCTTCCGGCGTGTACTTCGCCGCGTTTCCCAGCAGATTGACCAGCGTGCCCATGATCTTGTCTTTGTCCACACGCATTTTCGGGAACTTCTCCGGCAGGGAGCTGCGCAGCGTGATGTTCCTCTGCGCCATCTGCGGGCGGACCTTTTCGACCACCTCGTGGAAGAGCCGCTCGGTGTCGGTCTCCTGCCGCGTCAGCGACAGGGCCCCGACCTCCATGCTGCTGATGCTCAACAGGTCGTCGATGAGCCGGGCCAGGCGGGTCGCCTCGCTGTTGATCGTGTTGCAGAACTGCTTCTGCTGCTCCACGTCGAGCATGTCGCTCAGGGTGAGCGTCTCGGCATAGGCCTTGATGTTGGCCAGCGGGGTGCGGAGTTCGTGGGTGGCCGAGTTGACGAATTGGTTGCGCATCTGTTCGGCCAGCTTCTGCTGAGTGACGTCACGGAGGCTCCAGACGTGGCCGGCCCCGGGGCTCCCGTTGGCGCCGCGAAGCGGATGCCTTGCGACGCGCAACACGCCTTGCGACCTGTCGCCCGAGCCGTTCAACTCGGCCACGACGGTCCTCGCCCGCGAGTCGGAATCGAGGAAGGCCTTGCCGGTCTCGTTTCCGGCGTCAAGCCCCAGGAGGTCTTCCATGGTCTTCCCGTTCAGGGCGCCCCGGTCGCCGGGCGTCCCAAGGAGGGCTCCGGCCGCCTGGTTGGCGAACGTGAGCTTGCCTTGGTCGTCGGTCAGGACGATGCCCTCCGGGAGACTGTTGAGGATCTGGTCCGCCTTGCGCTGGCGGAATCCCTCCAACGCGGCCGAGAGGCGGGACTCGACTGCCCCGGTCTTTCGCGCCAGGCCGTATTGCTCCGCCAGCCGGTTCCAGCCCGCCGCCGCGGTGCTCGCTGCCGTGACGGGCTTCAACTCGACCTCGGCCGGCGAAGGGGCGGCCGCCACGTCGTCGAGCTGGTGTTCGATTTCCGTCAAGGGACGGACCGTTCGCTGGAGAACGCAGATCCCAAGAAACATCAAAAGGAGCGGTCCGAGGATGGCCGCCGGGGCGTGCGAGGCCACGGCCGTGACGATTCCCCACAGGCCAGGCTCCACCACGGCAACCAGAAGCGTGCCGAGCGGCTTGCCCGCCGCGCGAACCGGCGTGCGATACTCCCGAAGGACCCGCGAGTCGCTGTCGACGAAGCGGACCCGCACGACGTCACCCCATTGGACGACCGCCCCGGTCGGTTCGCCGGCCTTCTGCCCGACGAGATCGTGACGGCTATGGGCAAGGAAGCTGCCCGAGGGGTCAGCCACCGCGCAGTAGGCGTAGCTCTTCATGGCGCCGATTCGATCGACGAACGGCTGCAAACGCGAGGCCCCTCCATCGTTGTATTCGGCTACAAGCACCCCCGCCGCCGACCCGAGGTCCGACAAGCACGTGCTCTCGGCGTGCAGACTGACGATCGACCGGGCCACCACGACCACGCCGATCGTGAGCCAGGCGATCGCCGCCAGACCGAATACCAAGTAGTACGCGGTGACGCGGCGAGGCAATTCGAGGTGAGAAGACTTCCCAGGCATCCTGTTCTTCCCGCACGATGGCGGATGGGGCCGCGACGGCCGTCCCGATTCCGGCAGCTCCGCTCACGGTTGTGCTCCGGAACCTGTCGCCAAACCCAGCCCGCTGTTAACCGCCTCCATCAACCCTAGAACGCTAAAAGGCTTGGGCAGCACCTCGCGTACCCCAAGCTCCTCTTGGATCCTCGACGACTCCAACTCCAGCCTCTTGGCCGTGACCAAGAGAACGGGCGTGTCGGCCAAACGGGGATCCTGCCGCATCCGCCGGCAGAGGTCGCAGCCCGACAAGTGAGGCATCTGCTGATCGGTAATGACCAGGGCATAGTTCTCTCGTTGCAGTCGCTCCCACGCCTCAAGGCCGTCGCGCGCGACATCCACCTGAAGCGCGGCGCGCTCCAGGTGGAATCGCATCACAGCAGCTAAAGCCGGATTGTCCTCGGCAACCAGGACCTTTCGTACTTCCAGCGAGGGGATATCACTCATAGGTTCCAGGAGGGTATTCCCCTCGCTAGAGTACATTCTCCGGCAATCTCTTCGCAGTCACACCAAACCACCGCCGCCGCATTATCGGCATGCTCGATGCAAATTCTGCAATCGTTAATGTCTGACATCCGGGCGGAAGTACGTCTTCAGGGTGGTTCAATATCTCGCCTAGCAGGCTATCAGAACTTGTCGTAGGTCGTACTGCCGTCGGCGCAGGTGGCGGTCGAGTTGAAAATGAACCGTCCGTCCTTCTTGTTGTACATCCAGCTCGTGCTTCCA
>CAYSGY010000108.1:5523-12850 GCA_964430315.1 uncultured Planctomycetaceae bacterium
ACGCTGACCGAGGTGTCCTTCTTGCCGAGCGGGCACGTCGGGAACACGCCGTTCTGCAAGTAGGGTTTCAGGTCGCTGAGGAAGGTGGCCTCCGTACCGTCGGCGCCGGGCAGGGCACTGTTGTGCTGCGCGGCATACATCTCGATGGCGTTTCGCACGACGTGGATCGTGTGCTTCAGCGAGTTGTCGGTGGCCGAGGCGGTGGCGTTGATGAGCTTCGGCACGGCCACGGCCGCCAGGATCCCGAGGATCATGATCACCACAACCAGTTCGACCAAAGTGAAACCAGTTCGACGCGACATTCTTGGACTCCCGTTAGACTGGAGGTGGACCGTCGCTTCGTCGGGCGCGACCGCAGACGTCCTGCGGTCGTGTTCGGCGTTTCATCGCTGTGACGGAAGGTTGTGCATGGCCTCGGCCGGGCGTGCAACGGTCGTGATGGTGTTGAACCGCCCCCTGCCGGAACGCCGGGCGTTTCCAGCGGGGGGTCCAAAAACTCTAGGTCAACCTGAGCGGGATGCAAACGAGGCGTCCAGAAATTGTGCGGGCCTCCGGTTCCTTCGCCTTGGTCGAGGGGGACAGTCCCCCGGGAACGGACCAAGAGGGATCCGGGCCACTCCGGTTCCGTAAGCTATGGTTCCCTGAGGGACCGGGTCGTTACAGCCGTTAGGAACCATAAGAAGACAACTCACCCAAGTCCGAAGGACGGCCCTTCCCGGCCGTTTCACAAGAAGCAACGGCCTGGCAGGGCCGTCCCGTAATCATGGCAGACTTCTTGACTGCGACGGCGTTGTGTGCGAGCGATGCGGACCTGGTCGAGTTGGTCCGGACGGCCAGCGGGGCTCTCGGTCCGGCTTTTGGCGACACGCTCGACTTCTGGACGCTGGAGCCCGGGACGGGGGGATGGAACGCCGTACCCGCCGGCGCCGAATCGCCTGCGGTCGATCGCCCCGCCATGGCGCTGGCGGAGCCCCTGGAGTCGCAACTGCGGTCTGCCACGGAGCCGGTCCTTGTGACGCAAGACGGGACGACTTCGCGCATCGGCCTGCCGCTGGGCAAGGTCGGCGACCGCCGCCTGGCGGCCACGGCGAGCATCGAGGACTCGCGGGCAGGCCTGGCCCTGAAGCTGGGACGTCTGTCGTTGGGCAACTTCTATCTCCAGCAGCAACTCCGACAGTACCGCGACGACATGGACGTGTGCGCAGCGCAGATCGGCAGCGACTACGAGGAGCTCGCCTTCCTGCGCAAGCTCGCGGAGCACCTCGACGTGTCGGAAGCGTCGCTGGGGACATGGCACGTGGCCGAAGCGGTGTTGCCGCACCTGGCCGCGGTGATCCACGCGGAGTCCCTGGTGCTGATCGACGCCTCGCCCGGGAGTGAGAGGGGCGAAGCGGCGGGCGTCGGGCGGCCGGTCCTTTGGGTGGGACCTGAACGCCTCAGCGACACGGCATGCCGGCGGTTCACTCACGAATTCGCCGCCGACGCCCGCGAGCAGCCGCTCGTGGTGAACCACTTCCATAAGGATCCGCGCGCGGCCGACTTCCCAGGGGTCCGCAAATTCATGGTCGTCGCGGTGGCCCGGGGTCCACGGCTGTTCGGCTGGCTGGTGGCCATCAATCACTCGCACCAGGAAGACTGTGTTCCCGACGATCCCCTTTTCGGCTTGAGCCAGTTTGAATTCGGCACCGTCGAGGCCGGGCTGCTGACCTCGGTCGCCTCGACGCTCGCCACGCACGCCCACAACGTGGAGTTGTTCCGCGAGAGGGAGTCGTTGCTGCTTGGCATTGTGCGGGCGATGGTGTCGGCGATCGACGCCAAGGACCCGTACACTTGCGGCCACAGCGAGCGGGTGGCGATGGTGGCCCGGTACGTTGCGCGGGGACTGGGGCTCCCGGAGGACCAGTGCGAGCACGTCTACCTCGCGGGCCTCCTCCACGACCTGGGCAAGCTGGGCGTCCCCGACGCCGTGCTCCGGAAGGAGGGGCGTCTTACCGACGAAGAACTCAATCAAATCCGCCCACACCCGGAGCGCGGCTGGGCGATCCTCCAGGGCCTCGACCCGTTGAAGCATCTTGTCCCAGGGATCTTGCACCATCACGAGCAGTATGACGGGGGCGGATACCCCGACGGTCTCTCCGGCGAAGAGATCCCCCTCATTGCCCGCATCCTCGCCGTGGCCGACTCCTACGACGCGATGATCAGCGACCGGCCGTATCGCAAAGGGATGCCTGAGGAAAAGGTCGAGAGGATCCTGCGCGAGGGCTCGGGCACACAATGGGACCCGAGAGTCGTCGATCTCTTCCTCCGGAATGCCCCGGAAATCCGGGCCCTTTGGAACGAGTACCGTCCGCCGGTCCCTCGCCGGCACCGCCTGGGGAAAAAGGAGGGACACGACGGTGAGTGAGTCCAACGCAGGGCGCCACGTGGTCGCGTCGCTCCGTGACGCGGATTCCCGGTCTCGGAGAGACCGAACCACTTGGCTCGGCGTGACGGCGGTGGAACTGGTCGTGGCGATCCTCATTCTCGGGATCGTCGCGGCCGTGGCCGTGCCGCGGTACGCCGACAACCTCATGCAGGCCCGCGTCGATGCGGCCGCACGGAGGATTGTCGCCGACCTGGCCGCCGCCCAGGCCCGCGCCAAGGCCGCCAGCAGCAGCCAAACGGTGACCTTCCTCGTCCCGCCGCAAGGAAGCCGCTACGAGATCGTAGGGATGAAGGACCCCGATCGACCGGGTGAAACGTACGCGGTGAACCTGGAGGCGGCCCCCTATCAGGTCGCGTTCCGCGCGGTGAATCTCGGCGGCGGCACGACGTTGGTCTACAACGGCTACGGAGTGCCCGACCGGTCGGGCACCCTCGTGGTGCAGGCGGGGAAATTCGTCCGAACGGTCACGATCGACTCCAGCACGGGAATGGCGAGCTTCCGATGAACGGTCCGGCCCTGCCCGTCCGTCCGAGCACTTTGCGTCGCGGGCTGACGCTCGTCGAGGTCACGATCACTGCCGCCATCATGACGATCCTCTTGGCAGGGATGGGCTCCGCGATCCTTTTGGCAAGCAAGGCCCAGCCGGAGGCCGGGAGCGTTCCCTCCGCGGTGATTGCCTCGAGTCGCGCGGCGGACCTGTTGGCGGCCGACCTTTTCCATGCCACATCGATCATTTCGGCCGGGGCCACCGAAGTCGCGTTCAGCGTGGCCGACCGCACCGGCGACGGCGCTGCGGAGACGATTCGCTACGTCTGGTCCGGCGCGTCCGGCGACCCGCTGCTCCGCCGGATCAACGGCGGCGCGTCGGCGACCGTCGCAAGCGACGTCCGCGAGTTCCAGCTCGTCTACGACAAACGCCAGGTCGCCCTGCCCACCAGCTACTCCGAGGGCGCGGAAGTGGTCCTGGCCAGCAACGACAGCCAATACGCCGTCTCCAGCGTGACGGTCAACAACAGCTCGTTCTCCGCCCAGTACTTCCAGCCCACCTTGCCGGCCAACACGACGAGTTGGAAAGTGACGCGCGTTCGGATCCGACTCGGCTACCACGACTGGCCCTGGGGCCGCACGGCGGTCCAACTGCGTCTGGCCAACGGGGCCGTGCCCGGCGACTTCGTCCTCGAAGAAAAGTCCGTCATGGAGTACTACCTGGGCTGGTACGACCAATGGGAGGAATTCACGTTTTCCAACGTGGCCGGACTTCTGCCGGGAAACGCCCTCTGCCTGGTCTTGACCGGGAACAGTTCCTCCGGCACCTGTGAAGTCCAGGTTCAGGGGTTCAGCGGGACGGGGGCCAGCCGATACTACGTCAGCTCCTCCAACGGAGGAACGAATTGGACGGTCCGGTCCGGACTGAACATGAACTACTGCGTCTACGGCAAGGTGAGCACTCCCGATCCGGTCCGCTATCAGGACCTGCTCACGGACGTCCGTTGTACGCTCCGCAGCGGCCCCGACGCCGGAGCGCGGATCCAGACCTCGATCCGCGTGGTCAACGAACCCCAGGTGACCGGACCATGAACGGGAGGCAGTACGCAGTAGGCAGTAGACAGTACACAGTACGCAGTACGCAGTACGCAGTACTGAGTACTCGGTACTCGGTACTCAGGAGGTGTCGGCGGGCCTCGCTTTGCTCGGTCCGCCCTACAGGTGGGCCTACTGCATCCCTCAATCCTCAACCCTCATCCTTCATCCCTCAACCCTTATCCCTCATCCCTCATCCCTCAACCCTCATCCCTCATCCTTCATCCTTCTCCCGCCGGGGCTTCAGCCTCTTGGAGGCCGCGGTCTCGTGCGCGCTGGTCGGGATTCTCCTGGTGGCGGCGATGCGCACGGTCGGCATGTCGGTGGTGGCCCAGTGTCGTTCCGCGGAGCAGGCCACGGGGCGGCTGCTGGCCGACGGGCTGATGGCCGAGGTCCTCGCCAAGGCCTACGAGGATCCCGATACCACTCCGCGATTCGGTCTGGAATCGGGGGAGTCGTCTGTTTCGAGGGCCGCCTTCGATGACGTCGACGATTACCACGGCTGGAGCGAGTCGCCGCCCGAGTTCCCCGACGGCGCGACGATGCCCGACCTGACCGGCTGGCAACGGACGGTCGCAGTCGATTGGGTGGATCCCTCGGATCCCAGCCGGATCGTGGGGTGGGACACGGGCGCCAAACGCATCACGGTTGCGGTCGGCCACAACGGCGTCGCCGTTTGCACGCGGACCGCCATCCGCACGGAGGCCCCATGATGTGCCCCCGTCGCGGCCTGGTGTATCTTGCAGCCGCGTGGCATGCCGTCACGCGGCCCGCGTGGCATGCCGTCACGCGGCGCAGCCGCGGGTCGGCATGGACGCCGCCTTGGCGGTTTCCATGCTCACCCGACGCTTCGCGTCGTGAGAGCATGCCACCCGCCCGTCGCGGCCTGGCGTATCTGGCGGTGCTGGCGGTCACGGCGATCGTGGCCACCATGGGCCTCGGGGCGTTGCTGGCCGTCCGTGTCCAGGCCCGCGCGGCCAACCTGATGGACGAGGTGGCCGAGGCCCGGCTCGGCGCCCTGTCGGCCATCGAACTTGGACGCCTGTGGATCAGCCAGGATTCCAATTGGCGCACGAACCGCTCCAACGGCGTCTGGGTCTCCGGCCAGGCGATCGGCTCGGGCACGTTCACCCTGGAGGTCACCGACCCGATCGACGGCAACCTCGCCAACCGGCCGCACGATCCGGTGGTCATGAAGGCGACGGCCGTGAAGGGGCAAGCGCGCCAGATCCTCCAGGTGACGCTCGTGGCGAGGCCCACGCCGCTGCCGGCGTTGGCGTGTGCCTGCCACACGGGCGGGCAGATCCACGTCGATAGCGGCGACCGCCTCACGGCCAAGTTCGCCACGATCTCGACGAACGGGAACCTCGACAACGCCGGCACCATCACCGGAAACGTCCAGGCGGCGGCCGCAGAGGCGGTCGGAAACGTCAACGGAACGCTCACCCTCGGTGCTGCCGCCAAGGCGTTTCCGGCCTCCACCGTGCCGGAGATGTACGCGAGCCAGGGGACCGAGATCAGCCCCGGCACCACGATCAACAAGCAGGCGCTGGGCCCGGGCCGCAACCCCTGGGGCGCAGCGAACGCCGACGGCGTCTACGTCATCCGCACCAGCAACGACCTGACCATCAAGCGGACCCGGATCTACGGGACCCTGGTAGTCATCTGTCCTGGCCGCACCGTGACGCTGCAAGACCAGGTATTCCTCCACCCCGTCCGGAGCGATTACCCGGCGCTCATCGTTCACGGCAACCTCGCACTGCAATACACGACGGCGAACACGCCGCTCTCCGAAAGCACCCAGAGCACCAACTACAATCCGACCGGCGTCCCCTACGAGGGAACCACCGACTCCGACAAGTACGACCAGTACCCGAGCGAGATTCAAGGACTGGTTCACGTCACCGGGACCGTGGATCTTGGCAACGATGCCCTGGTCCGCGGCGCCATCCTTGCAGAATCGACGGCCATCACCGGATCGGTGAAGTGCCACGACAACAACGAGATCGTCTACACCCCGACCCTCTACACCGATCCCCCCCAAGGCTACACAACCGCCGTGCCGATGGTGCCTCAGACCGGAAGCTGGCAGCAAGGCGTCGACTGAGTCGCCTGCTTCGTTCCTGTTGCTGGAGCGCAGACACGAAGTAGCGTGGGACAAGCGAAGCGCAGTCCCACTTTACGGTTTCCGCAACGGCGACTATTTCGCGGCCGAGTTGCTCAGCTCGAGATTGTCCAGATAGAAGACCGTCTTCTCGGTGGCGATGCTACAGAATCCGAGCCAGTCGAGTTTCTTCCAGTCGGGGGTTCCGTTCTTGAGTCCCTTCTGGGCCGTCACGACTCGGGCGGAGGAACCCGGGCCGGGCACGGTGACGGCCAGGTCCCAGGTCCCGGTCGATTGAGGCCCCAGACCGGCCGAGATCTCGAAGTGGACCCAGGTGTTCTCGGGGAACTCCATCACCTCCCGGCCGGCGGCGATGAGTTTGCCGTGGTGGACCCGAAGGGAAGGCCCCACGCGGTACGGGCCGGAGTCGTCGCGCCATTCGTGATGGAAGACCACCCCCGGCCCCACGCGGAGGTCGAAGGCCACCTTCGTCACGCCTTCCGTGTGCGCGGGCACAAAGAAGAAGTGCGGATTGAAAGCGTGTTGCAGGTCCGTGTTGTCGATCACCTTAAGACTGCGTTTGCCGGCGGCCGCGGTCTCGTCGGTCACGACGATCTGGTCCCCTTTGCCCTCCACAAAGACCCGGGCCTCGCGCACGGGGGCGCCGCCCGGCGTTTCAAAATCCTCGTGCAGCGTCAAGGGCGGCGGGGGCGGGGGCTCGGGAGCGAATCGCACCGGTGGGTAGTTCACGTCGCCCGCGAGTCTCACCCACGCCGGATCGCCATACACGCCCGCCTTGCTGAAATCGAAGGGCAGGAAGCCGATCTTCGGGGCCGGGGAGTCGGGCTGGAGATGGAAGTCGTACTTGGCCGCATCGACGAACTTCGGATCGGCCACCAGCGATCCGGCGTCCTTGCCCGACGCCTGCCACTGGGCCAGCGTGAGCCCGTCGAACGTCACCGGGGCGCCCGAGGCGTCGAAGTAGAGGTTATTCTGGAGCTTGACGTTCGCGTCGCGCCAACCCCCGTGGAAGAGTTCGCCGCCATTCCAATAGACGATATTCCGCTCGAAGGTAAACGAGAGATGGTTCTCCACGCGGGACCGCTGCAACTGGCCTTCACGGCTGAAGGCGAAGATGTTGTTGCGGACCACGTTCTCCTTGCCGTAGTGCTGGTGGTAGCCGCCGGTCTTGACGTTGTAGACGAGGTTGTTCTCCA
>CAYSGY010000109.1:0-12834 GCA_964430315.1 uncultured Planctomycetaceae bacterium
CAGATTTTCTCCCACTCGTCCCAAGTCTTCAGGTAGGGCTTTGCGTGAATTTCGAGCCAGTGCTTGAACAACTCCCCGAAGGTAGCCTCCCGCCGCCGGGCCTGCTTGGCCTCTTGCGGATCATGGCCAGCCGCAATCGACACATTGAGGCTTGCTGCCAGGGTCCGTGCTTGATCTACCGTGAGGCCCGGAAAGGGCCCGATCCGCACCCTCACGGGCCGGCGGTTCACCTTCCGGTACAGGTAGAACGTCTTCGCCCCGGTTGCCGTCACACACATGGCCAGCCCTGGCGTCTTGTCGTCGTAGTGATAGACTCGCCCTGTCTCGGGAATAGGGAGCGATTCCAGCCGAGTCTTGGAGAACGTGAACCGCCGCGTGCTACCTGCCGTGCTACCCGGTGCTCCCGTCATAGGTTCGTCCCCCGTCGCAAGTCAGTTGTTCAAAGGGTTGGTTAAAGGTGCTACCCCGGTGCTACCAGAAAGCCGAAACTAGGGGTATAACGCGGTAGTAGCACAGAAAAGCAGTTTACCGCAAAGGCTTGAATCGTCAAGTGTTAGGTAACTACGGTTATCAGTAAGAATAATACGGTAGGGGGGGTCGAAAGGGACTCTGGATCAGTTAGTCTAGGTTCGAATCCTAGTTCCCCAGTTGATGCAAAGCCTTGCGTGACAATGCGTTACGCAAGGCTTTGTTGTTGGCCCGTGGGGGGCAGGCTTGCGTGCAACGCAGGTGCAACACTCGGGGTCAATTCGGGAGGAAGTCCGGGAGAAGTGCCCGCCACAGATCCTGGGCTTCGCGTGAGTGTGGGCGGCGGCCGGGCGTTGAGGAGCTGCGTTCCGGCAGAGTGACAATAGAAGCAGCGGTCACGATGGCAGCCGAGGGTGATCTCGCGGCGGAACTGCCGACGATCTGCCGTCATCATCCGGCGAAGGAAGACGCTTCGCACCGTCAAGCAAGACGAGTCGCACGTGCCGGACGGGTTGGAAACCCGTCTTACGTGGCTGCGTCACGGCGAGAGGGATCACTCGTATTGGAGTGCCTCGGTGAGATCGAGGCGGGCGGCGCGTTGGGCGGGGAGCCAGGCGGCGATCAGGACCATGGCGAAGGCCCCTAGGAAGCTGCCGGCGACCAGGACCATGTGGAGGCGGAACTCCACCGGATGGCCGATGGCCGGCATGGTCGCCAGGTTGATGAGGTAGGCCAGGGCCAGGCCCACGACGACCCCGGGAGCGAGGCCCGCGCCGCCGAGGATCATCGCCTGGGAGAGGATGGTCTTGCGGACCTGGCGCCGGGTCATGGCCACGACGCGGAGGAGGCCAAACTCCCGGGTCTGCTCGAGGACGTTCATCGTCAGGGTGTTGAACACGCCGAAGGCCGCAACCACGAACCCGAGGATGAGGATCCCCCAGAGGCACGCGTCGATCTGCGACGTCATCCCGTCGATGAGCTGACGGATCTCGGCCGACGAGTGCAGAAGCACGCCGTGCTTGTCGCAGATCTTCTGGAGCGACGCCTGGACCGAGGCAAGGGCCTCCGGCCCGGTCCGGATGATGTAACCGTCGACCCCTTCGACCCCGAGCCACTCCTTGGCGACCCGGCGCTCCATGTAAACCGCAAGTCCGCCGACGAGGTATTCGTTGGCGAGCCCCGCGATACGGAACGGGCGGGGGCCTTGACGCGTGTCGATCGAGATGGAGTCGCCGACGGTCAGGCCGGTCCGCAGGGCGAGGACGGTGCCGATCACCACCTCGCCTTCGATCAGGGAACTCCGCACCGTGCCGGGATCGCCGCGGGTAAGGTCGAAGTAGACCTGGGCGTCGGTGGTGAACTCCCGCACGATCACGATGGCGGGCTGGTCGGCCGCGGTGGCCCGGACGAAACGGATCGTGTCGAGATCGGTGATGCCGGGCACGCCGCGGAGGTCGTCGCCGACGGCCTCGGGCAGGTCGGCGGAGAGGCCGGTGGCCATGTCGGGCATCATGGCCCGGACGAAGAAATCACCCACGATCGCCCGCCGGTACCAGTCCTTGACATTCTGCATGTTGTCGAGGACGGAGTTGGCGATGGCCACCCCGGTGCTGGCGGCCACGAAGAGGACGCCGATCGTGAGCACGGAGCGGGTATGATGGCGGGGGATCTGCCGGTGGGCGAGCCGGAGTTCGACGGACGAGCCGAGCGACGAGGTCCCGTCGATCAGGCCGAGCAGGCCGTCGAGCATGGCGGGGATGACAAGGACGAATCCGATAAGGAGAAACACGCCCGCCAGAATGCCCGCTTCCATGGGCAGCCATCCGAAAATGCACGCGCCGATCACCGATCCGCTCGCGGCCGAGAGGAAGACGCCGGCGAGACTGAGGCGATGGGACGAGGGCCCGAGGTCGTCGCGCACGACGCCGTCGATTCCTTCCAGCGGCGACAGGCGGCCCGCCCGGCGAGCCGGCACCCACGCCCCCACAAGCGAGATCCCCAGCCCGAAGACCACGGCGAGGACGAACGGAAGCGAGGTCACGTTCATCGAGGGCATGGAGGTCATCAGGAGTTGATCGAGGGCCTTGGTCAGGAGCCGGGCCCCGCCCAGCCCGACGAGGATGCCCAGCGCCGTGCCGACCGCGCCCATCGCAAGGCTCTCGGCGATCAGGAGGCGAGTCACCTGGCGTCGCGTCGCCCCGATCGCACGCAGGATCGCCAACTGGCGCCGCCGCTCCGTGACGTTCATCAGGAACGTGTTGAGAATGATGAACGTGGCCAGGAGGAGCGAGAAGCAGGTGGCCAGGAGCAGGCCGTGATTGGTGGCCTTCAAGGTCTGCTCGACCAACTGGGTTTGGGTGGCCGGGCGCCCGACGCGGATGCCGGTCGGCAACTGCCGGCCGACGGCGGCCATCGCCTCTGCATGGCTTGCCGGATCGTCGAGGACGATCTGGACCGTATCAACGTGGGCCCTCGCGGCGAACGCCTGTTGCGCCGCGCGGATCGGCATGAACACGAGCCCTCCCAGGTAATAGGATCCCGCTCCCCGGGCGTGCAGCAGGCCGACGACTGGGAGTAGGCGAAGGCCCCGCGGAGTGACGAGCTTGATCTCGTCGTTGACGGCAATCCCCATGGAGCGCGCGAAGTTGGCTTCCAGGAGGACGCCGGAGTCGCCGTGGAAGAACCCGCCCTCGGCGAGTTCGTATTCGCGCACGGCCTCATCGCGCGCCGGGTCGATGCCCAAGGCCATGAGCTTTGCGCGGCGTCCGTGGAAGTGCATCACGGTGGGCCGCTGAAGGAGGGGCACCGCCGCTTTCACCCCCGGGACCGCTTCAACCTGCCCGAGCACCGCTTCCGGAAAACTCCCGCCGCCGTCGGCCGTGACCTCCAGGTCCGCACGGCCTGTCACGGAGGCGAACATCTCCCGATACGCAAGGCGCGTGGTCGAGGTGGCAATGGTGATCGAGACCACGGTCGCCACGCCGATCACAATGCTCAACAACGTGAGCAATGCCCGGGCCGGGCGCGTAAGAATCTCGCGCAGAGTGACTCGCCAGAGGACCACGGTTGCTGGGCTCCACGGCCGGGGTGGGGGCGAAGGAGGCAGAGGGGCGGGGGGGCTTCTTCGGTACCGGCGGTGAAGTCCTCCCAGGCGGAAGAACCGTTGCCGCCTGCGCGGAAGAAGTCTCCCCTCCCCTTCGGCTTCGTCGGTCGCTACTCAAGGAATTCTAGGGGCCTAGGCCAGATTCCATGTCTATACTACAATCGGCCCGCCCATCCCCGCATTGCAGGGCGAAGGGGGCGGGGGTCTTTTTCCGCGTTGGCGGAAAAGTCTTTCCAGTTGCAGGAATCGTTGCCGCCGACACGGAATAGGACTCCCGACCCTCCTTATTCCTGTTCCTTCGCCTTCTCTTTCTTCAGCGGCGTGGTCCACAGGTAGATCGTGTGTTCCTCGTTGTCTTCGTTGGATTTGAGGTGGACGACCTTGTCGGGCTTCACCCCTTCCATGTCGAAATCGTGCGAGACGATCCGCGAGCCCGGCTTGAGTTTCTCCAGTTGCGGGATGAGCCGCACGTTGAGTTCCGGCAGGAGATAGAGCGTCACGACGCTGGCCGGCGACAAATCGAGCGTGAACACGTCCTGCTGGCGGATCGTGGCCAGCGACTCGACCTTGTTCTTCTTCACGTTCTCCCGCGATTCCCGCACGCGCTCGGGAGCGATGTCAAAGCCGGCGGCGCGGCAGCCGTATTTCTTCGCGGCCATGACGACGATCCGGCCGTCGCCGCACCCCAGGTCGTAGAGGACGTCCTTCTTGGTCACGGCCGCAAGTTGGAGCATCTTGGTCACGACGTCGTGCGGCGTGGGCACGTAGACGACGTCGGGCTCGGGGGCCTTCTCGGCTTTCGGCTTGTTCTCTTGCGCAGCGACGGGACAAATCAGCGTCGCGAGCACGAACAGGGCGGCGATCGTCGGGATCAAAGACGCGGGGCGTCGCATACGGAAATCTCCTTCAGCGGTAAATCGAAAGGCCGGAAACGGCCTCGTCCAGTTTCTTTTCGCCTACGTCGGTCACCGGGCAGCCTTTCACGTAGAGCATCCGCAGGTTCTTCAGCCCTTCAAGGGAGGCGAGCGAGTGGTCCGAGATACGGCAGCGGTTCAGGTTCAAGACGCGCAAGGGGGCGATCGACTTCAAATGGACCAGGCCCGCCCCGGTGACTTTCGTGTCCTGGAGCCCGAGCGTGTTGAGGCTCGGCAGCCGCTTCAAGTGGGCCAACGAGGCGTCGACGATCGGGTTGCCGCTCAAATTGAGCACGCAGAGTTGCTCCAGCCCGCGGAGATGAACCAGGCCCTCGCCGTTCAACTTCGTGTTACCGAGGGTGACGACTTCGAGGTCCTTCAGCCCTTGGAGGTGCTCGAGGCCCGCGTCGGTGATCGGCAGGTCGCGGAGATAGAGCCGCTTCAACCCGGCCAGCCCGCGGAGGTGGACGAGCCCCGCGTCCGTGATCTTCCCGCCGGCAATCTCGAGGGACTCCAACTCCGGCATGGCCTCAAGATGCACGAGGTCGGCGTCGGCGATCTTCGTCTTGACGGCGGCCACGCTCTGGACCGCCTGGGAGGGATCGAACTCGATGCGAGCGCCCAATCGGCGCAGGGCTTCCATCGCGGCGTGTTGGGCCTCGCGCGACGGGGCAGCGGCCTTCGGTCCGCCTTCCGCCGCGGACGGATCGGGGGCCGTGTCGGCCGCGCGCGAGAAACCAGCCGCTCCGAGCGCCATCGCCATCGCCACACCGCCGAGCACGCAGAGAGAACCACGAAGTCTCATGGAACGTCCTTCCGTCTGACCGCTCCCAACGCCATCCCGGACGGCCCGGGCGCCCGGCGCTGGTCGCGGGAACCAGATCTTAGAATACCCTCCGCCATGTCCCCGGTAAAGGCCCCGAGCGATCCCCCAGCGGCGGGAATATTGCGAGCCTGACGGCCGACGACTATCCTTGGGACCGGTCGAAACGCCGTGTCCGCATTCGCCGTAGTGCTCCGTCTCGTATGCTCTGATGGATGAAGCGATGATCCCATGTGGCACAGCCGCCCTCGGCTGTGCCGGGCATTTCGCACAGCCGAGGGCGGCTGTGCCACACGTCAAAGCACGACTGACGGAGCCGTAGGGTGCGAGCGGCGTACGCACCCTACCACGGTTCACCTTTGCGCCGAGGGACAACATCCATGAAACGTTTGACCATCGTCAGCGGCTGGGCCGTTCTGTCCGCGTCTTTCTTTCTGGGACTCGTAGCCGCAGCCGCCGGGGCCGGCCCGCAGGACCTGCCGCGCCCGGAGCATCCGCGACCGAACATGGTCCGCGCCGAATGGCTGAGCCTCAACGGCACGTGGGAGTTCGGCGAGACCGACGAAGAGGCCGACGCCCGCTTCCTCTCGGCCGAGCCCTATCCCGACAAGATCGTCGTCCCCTTCTGCCGCGAGAGCAAGCTCTCGGGCCTCGACCGCAAGGGGTTCGTCAAGAACGTCTGGTATCGCCGCACGTTCCGCAAGCCGGCCGATTGGAAATCGCCGAGGGTCCGGCTCCGCATCGATGCCTGCGACTGGAAGACCCGCGTCTGGGTCAACGGCCAGTTCGCCGGCCAGCACGTCGGCGGAAGCTCACCCTTCCGGTTCGACATCACCAGGCGTCTCCAGGACGGCGACAACACCGTGGTGATTCACGCCTTCGACGACACCCGGAGCGGACTCCAGGCCACCGGCAAGCAGGCCCATTCCGAGAAGAGCCAGGGCTGCGTCTACACCCGGACGACCGGCATCTGGCAGACCGTGTGGCTGGAGGGGATCGGCTCGTCGTTTGTGCGCGACCTTCGCGTGGTCCCCGACCTGAAGGGCTCGCGCGTTTTGCTCCAGGCCGAAATCAACGGCCCCTGCGAGGGCCTGACGTTCCGGGCCACCGCCTCCATCGGCGACCAGGTCGTCGGGACGGCCGAAGTGCCGGCCGACTGGCGCCATAACGAGACCGTGCTGCCGCTCTCGGTGAAGCGTCCCTGGACCCTGGAAGATCCCTTCCTCTACGACCTCAAGGTGGCCCTGGTCCGCGGCAGCGAGACGGTCGACGAAGTGAAGTCGTACTTCGGACTCCGCGAGGTGACCATCCGGGGCGCGGCCATCCTGCTCAACGGCAAGGCCGTCTTCCAGCGCACCGTGCTCGACCAGGGATTCTATCCCGACGGGATCTGGACCGCGCCTACCGACGCCGCGCTGCGGCGCGACATCGAGCTCTCGAAGGCCGTCGGGTTCAACGGCGCCCGGCTCCATCAGAAAGTGTTCGAGCCGCGGTTCCTCTACTGGGCCGACAAGCTGGGCTACCTGGTTTGGGGCGAATTCCCCAACTGGGGATTGAACTACAAGAACGACGCGATCAACCTGCCGGTCCTCAACGAATGGATCGAGATCCTGCGGCGCGACCGCAACCACCCGGCCGTGATCGGCTGGTGCCCGTTCAACGAGACGCCGCCGGAGGCCGGCCCGCTGCAAAACACGGTCGTCCAGGTCACGCGGGAAATCGACCCGACGCGGCCGATCATCGAATCGAGCGGGTACTTCCACGGGGTCGGGCATCCCGACGTGCTCGACGCCCACGACTACGACCAGAACCCGGCCTCCTTCCGCCAGCGGTGGACCGATTCCTACGGTCCCGGCGTGTCGCTGCCGGACCGCTACCGTGCGGGGCAGTCGTGGCAGGCCATCCCGTTCTTCGTGAGCGAGTACGGGGGGATCGGCTGGAACATCGCCGGCGGCTGGGGCTACGGCGGCATCCCAAAGGACCTCGACGCCTTCTACGCCCGGTACCAGGGCCTCACCGACGCGCTTCTGGATAACCGCTACATGTTCGGTTACTGCTACACGCAGTTGACCGACATCGAGCAAGAGCAGAACGGGATGTACACTTACGACCGAAAGCCCAAGTTCGACGTCGAGCGGATCCGCAAGATCCAGTCGCGCCAGGCCGCCTACGAGAAGGACCCGCCGATTGAAGTGCAGATTTCCAACGTGGCCTGGCGTGTCCTCGTCGGCGCGGTGGCCGACGGCCCCGCGGCCCGCGAGTGGCGCTACACGCTCCAGTCCCCGCCGGCCGACTGGATGAAGCCCGGCTTCGACGCCGCCGCCTGGAAACTGGGCCGAGGCGGCTTCGGAAAGAAGGACCGTTGGGAGTCGTTCATCAAGACGCCCTGGACCGGCAAGGACCTCTGGCTCCGCCAGGAATTCTCCTGCGACCAGGCCGCCCTCCGCCGCGCCATGCTCGTCATCCATTACGACAACGGCACCGAGGTCTACGTCAACGGCAAGCCCATCTGGAAGGGCGAGCAGTGGAGCGACCGCTACGTCGGCTTCGACGTGACCGACGCCCTCCAGAAGGCCCTCGTCCCGGGCAAGAACACCATCGCCGTCCACTGCCACCAGGACGAAGGCGGCCAGTTCCTCGACCTGGCGCTGCTGGTCAGCGGGGAGTGAGGAGTTCTGTTGACATACTGTTTCCCACGGACGGGGCCTTGGCGTCCGCCCAAGAATGACTCCCCTCTCCCGTTCGACGGGAGAGGGGCAAGGGGTGAGGGGACCTGGCAACGAAACCCCGGTCCGTTGGCGGGGTGGCCCCGATAGCTCCTGCTATCGGGGTGCCGGAGGCACAAGAGGCTTGCTTTGACCAAGCGTGCCGTGCCCGGGGATCCCAGCAAATCCTCTTGTCGCTGCGCGACACCGAAAGCGGAGCTTTCGGTGCCACCCTGCGCAAGGGGCGAAAGAACGACGAGAAAACACGGCCAAGGGCAGGCGGCGGGGCCCGTTCTGTCGCCCCTGACGGGGCTTCCGCGGGCGTTGCGCGACCGCTTCCCATGGCTCGCGCCATGGGCTACGATCTGCCGCCGCTACGCGGCTCCCTCCGCGCGGCAACTGCGCAACCGTGTATAGCGCGGCCATCTTGGCTGTCTGCGCGACAGGCTGGATGCCTGGATTACGATTGGGGCTTCGCTACGCGGGGACGTCTTGCAGGTAGGCGCCGTCTTGGCGCAACTGCGATTGCAGGGCCCGGACGTCGACGGCCGGGAGGTCGATTCCGGCCTTGACGGCCATGGCGGCCGCGGTGCCGACGCCCTGGCCCATGACCATGCAGTGCGATTGCAGGCGCACGGAGGCCAGGCCCTCGTGGGTGGTCGAAGCGCAGCGGCCGACCACGGCCAGGTTGGGAATCTGCCGGTTGAGGCAGATGCCCAGCGGGATGTGGTAGCTTTCGCCGCGCGGCGGCATCAATTCGGCTTTCTGGTCGCTGTGCGTGGTGTAGCCGGTCCCCTTCGGGTCGTGGATGTCGATCATCCAGAAGCCGTGTCCGATGGCGTCGGGCTGTTTGACTGCCTTGACGACCATCGGGCCGTCCAACGTCTTCAAGCCCCGGATGCGGCGCGATTCGCGGATGCCGATGCTGAACCCCATCTGGCCGATCTCCGCCTTCGCGTAGGCGGGCATCTCGCGGCGCCAGAGGTCGAGGTACCGGAAGACGTCGGCCCTTGCCTGGGCCGAGACGCGGGTGAGTTCCTCTTCGTCCAAGGGGTTGCCGATGGCGGGACACAGATTGTAGAGGCCGTTGCTGGCGGAGCGCAGGTAGTGCTGGGCGTGACGGTCGTTGAACGGCGGGAACTCCCCGCGGTCCCGCAACGCGCGCATCCGCTCGAGCACGCGTTTCGATTCGGCGGCGGGCGAGGCCCGGCCGGCGGCCTCGTCGGCCCCGCGCATCTCGAACATCATGGTCATGCCCTGCACGAGGTGGTCGCCGGGCCGGCCGAAGTCGAACGGGAGACCCGCATTGGCCGCCACGTCGCCGTCGCCCGTGGCGTCGATCACGATCTTGCCCAGCACGGCCTTGCGCCCGGTCTTCGTATCGACCAACACGCCGCGGATCCGGTCCGCCTCGACGATCGACTCGATCGCCGTCAGGTTGCAGAAGGTGCGCACGCGGAACTCGCGGAGCATCTTGTGGAAGACGACGCGCATCCCCTCGGGATCGAACCAGTGCGTCTCGGGCCGCTTGGGATAGTCGGGGTAGCGGTGCATGAACCGGCCCGCCCGGTCGATCGCCTCCTGGGCAAAGCCGAAGATGACCTGCTTGACGCGGTCGCTGGTGTGCCAGATGTTGACCAGGGCGTTGGTCGCCATGCCGCCGACGCTCGGCCAGCGCTCCAAGAGCACCACGTCGGCGCCGTGGCGTGCCGCGCAGCAGGCGGCGGCGATCCCGGCCGTGCCGCCGCCGCAGACCAACACGTCGGCCTTGGTGAGCACCGGGACGCTTCGGGCGGGCAGGCGGACGTTCGCGCCCGGCTGCCCCGCATCGGCGCCCGGGGCCGCGGTCGGCTCCAACGAGGCCCCAACCACCGCACCCGCCCCCGAGGCGGCCATCGCCCTCAAGGCGGCACGGCGGGAAAACTCAGCCTTCTTGTCGGTCATGTCAAGGGTCTCCCGAAACTCGGTGTTGCCAAGGCGGCCGCACCTCATCCCAAAGGTATCCGATCCGCGGCCGGATCGCCAGCCGGCGCGGCTCAAACCTTGATATGCCGGCCGATCTTCGTCATCATGAAGGCCACATGACCGATCGGGGCGGGCGGCACGCCCTGACGCAAGGAGGGGCGTGGACGCGTTGGAGCGGAACTCGCCACGCCCATCGCTCCGCTTTGGGCGTGCCACCCGGTTCGCCCGGCGCTTCGGCGACGCTGGACTTTGTGGAGGGCCCTCTAGGATGTGCCGATCTCTCGGAGCGTGCGTGCTGTCGTTCATCGTCGGTGGGGCGGCCCAGGCGGCCACGCTGAAGCCGGTCGCGCCGGAGGCGTGTTTCGTGACGCCGGGCTCGCCGGCGACGATCCGGTGGGATGTCCGGTCCGGGCCCTTGGCCGGGTTGGAATACGTGGTCCGCGACTACGCGGGCAAGCAGGTCGCCGCCGGGCAGGCGAAGGCCGCCGGCGCCGACGCGATCGAGACGACTCTCAACCTAAGCCAGGGCTTCTTCGAGATCGACTTTCCCGTCGCCAAGCAGCGGTTCGGCCTCGTGGCCCTGCCGGCGTGGCAAGGGAAGAAGGACCCGTTCTTCGCCATCGACGGGGCCCTCTCGTGGCTCGTTCGCGACGACGCGCTCCGCGAGGCCCTGGTTCGGGTGGCGGCTCGGAGCGGGATCGGCATGGTCCGCGAGCGGCTCACGTGGGGCGCCGTCCACCCTGCGGCGGACCGCTGGGACTGGGAGACCCGCAACCGCTTCGACACCCTCCGCCGCACCTACGCGAAACACGGTGTGGAGGTCCTGGAGATGGCCCACGATGGCCCGGGCTGGATGGGCCGCGTCGCGAAGTACCCCCAGGATTTGGTTGCGGCCGCAGTGTCCTGGCAGAAGATCGCCGCCCATTGGCGGCCCACCTGGGGCGCGCTGGAAATATGGAACGAGCCCGACATCTCCTTCGGCGGCGACCTGCCGGCCGATCAGTACGTGGCGCTGGCCAAGGCCATTTCCTACGGGCTTTTCGGCAAGACGGATGTGCCGCTGGTCGGCGGGGTGATGGCGCACTGCAACCGGGCGTATCTCGACACGGCGGCCGAGAACGGGCTCCTCGAGTGCATCGACGCCTTTAGTTTCCACACCTACGGCCGGGCCATGGAGATGGAGAACCTCGTGGCCAAGTACCGCGACTGGCTCGCCGCGCACGACTCCTCCGGCCTGGGCCGCTACGGCTATCTCCCGCTCTGGATCACGGAGTGCGGCCGGCCGTGGAAGAAGGGCACGGAGCGCCCGGCCGAAGGCCAGGACGCGGAGAGCGCCCTGGACATCACGATGAAGGGCGTCGAGGCCCGCGCGTGCGGCATCGCCCGATACTTTGCCTTCGTCTATCCCTACTACGAAGAGAACGAGAACAACTTTGGTATGATGGACAAGCGGGGCACACCGCTCCGCTCGATGGGCGCGTACGCCCAGATGATCCGGACGCTGGCCGGCATGGGCTACGTCGGCGACCTGAAGCAGACCGATCCGGCGATCCAGAGGGCCCGCGTGTTCGGCGATCTCACGCAGACGGTCGCCGTCGTGTACACGGGCAAGGCCGATGCCGGGTGCAAGGTCCGGTTGGGAGTACCGACGCTGCACCTGCGGGGCATCGACGGACGGTCTCTGGACCCGGCGTCCGACGGCGCGATTCCCGTGCCCGACGGATTGACGTACGTGTGGCTCGATCCCAGCCAACTCGGCGACCGCTTGGCGACCTACACGCCCGCCATGAAGCTCTATCGGCTCAACGGCACTCCGGTGCCTCACGGGCCTCCGAAGGCGCGATCGGATCTTCCGCCGATCGTGCTGCGCTATCTCTACGACCCGGCCGTGGTGACGGCAACTTCCAGCGGCTATCGGATCAAGGCGACGGAAGGGAGGATGACGTTTGCCGTGCGGGCCTTCAATCTCTCCGACGAGGATCGGGACGTGGCGATGCGCATCAGCTTCTCCTCGCGCGGCGTCCCTGCCGCCCGGGCGACGCCCCCGTTTCTGAAGATCCCAGCGTGTTCCAGCGGCGACGTCACGTGGGATCTGGACTTGAACCGCGCCTTCGCCGTCGACAACCGGTTGAAAGTCACCGTCTTGGGTTCGGGCAGCGGCCTGCCGCCCCTTCGCGGAGAACTCGCTCCACGGAGCGACGCGGCCCTCGTAGTTCACTTCTTCGGCGAGGCGACCCTGGTGCAGGCCCTCGGGCGATTCGAGCACTGGGTCCGCCTGCCGATCCGGGAGCCCGCGCGATGGACGCCGAACGTGGCCGGCCACGGGAAGGTGCAGATGGATGCGACCTCCGAGGCCGCCTGGCGCCTGCGGGTCACGTTCGGCGAAGGGGACCGCTGGGTGTATCCGTTTTTCAGGCTTCCCGACAACGTGCGACTGGACGAGCAGACCGCCTTGGTGATCCGCGCCCGGTGCCAGAAGCCGGCCCAGGTCCGCGTGTTTCTTTGGGAGGGCGAGTCGGGCGTGGGGTACATCACGCCGGACTCGATCGTCCCGGCCGACGGCCAGTGGCACGTGGCCATCGTCCGCTTCGAGGACCTTGTGGCCAGCTCGGCCAACAAGCCGGACGCGAACGGCCGGCTCGACCTGGAGCAGGTCCGCCGCATCTCGATCGGCATGAACACCAAGGCCGCCGAGAACACGCTCGAAGTGAGCGACGTGTGCGTGGGTTCGCGGAAGCCGTGACGGGCTCCGTCGCGGCCGGCGGCATCTCGCGTTACCGTCTGGGGAGAAGTATACTGGGATTTGAGAGTGGAGGTCTTCCCATCCCTTTGGGAGAGAGCTCCGTGAGGTTTTGC
>CAYSGY010000110.1:0-6510 GCA_964430315.1 uncultured Planctomycetaceae bacterium
ACAGGGGTTCTTCCCATCTTTCAGTCGCCCTACTGAGTTCACTATCGGTCGTCAGGAGTATTTAGCCTTACGGGATGGTCCCCGTAGATTCAGTCGGGATTCCACGTGGCCCGACCTACTCAGGTACCTTTCGGTTGGCCATGCCGCTTTCGTGTACGGGACTGTCACCCTCTATGGTCTGCCTTTCCAGTGCAGTTCTACTAGCAGATGGCTTTCCATGTGAAAGGCCCTACAACCCCGCAGGGAAAATCCCCGCGGTTTGGGCTGTTTCCTTTTCGCTCGCCGCTACTGGGGAAATCGAGGTTTCTTTCTTTTCCAGCGGGTACTGAGATGTTTCAGTTCTCCGCGTTGGCCACATGCACCTATGAATTCAGTGCATGTCAGTTCGGGAATCCCGGGATCAAAGCTCGTTTGACAGCTACCCCGGGCTTATCGCAGTCTTCCACGCCCTTCAAAGCCTCCTAACACCAAGACATCCCCCATGCGCCCTTAGTAGCTTGGCCACATGAATCCAACCCTCCCCACCCAGCCTTCCACCGGAAAGCACGGCAAGTTCGACCGGATTCATAATCAAGCTACCGGATCCAATCGGCCAGCCTCGTGCTAGTACGAGGCCGCCGCTTGACCCAAGTAACGATAGCTCTTTGACCTCCAGACAGCTCGACCCAACGGGCCTTGCCATCCTTCAGTCGCTTAGCGCTCTGCCGCTCCAGCCGATCCAAGGACCGGCCAGCTCGGCACATCGTGAGATGCCACTCAAGCCACAACCAAATTGTCAAAGATCAGCCCGACACCTCAGTGCTGGCGCACCAAAGGTCGCTGTCGAAATAGACAGGGGTCGAATTCTTAGGTCCTTCGACCACTCGAACGGACCAGAGAACCCGTCCCCTGTCTATCCCCCCAGCTCTCGCTCCGCTCTGTTCGGAACAAGCTCGTACTGGCGAGAAAGGTGAATATATCAGTCGGCCGAAAGCTTGTCAAAGGTCAAACGCAACTCTCACGGATTTTTTTTCGAGTTGCCCAATTCCTTGACTCGTAACGGCTTATGTGTCTGTAAAGGCAAACTCTCGCTCACCACTCCCCTGATTATATCGCCGGCCGGTTGCGCGACAAGGCACCCCGGACGACAATTCCAGAATCACAAAACTAAGCCAGCAGGGGGGGGTCGCCGGCAGATACACCAAGGGGGGGCGTCGCGTCCTCGTACTCCGATTTGGAGGACACCCGGCGAGTCCTGCCCCCGGGGCGGCAGGGTGGCGCGAGACGTACGGAACGGCGTAAACCGTCTTTCCGAAACGGGTTAGTAGTACCGTGGGGGCATTCGGCGCGCTTTCTGGGGTCCTGACGTCCCGGGAGATATCCGAAGTCTCCAAGACTTCAAGGTGTCTTGGCAGGAGCCGCGGGGTCTTGCGGTCCTTCTTTCGCTCGGCCACACTGTCCGTGCGGCGCTACGACGCCGAACGGATCTCGACCTTCGTTGCGTCGCCGGTGAATTCAGCCACCGCGTATTCGCCGCGTCCTCCAAAACCGCAATTGACGACGGTTGTCTTCCCGCAGGTTTCGATTCCTCTTCCCTCGTGGATATGCCCACAAAGAACGAGGGCCGGCCCGGTTTGGTCCACGAAAGCGCGGACCGCCGTGCTCCCCGCGTGGATCCGGAGGAAGGTCCGGTCGGCCTTTGTTCCGCGGGGAGGCACGTGGGCCAGGAGGACGTGTTGCGGGGCTTCTTGGATGGCCCGGCTGCCACTTTCCAGGGCGGCCGTCAATTGCTCCTCGGTGAGTTCATACATCCCGCGTTTCCACGGCGGAATCGCGGAAAGCCCGTGAATTCCGACGTTTTCATGCAAGAAGCCCCGGGCGTGCAGCGCCACTCCCAATCGATCGAGTTCGTCGTCGATGGCCGCCGAATCGCAGTTTCCGGCCACGGCGAGCACGGTCGGGGCATACTGCTTGGCAGCCTGAATCACGCGAGCCACATCGACGGGAGACCCGAAGTTGGTGATGTCGCCTCCCAGCAGCAGGATGTCGTGAGGGCCGGCGTCCTCGAGGATGCGATGCAGGGCCTCCATCCGTCCGTGAAGATCCGTGATACATACGATGTGCATGATGGGCAAGCAAAATCCTGCGAATGGTCTTGAGCGTGTTGTGGGGACGGCTCCGCGCCGTCCCATCGGTCCGTCTCCCTGTCCGGTCAGCCGGGGTGTGTGCGTCCAGTCCCAAGGGGCGTCGCTGCCGGGGGCCCGCTTGCCAAACCGGCCGGACCAACGGAGACTGTATTGTATGAGACCTACGCTGTCGGCCACAGGATATCAAGCTCCCGACTGGGAGACGGTCTACCGGGAGACAACCCCGCCATGGGAGACCGGCACGCCGGCGGGCGAGTTGGTGCGAGCGGTCAACGACGGGGCGCTCAAGCCGGCCACGACGCTCGAGTTGGGTTGTGGCACGGGAGCCAATGCAGTCTATCTTGCCCGCCGGGGTTTCGAGGTCACGGCCGTCGACGCTTCCCCAACGGCGATCGAGCGTGCCCGGACCCGGGCCGAACAGCAAGGGGCGCTGTTGCGTATCGTGCTTGCCGACGTTTACGACTTTGCCCGGACGGCCGGGACGTTTGATCTTGTCGTCGATGCTGGTTTCTATCACTTCATGCGGAGGACCGACTTGTCGCGTCTGGTGGACCTGCTGTGGCGGGTCACGCATCCCGGTTCGTATTATTTTGTGTTGGCCGGCGCGACCGGGGAAACGGCGGAGGGCGGACCGCCTCAGGTGTCTGAGGAGGAGGTCCGCAGCGAGCTTGGGCGGCTGTTCGAGTGGGTAGAGTTGCGTTCGTTCCGGTTCGAGAGCCCGCGCCGCAAAGAGGGGTATCTGGGCTGGTCGTGCCTCATGCGCCGGCCCGTGCTCGGGGACGCTCCGAAATGACCGCCGACCATCCGAAGAGGACCTTGCTAACCTTCAGAGAGAACGGAGGATCCCTATGAGAAGGACGATCGCAATCGCGTTGGCAGCGGCGTTGCTGTTCGGGGCTTGGGGTTGCGGAAAGAAGGACGCGGACTCCGCGCCCGCCTCGCCGCCGCCGCCGCCGAGCGCTCCGGCGCCGGACACGCCGGCTGCTCCTCCCGGGGCTGCAGCGCCCGCCGCACCCGCATCGCCCGGGGCGCCGGGAATGCCAGGGATGCCAGGCGTCGAGGCCCCTGCGGCAGGTTCGGCGTCGCCTGCTCCTGCTGGGGCTGCCAAGCCTGCCGAGCCGAAGGCGCCGAAGAAGGACGATCACTCCGACGACCCGTTCAGTTCCGGTTCCAACTCCGGGGCCGCCGCAAGCCCCGGCATGGGCAGCGACAAGCCCGGCAAGACGACCACGGCCGGTGCCCTGGGCAGAGCGCTGTTCAACGCCGGGCGCTCCGTCATCCCGGGTGCTGGCGGGGACAAGGCACCGAAGTAGGAGCGAGTGGGTTGCCGGGGCCTTCGCAGCCGGACGGTTTTCTCGCCGAGGCCTCCCGATCTTGGGAGGGCGAGGTCCTTCAGTCCTGGCCCGCTTTGATGCGTGCCAGTTCGGCCTCGGCGGCGGCGAGTTGCTGTTGGAGTGAGGCGGCCTCGGCGGAATCGTCGTGCTGGCGTTTCGCCCCGGCCAACTGTTGGCGCAGGCGCTGAATCCGTTGGTTGAGCGAGTCTACCTTCTTCCTGATTTTCTTGTCCATCGACCTCTATCCCTCAAGGTTGCGTCGTGAGCCGGTCGGCCAGTTCGAGGGCCTCGGCCGGAGAGTGAATTTCGCCGTCGAGTTGGGCATCGCGGAGGCGCCCGAGGAGGGCTCGGTACACGGGGCCGGGCGGGACCCCGTGGCGCAGCAAGTCGTCGCCGGTAACCAACGGCGGCGGATCGAGCGTCGCGCGGGGCTGCGCTGCCAGCGATCGGCACCACGCCGCGTGACTTGCATCACGGGCCTCGGCCCGTGAGATCGCTTCCTCCAACGCGATCAAGTCATCGGCCCCCTCGGCCACCAGGAGCGGCTGCAACTGCGACCACCGCATGGCCCGGGCCTCGCGCAACGCGCCGTGGTGTTCGACGAGCCAGGTGGTCCGCTGCGTCTGACGGTTCGAGAGCCGCCACCGCCGGCATACGAGGGCGGCCCCCTCGGCGTCGACCCAGCCCCGCAACAGGGCAGCCAATGCGAGCGGAAACTCCGGCTCGGCCAGTTCCCCCAAGACGGCCAGGCTCCCCTCGAGGTCGGACGGTTCCCTGGGATCCGTTGCGACGATCTCGGGCAGAACCGCGGCCGCCAGCCCCGTCTCCACGAGAAGCCGCACGGCGCGGACCCGATGCCGGTCCACGAGCATGCGTTCCATCTCGGCGGCAATTCGTTCCGCGCTGACCACGGCGATCTCGGGAGCCATGCGGCCGAGGGCCTCTCGGGTGCGGTCCTCGATCGCGAACTCCAGCGTGGCGGCGAATCGGACCGCGCGCAACAGTCGCAGCTTATCCTCCGCGAATCGCGCCTGCGGGTCGCCGATGGCACGGAGGACCCGCCGGGCGAGGTCGTTCTGCCCGCCGACGAAGTCGAGGACGGTTTGCTCAATCGGGTCGTAGAAGAGGCCGTTGATCGTGATGTCGCGGCGTGCGGAGTCTTCGGCGGGAGTGCTGAACGTGACGCCGTCCGGGTGGCGGCCGTCGCTGTAAGGCGAATCGCAGCGGAAGGTGGCCACTTCGATCTGTCCGGCCCCCTTCGGCCCCAGCACGGCGATCACTCCGAACGCCGCCCCGATGGCGATTGTCCGTCGGGGGCCAAGCAGCCCTCGGACTTGCTCGGGCCGGGCGTCGGTGGCCACGTCGTAGTCCTTTGGGGTCCGGCCCATCAACTGATCGCGGACGCACCCGCCCGCCCAATACGCCTGGAAGCCCTCGGCGCGGAGCCGTCGGACCAGATCGGCGGCAAAACGGCGCTGGGCGTCGGGCGAAAGCGGCGGCATGGCGAGCGACAGGCGGAAGGCCTGTTCAGGGGTCTTGCGAACCATGGGGGACGGCTGCGGCGGCCTACCGGCAGGTTATCCGACGACGGAGACGATGGCAATTGCGATTGCGGCCACGTTCGCATTTCTCGGGTTTCGCGCCAGACTCCCTGGGGCCCAGCCGCCCCCGGCTGGGTGAAACCGGGAGACGGCGTTCCCTTGGCGTCAGGCACAGCCGAGGCGGCTGTGCCCCATGGCCGATATCCCTCCTCTAGAGGGAATTCTCCATTGACTTTGACGGTCCCGGAGACTGGCAGCTTGCGCCGGGACCAGACGGAAAGGATGCTTCCGCCCCATTCGGAATATGTTTGACACGGCCAAGTTGGGCAATATACAATCCGAGGGAGTCTGAGGGAGTCGCGCTCTCGAAATGCCATTCTCGATCTTATGCCGTGAGGAGGTAAGTCATGGTGTCGCGAGTTCTCAAGCGGGGATTCACCCTCGTCGAGTTGCTGGTCGTGGTCGCGATCATCGCGCTACTCATCGCCCTTCTCTTTCCAGCGATCCAATCGGCCCGGGAGGCCGCGCGTCGATCGCAGTGCGTCAACAAGCTCAAGCAGATCGGGTTGGGGTTTCACAATTTCCACGACAAACACAAGCGTCTGCCGCCCTCGTGTCACGTGACCCGTCATCCGATCACCAGCGAGATCACGAGCATGGTGGGTTGGAGTTGGGTGGTCGATCTGTTGCCGGACCTTGAACAGGAGGCCCTCTGGAAGACCCTGGATACGACGAAGACCTGGCCGTTCGTTACCCAGGGCGACTTGAATCAGCCCAATTCGCAGGTCGTCCAGAATCAGATTGCGGCCCGGAGGACGGTGCTCCAGGAACTGAGCTGCCCGAGTTACTCGGACGAGAGGGTCGTTCTTTCGAACTGGGGCGGGTTCGAGATGCCGGAAGCGATCACGAACTACAAGGTGATGGGCGCCACGCACTTCCAAAGCCTCTGGATGGCGGACACCTACTGGCAATCGCAGACGACGGAGCCGTGGATCGGGAAGCATCCCAACGGGGCCTGCTACCCGGGCTCCAAGCTCACGTTCGCCAATTTCAAGAGCGACGGTTCGGCCCACACGATCCTGGCGGTCGAGACCATCGAGCCGCGCGCCGCGCGATGGTCGCTCGGCTGGGAATCGACCCTGGTCGGGCTGCCGACGCAGGTCCCGGGCTACACCCCGCCCGACGCCGTGACCTTCCGGAACACTTACGATTACGGCCGCTACTGGCACCCGACCGGATTCAACGGGAAGTTTGACGACGAGAGCACGCTGGTCACTTCGTTCCGCACGTTCCTCGGGCGGACCGATTACCAGAACTGGTGGTATCTCCCGGAAAGCTGCGACCCCTACAGCTACAAACAGTACGGCCCGCAGAGCCAGCACCCCAGCGTGACCAACCACCTCATGGTGGATGGAAGCGTTCACACGCTCTCCAACACCATCGACGTTGCGGCGTACATGTTCATGATCACGCGGGAGTCGGGCGACCCGGCGCCGGCGTTCGATCAGT
>CAYSGY010000110.1:6520-12782 GCA_964430315.1 uncultured Planctomycetaceae bacterium
CGCGGCGGCGATGTCGCGGCGTGAAAAGACGATCGCCGCCAGCACGTAGGCGGCCAGACCGAGGCCCAGCAGGGCGCCGTCGTACTGGAAGGCGGTGGTTCTCGTCAGCTCCGGGTCCAAGAGGATCAGCTTTTGGGGCTCGAACGCGGTGAGAAACGATAGGTAACTCAGCCACGCCCCGGGCGTCCAGAGGCGGGCGATCATCTTCACGACCATCGAGACGGCGAAGAACCCGCCCGCCGTGAGGATCGTGTGCCACCGGTTCCGGCCGCAAGCCGAAATCAGAGACGTGATGCCGGCCAGGCAGAACGTCATCGAAAAGAGATTGACGACACCCGGCAGGAAACGGAGGGGCGGAACGGTCTCGGGCAGCGTCACGAAGTGCATGCCCACCAGGCTCCCCGCCCAGATCGAGGCGGCCAGCACGGCCGCCCCCACCCCCGTGACGACGGCCGAGGAGGCCACGACCCAGTAGCGGCGCACCGGAAGCGTGGCCAGGAGGTCCATGGTGCCTCGGCTGATCTCGCCGCTGACCACGTCGGACCCTCGTCCCACGGCCCAGCCCAGGCAGATCAGGACCGTCACCAGGTGGACGTAGAGCACGCTGATCCGCCCCGCCACGGTGGCCAGCTTCGCCAGCGGCACGCCCAGAAGCGTCTCCACGAAACTCGGCAAGAAGTCGAGAATCGCCGTGATCATCCCCGGCTGAAACTGGCTCATCAGCCAGACGAAGCACCATCCGAACAGGACCAGCAGCACGCTGCTAATCGCCAGTTGAACCCATGCGTCGCGGAGTGCTTTGCGCCAGAGGGCGAGATTCATGCGGGGAGGCCGGAGGTCGGGGATCGGAAGTCGGGGATCGGAACGCTCGGTGCCACGGGCTGCTCGTCACCTCGTGAAGACCGCGATCATGCCAAATTCTGCACTGGCGGACAAGCCGCCCGCGGCCCACTACGGGTCGAATCACGTAGGGTGGGACAAGCTCGCCTCAGCGAGCGCCGGCCCACCAAGTAGCGGAGATAGAGCGTGGTGGGCCGTCGCTCCGCTTGTCCCACCCTACCCACTCCCGCCCCCGTGCCGACACGGCCCAGCTCCGACCTCCGATCTCCGACCTCCTCCCCCTCTCACCGGTCAAACCACTTCTTCAGCACATGGAACGTCGCGGCGCGCCCGGCTCGGGCGATCGACGTCGTCAGCGGGATCTCTTTGGGACATACCCGCACACAGTTCTGCGCGTTGCCGCAGACCTGAATGCCCCCTTCGGCCACGAGAACGTCGAGCCGCTCCCGGGCATTCATCTGGCCGATCGGGTTGGTGTTGAACAAGTCGACCTGCGCGATCGCCGATGCGCCCATGAAACTCCGGTCGAACGCGGCCCTCTCACGACGCCCGAACTCCTCGTCGGTCTCGCCGGGGGTGCGATCCAACTCGACCTTCAGGTATTGCGGGCAGGCTTCCAGGCAGCAGCCGCAGGTCATGCACTTGCTGAGCACGTAGGCCAATTCCTGGTTGTCCTGCGATTGCCGTGGGCCGGAGCCCATGTGCAGATAGCTATCGATCGGGAGCCACGCCCGGACCTTCTTGAGCGTCTCGAACATCCGCGACCGATCGACCACCAGGTCGCGGACGACGGGGAACTTCGACATCGGGCGAAGCTCGATCCCCTCGGGCCGTTCCTCCAGGAGGCGATCGACCAGGGCCGTGCACGCCTGGCGCACGTGCCCGTTGATGACCATGGTGCACGCCCCGCACACCTCTTCCAGGCAATTGCACTCCCAAGCCACGGGAGCCACCGGCTCGCCTTCCGCGGTCCGTGCCGTGGCCGCGATCTTCTCTAGCGCGCTGATCACGTTCATGTCGACTTCATACTCGACGCGGTGACGCTCCCAGTAGCTCGGCTCGCCGGGCCCGTCCTGGCGGAGGACGACCACGTCGAACGTTCGCGGCTTGGCCGACGTGCTTTGCGGAGATGCTATGGTGGACATGAGATCGCGGTATCCTGCCGGAATGCTTGGTTGGGTTCCGGGTTCCGGGTTCAGGATTTCAACACTTCAGCCCTAGCGGTCGTCCAACCACAACTTGTGGCACAGCCGCCCTCGGCTGTGCAGAATCGCGGACAGCCGAGGGCGGCTGTGCGGACTCGCGGACAGCCGAGGGCGGCTGTCCCACATAGGCCGAAGTCGTTCTTGATCGCCCGCCCAGATTCCCCCCGAAGTCCTGAACCCTGAACCCTGAACCCTCTCCCCACAAAACCCATCAAGTCGCCGTCGTCCCGGCCGCTTGCCGTTCCTTCCACACCTGCTCGATCACGTCGCCTCCGACGAGGCCGTAGAGGCGCGGGCGGGGCGGGATGAGCGAGGTATCGACCTCTTCGTAACTCAACTGCGGCTCGCCGTCGGGCGAGAGCGCGGCGATCGTCGACTTGAGCCACGTGCGGTTGTTCTCCTCGAAGCGGTCGCACCACGCCTCGGCCTGGCGGCGCTGGCCGGCGGCGTCGCCCGGTTGGATTTCGGGCATGGCGAACTCGGGCTTGTAGTGCGCGCCGCGGCATTCGTCCCGGGCCCGCGCCCCCTTCAAGATCGTCTTGGCCAAGGGGAACATGTCGCGCAGGGCGCGGGCAAAAAGCACGTTCTGATTCGTCCAGTTCCCCGTGTCGGAAAGCGCGCACCGCCGGGCCCGCTCCTCCAACTCGCAGACCTCGCCGTAGGCCTTGTCCAGATCGTCGTTGTGGCGCACGACCGTGGCGGCCCGGGTCAGCACGCGGCCCAGGTCCGCGTGGAGGCGGTAGGGGTTCTCGCCATTGCCGGCGCGGGAGAGGATCGCCTTGTAGCGGGCCTGGTGGTCGCGGAACGCATGCTCGTGGAGCGCGGGCGGCTGCTCGGAGGCCGGGCCGCCGGGCAGCGCGTCGAAGGACGCGACCACGCCGGGCGCCACGATCAGCCCGCTGAAAATGCAGGCCACCAGCGAATTGGCCCCCAGACGGTTGGCGCCGTGGTAATGGTAGTCGCACTCGCCGACGGCGAAGATCCCCGGGATGTTGGTCTGGTGGTTGCGCGGCGAGCCGACCCGGAGTCCCCCGCCGGCCGACCGCTCGAAATCGACCCAGAGTCCGCCCATCGAGTAGTGGACCGCCGGAAAGATCTTCATGGCCTGGCGGCGCGGATCGACCCCCTGGAACTTCTCGTAGATTTCGAGGATTCCGGCCAGTTTCCGGTCGAGCAGTTCCCGCGGCAGGTGGCTCACGTCGAGATAGACGCAGTGCCGATCCCGCTCGACGCTCAGCCCCTCCCGGGTGCAGACGCTGAAGATCTCCCGCGTGGCGATGTCGCGGGGAACAAGGTTGCCGTACTTCGGGTAGCGGTGTTCGAGGAAGTAGTAGCGATCCGATTCGGGGATCTGGCTCGGGTGACGAGGGTCTTGCGGTTTGCGCGGGACCCAGACGCGGCCCCCTTCGCCCCGGGCGCTTTCGCTCATCAGGCGGAGCTTGTCGGCCCCGGGGATGGCCGTGGGGTGGACCTGGATGAACTCGGCGTTGGCGTAGCGGGCCCCGGCCTGGTAGGTGCGGCTCACCGCGCTGCCGTTGCAGGCCATCGACATGGTCGAGCGGCCGAACAGCAGGCCGCACCCGCCGGAGGCGATCACCAGGGCGTCGGCCGGAAAGGCCCGGACCTCCATGGTGACCATGTCCTGGGCCACGCAGCCGCGGCAGACGCCGCGATCGTCGAGCACCGGGCCGAGGTAGTCCCAGAACTCGTATTTCTTCACCTTGCCCGCCACCTCCCAACGCCGCACCTGCTCGTCGAGGGCATAGAGGAGCTGCTGGCCCGTGGTGGCCCCGGCAAAGGCGGTGCGGGCGAACAGCGTTCCGCCGAACCGCCGCTGGTCCCGGAAACCCTCCAGCGTGCGGTTGAAGGTGACGCCGAGGCGGTCCATCAGGTCGATGATCCGCGGGGCCCACTCGGTCATCTCCTTGACCGGCGCCTGGTGCTGGAGAAAATCGCCGCCGTAGACCGTGTCGTCGAAGTGCCGCCATTCCGTGTCGCCGAGTTGCCGCGTCAGTTCGTTGACGCTGTTGATCCCTCCCTGGGCACAGCAACTATGGGAACGTTTGACGGGAGTGAGACTGAACAGATCGACCTCGACGCCGAGTTCGGCGAGCTTCATCGTCGCCGACAATCCGGCCAACCCTCCGCCGATCACCGCAACCCGACGACTGGCCATCACGGGGAGCCTCGCAACCCAAGGGGATCTCGTGCAATGCCGCCTGGACCGGCTGGGGCGAGCGCCCCCGGTGCCGTCCTGTGGGCTGCCAAGAGAGCCGCCGCGGCGGGTTCCGGAACGCCACGGAGGGCATCCCCTACAGTGGCTTCAGCATGCGGAAAGGGCCTCTTCGCCTCGGCCATGCCGACGATCGCCGCCAGGCCGGCCACCGCCAGGAAAATGCCGACGGCCGCGCACGGGATGTTCGCCCATCGCTGGGCCCGGGGACTGGTCCAAATCCCCCACGTAATGCCCAAGGTCCACAAGCCGTTGGCCAAGTGATAGACACACGCCAGCACGCCGACCGCATACAGAAGTTGAATCCAAATCGAGGCCTGGATCGCCTCGGCGGCGGTGAAGGCGGACCGCGGATCGAACTTCCCGCCGCCCAGGGGCCGCACGACGTGCTCCATCCACCATGGGTTCTTCAGCCACCCGTGCATGTGGAACACGTGCCAGAGAATGAACACAAAGGCGATCACTCCCGTGGCCCGCTGGAGCGTGTAACGAAGGTTGCCCAGGTACGGGTAGTTCGTGAGATTCCGCTTACCCCGGCATACGATCGCCAGGCCGAGGATGCCGTGGAAGAGGATCGGCAGGAAGACGACCGGCCATTCCAGCAGGAGCACGACCGTGGTGACCCCCAACGCGTGGATTTGATCCGCGCGCCGCTGATACACCTCCACCCCGTCGACGATGGAGGCGTTCGTGAGAAGATGGAACGCCAAATAGCCGCCGATGGGCATCAGGCCGGTGAGCGAATGGAGCCGCCGAAGGACGAACTCATACCGGCCTAGCGAGGGGGCACAGTCCGACATCTCCGGAGGTTCTCCTTCGGGATTCGGTGCGGCGACGTCGTTGCCGAAGGGAAAACGGCGCAGCCCAACGGTCCAAGGCACGGAAACCCAATGCGATTTTAGAGACGTGCCCAATCGCAGGCAAGCGGATGCCGCGGCACGACGGGGCTCGCCAGGAGTCCGCATGCTTGACGGCGCGGAAGGCCCTCCGACGGGCAAGACGACGCTGTCATGCACTTAACCCCCTGTCAAGTTGGCAGTTGTGACGGCCCGTCAAGCTTGCGTCCGTGCCGAAACGGGCCGCCCCGTTTCCCTATCGCGGCGTTTGGCTCCCGGAGGTAAGATATTCTGCGGTAAGCAGTTGGGAGAGCCGGTCGGCGAACGCGGGAAGGAACTCGCCGCTTGGCATCCGAATTGCACGGGTCGGCAGGTAGGTCGCAGCCAGCGAGGTCGCTGGAATGGTCATCGAGAACCCCTCCCTCCTCATCACCGACGACGATTCGGCGTTTCGTGAGACCCTTCAGCGGGTCTTCGAGCCGCGCGGCTACCGGACCCTTCTGGCCGGCGACGGCGAGGAGGCCGTCCATATCGTCCGCACCCAGGTGGTCCACCTCGCCCTGCTCGACATGCACATGCCCAAGCTGACCGGCTTGGAGACGCTGCGCTTGGTGAAGCAGTTCAAGGCGATTCTCCCCTGCATCCTTCTTTCGGCCGACCTCGACGAGACGATCGTCGAACAGGCCCGGCGCGAGCATGCTTTCTCCGTGCTCCGCAAGCCCGTGGCCCTGATGCAGATCATGGGCGTCGTGCGTCAGGCCCTCGAAGCGACCTACAACTGGCACACGTCGGAACGGCGCCTGTGGAACCGGCCCAAGTAGCCGGCAGGCGGACGGAGTGACACGCTTGCCCGGGCTCGTGTCCCGCATTTCAAGTGGGCGTTCAGGAACAACTTCGGCATATGTGGGACAGCCGCCCTCGGCTGTCCGTGATTCCGCGCAGCGGCTCTCGGCTGTCCGCCATTCCGCACAGCCGAGGGCGGCTGTGCCACATGTGCCACAAGTGATTATTGGACGACCGCCAAGGACACGTTCGGCTCGGACGCGTCGACGTTGCCTCTCTGCTCCAAGAAGCAACCCACGAACGGCCCCGCTTCATCCCTCATCCTTCATCCTTCATCCTTCATCCCTCACCCCTCATCCCCCTTC
>CAYSGY010000111.1:0-12733 GCA_964430315.1 uncultured Planctomycetaceae bacterium
GCTTTCCGCTTTCGGCTTTCCGCTTTCGGCTTTCCGCTTTCGGCTTTCCGCTTTCACCCCGTTCATCCTTCCCCCGTCACGCCTGCCACATCACGAGTTCGTAGTCGGGCGAGGGGACGGTCGTCTCGATGGCCCCTTCGCTGGGGACTCGCTCCACGGTCCGGGGCCCGCGCAGCAACTCCACGCAGAACTGAATCGCGCTGTCGGTCTTGACGTCCAGACTTCGGAAGGGGACGGCCAGCTCGAAGATCCAATCGGCCGCGGCCTCGCACCCGGACTGCGCCATTACGCTTTCGCCTCGAAGAAGCTCCACGCTCGGGTTCCGCGTGGCCGGCTGAGAGACCACGAGTTGGAACCCTTCGGGCTGGAAGAAGGCGACGCGGAGGCGCTCGATCTCACCGGCCCGCTCGCGGAACGGCCCTCCGCGGGCATCGAGACGCAGGAAGAGTCTCTCCTGGTCGAAACCGAAATACAGATCGGAAATCAGCCCGTCATTGGCCATATTCATCGTGCCGCGCGACCCTTGGCAGACGTAGCGTCCGGCGTTGATCCACTCGAAGTAACTCCGCCGCCCGTCGACTTTCACCATCAAGAGGCCGGTCGGAAGGCTGTGCATGCGCTGGCCGTGCCCTTGGTGGATGGGCCGGGCCAGCTCGCTCGGCGGCGGGTCGCCCAAGGCCAGGTAGACGTTCTGGAGGTGCTTGCGGAAGAGCCGGTCGAACAGCCCGTTCTGGGCGCACTGGTGCGAATCGCCGTACCACCAGAACCAGTCGCTCCCCTCGGCGATCAACAGCTCATCCCAGGCCCGACGCAACTGGTCCGGCGATTTGTTCTTTCCGGCGCCTGCGCGGACGAGGTGTTGCCGGGTCTGGTAGAGGGCGTCCCAGGCCCGGTTGCACTCGGGGTGGCCGATCCAGATCCCGAAGTTGTGCTGGATCCAACTTCCGGGAAAGAGATGGCCCAGCTTGTCGGTGGCCGGATACCGGGCCAGGTAGTCGCACACGCGGACGGGCGTGATGCGCGGGTGCTGCGCCACGCGGCGGTAAAGCGCGCGCAGGAAGTCGACGCCGCCGTTGGGGTAGTATTCCCAGCAGTTCTCGCCGTCGAGGATGATGCTGACCAGGGTGGGCCGATGGCCGGCATTCCCGCCGGTGGCCCGCCCGATCGCCTCGAGTTTGCCGAGAAAATCGTCCACCGCGTGTCCCGCCGGGTAACGCTGGTAGTGGAACCCGATCTGGTCGCTCATCGCGTGGTCGCGGAAGACGATCTGAAGCTGCCGGCCTCCTTCTTCCACACGCCAGGGACGGTAGAGCATCTCGGGGTTGCGGAGGTAGCCGTTGGCGTCGCGGGAGACCCAGCCCTCCGTGGAACAGGAGAGGATCTCCTCGTCGGTGGCGAGCCACTGGATCCCCGCCTCGGCCACGGCCGGGACGATCCCCTGGCAGACCGATCCCTCCGAAGGCCACATCCCTCGCGGTTTCTGGCCAAAAAGGCGCTCGTGATACTCGATCGCCCGGCGGATGTGCTCACGCACGTCCTCCTGGTAGCTCTCCAGGACGTTGGGGAGGACCACGTCGGGCATCGCGCGTCGGGCCAGACGCTTGTCCCAAAGCAACGGCAGGATCGGATGAAAGAACGGACTGGTCGTCAACTCCACCTGGCCACGCTCTTGCAGCCGCCGGTGGAGCGGGACGACCTCGCGGAGCAGCGCCATCTGCTTGTCGAGCAGCCACAGCTTCTCTTTCTCGCTCCAGTGCCGTCCTTTGGCCCGGAATTCGGCCAGTTCCCGGTCGCGCTCGAAGGCCAGGGGATGAATCCAGGTCAGGTTCGACCAGCATTGCAGGTCGACGAGGTCCTTCTTGGTGAAACGCTTCCGGGCCTGTTCGGCACGGTCGGCGGGAAAGCCGCGTTTCTGGAACAGCTCCTGGTAACGCGGATACGGGCGGATCATGTGGTCCGGGTGGACCATGAAGAAATTGTCCAGGAGGCAGACCAGATCACGGTCGGTCAGCCCGTCGGCCGGGAGCCGCGACAGCCGCAAGTGTTCGTCCTGGTGTCCCAGGTCCGTATAGGCTGCCAGTTGCTGGAGCAGGCTGGGAACGAGGTTGATCGTGGCGTGCAGCTCGGGGACTTCCGAGAGGAGCATCGCCATGCCCCAGTAGTCCTTGGTGCCGTGCAGCCGGACCCAGGGCATCGGGTTCTCGCCCGCCAGGTCGTCGGGGTAGTAGGGCTGATGCTGATGCCAGAAGAAAGCCAACGAGACGTCGTGCATGGCAATCCGTTCACCATGAAGTGATGAAGGATGAACGATGAATGATGAGTGCAGAACTCCCGCTGGCCACGTTCCAGCGGCTGCCCCCAACGAATTCATCATTCATCATTCATGGTTCATCATTCATCTTCCTCTTCCCGCCCGGGCGATGGTCTCCTGGTAGAGGGCGTCGTACTGCTTGGCGCGGCCGGCCCAGGACCAATCCTGGCGCATGCCGGTGGCGAGGAGCCGGCGCCAGAGTTCGGGCCGGCGGTAGGCGTCGACGGCCCGGCCGAGCGTCTCGCTCAGTGCCGCCGGACTGTCCTCGACGAAGCTGAATCCGTTGGCAGCTCCCGCGGCCAGCGCCGACTCTGTGGCATCGACGATCGTGTCGGCCAGCCCGCCCGTCTGGCGGACCACCGGCACCGTCCCATAGCGTAGGCTGTACATCTGGTTCAGTCCACACGGCTCGTAGCGGCTCGGCATGAGGAAGATGTCGGCCCCGGCCTCGATCCGGTGGGCCAGCGGATCGGAGAACTCCATGCGCACCGCCATCTTCTTCGGGAAGCGGCGAGCGAGGCCCTCGAACCGGGCGTGGTACTCGGGGTCTCCTTTCCCGAGAATGACCCACTGGACGTCGGCCGCCTCGCCCCACTCCGCGATCACCTTGGCCACCAGGTCGAAGCCCTTCTGCTTGTCGAGCCGTCCGATGGCGCCGATCAAGGGCACGTCGGGCCGCTCGTCCAAACGGAGTTCGCGCTGCAACGCGGCCTTGCACGCGGCCTTTCCCTGGGCCACGGTCTCCGCCGAGTAACGCGACGCCAGATTCTCGTCCCTGCCGGGGTCCCACACGTGATCGTCGATCCCGTTGAGGATCCCGGACAGGACCTCGCGCCGGTTCTGCAGCACGCCCTCGAGCCCACAGCCGAACTCGGGCGTCTGAATCTCGGAGGCGTATCGCGGACTCACGGTGCTGATGGAATCCGCGAACACAAGGCCCGTCTTCAGCAAGTTCAAATGGCCGAAGAACTCCATCTGACGCCAATTGAAGTACTTCCAGTCGAGCCCGGTCAACAGCATGTCCCAGTGCCAGAAGTTGCCCTGGTACGCAATGTTGTGAATGGTGAAGAGTGTGGCGATTCGCCGGTAGCGAGGCAGCGAACGGTACTCAATCTCGAGATAGGCCGGCACCAGCCCGGTCTGCCAGTCGTTGGCGTGGATCACGTCCAGATCCAACTCCAACAGCCGGATCGCCTCCATCACCGCCCGGGAGAAGAACACGAACCGCTCGCTGTTGTCGACGTAGTCCTCTCCGTTCTGACGATACAGTTCCTGCCGGTCGAAATACTCGTCCTGCTGGACCAGGTAGACGGGAACCTCGCTGCCCGGCAATCGGCTCCGCAGGAGGTGGCCCGGAACCGTCTTGCTCCCGATCGGCACAATGAACTCGATCCCAAGCGGTTCGACGGCCAGCCCACAGTACCGGGTTTGGCGGTACGCCGGCAGGATCACGGCCGCCGAGTGCCCCTGGCGAGCCAGCTCGATCGGCAACGCCCCGCAGACGTCGGCCAGTCCGCCGGTCTTCGCGAAAGGCACTGCCTCGCTCGTGGCCATCAGGATCTTCACGCGAGATAGCTCCAGAAAGGGGAATCTAACCCCCTGATAAGTTCACCCTAGGGCGATTCGCAACGGGTGGTGAACTTACCACAAAGGCCCATAATGGAAAATCTCACTTGCAGATTGCGCACTTCTCCAGGGCACCCCACAAGTGAGACACAGGGCGCGACGCACCCCCCGTGACGCGACCCGTGTGGTCCGGCAGACGTTCCTCGGGGCAGCACCCCCTCTATCCAATTCTACCCCAAGAAAGCAAGGCTACGAAGAATAGGGTACCCAGGAAAAGGCTGAGGGCCTTGTGGAAGGCTCCGTAGACGCAGACGTGGAGGCTATCGCGGTGGCGTCAAACCGAAGTCGCGGATCGTGAAGAGGCTGCGCAAGGGGTAGCCCCGCTCGGAAAAAGCCTGCGACCCGCCTTCCAGGCGGTCGACGATCCCAATCACGTGCGTGACCTTCAGGCCGAACGCCTCGGCCCGCTCGATCGCGGTTAGCGAGGATCCGCCGGTCGTGACCACGTCTTCGACGATCGCCACGTCATCCCCCGGTTGCACGGGCCCTTCGACGTACTGATTGGTACCGTGGCCCTTCGGCTCCTTCCGGATCAGAAAGCCCCTGATCGGAGTCCCTCGGACCGCCGACATGGTCACGACCGAGGCGGTGATCGGATCGGCCCCGATCGCCATCCCCCCGACGGCCTTGGGCAGATGGTCCGCGATCAACAAATCGAGGATCCCTTCCGCAACAAGGCGCGCGCCGGCCGCGTCGAGCGTCACGTGCTTGCAGTCGAGGTAGTAGCTCGCCTTCTTGCCCGAGGCCAGGGTGAAATCGCCGAACCGAAGGGCCTTCTGGCGGATCAGTGCGGCCAGCGCGTCACGGTCGTACACGGTGGGACTCCGGGGGAAGAAGAGGGAAGAAGGGAGAGGGGAGAAGGGAGAGGGGGGGAGACTGGGAATGGCGCGAGGAGCTTTCGAGCTCCAGGCAACGCCTTCTGTGAGCTTCCCCATTTCGTTTCTCTCCGACAGCGGATCAACCGTCTCACCTATACCACGTGCGGGCGTGCCCGAATAGAGGGGAGTCGGGCAAAGAAGCGGAGGCAGCGACAAGGGAACCAGGGGGCGACGAGAAGGAAGGGGATTAACGAGACGATCTCCCTTCTCCCCTCTCCCCTCTCCCTTCTCCCCTCCTTCTCTCCCATCACCGCCGGATCGTCACTTTGGAGCCGGGGGAGGATTGCGAGTCGGCGGTGAGGAGGTCGTAGACGTCTTCGATATCGCGGGGCCCCAGGCAAATGGCCCCCTGTCCCTCCGCAGAACGGAGGTTCTTGACGTCGTTGGTGCCGTGAATTCCCAGGCCGTCGCTAAGCTCGATCCAGCAATTCCCCGCGAGGCTGTCTGCCCCCCGTGGTTCCAAGGCACGGCCGGATCCCGAGTATGGGGGGCGGGGCAATTTCCGTTTGACCGTATAGGAGCCTTCCGGTTTGGGGGCGTTGCGGCCAACGCCGATCGGGAAGCGTCCCGCGTAGCGACCGCCCAACATCAGCACGAGCTCCTCGCGGTCGAGGGAGACGACTGCCTCGAACGGACCGTGGAACACCTTGAGCTGCTTGCCCGGCTCCGGGTGGTCGGGATCGCGGATCCCGTTGATCTTCGCGAGCACTTGCCACGGCACATTGTAGGTCGCGGCAATCTGCTGGAGCGTCTCGCCCGCCTTCACGGTGTAGGCCGGCTCCAGCAGGTGTTGACGCGAATAGATCACGGTGCCGGCCAACTGGCCCAACAGATCGGTCAACTGCCGGGACTCTTCCGGGTTTAGCTCCGGGTTGCCGTAAAGGCGGCTCAAGGCCAGGTGGACCTCGGCAAGTTGGCCCTTCGCGAGTCGCCGGTGGGCCTCGTCCATCACCGCGATGAAATCAGGGCGGACCGCGCCGCGCGACGCATCAGGAGCATCGGGTTGCTTCACGGAGGGCTCCTGAGGCCCAGGGTCTGTGGTCCGGCCGCTGGCCGGATGGGTCGGCAAGTCGGTGGTCATCGCAATGCCGGGCGGCTCGGAGGACGGGCCCTCCCAGCGTCCAAGCGTGTTCCCGGAACGCGGACCGAGATCGGAGGGCGGATCGGCCGCCTTCGCGCCGCCCTCAGGAGAGGTTGTCCCAAAACGATCGCTGCGGCCTGGTTCCGAGCGGGATCTTTCCGTGCTGCCGGGAGAGTATCCGAACGGATTGGTGTCGCGTGCCGATACCCGTTCCGCCGCCGGGTTTCCGCTTCCGAACGGGTTCTTCACCGCCGCCGGGTTTCCGCTTCCGAACGGGTTCTTCACCGCTGCGGGTTTCGCATCGCCTTCGCCGGGTGCCTTCTCCGCCTTGGCGTCGCCCGGCGTCGGCCAGCCGTCGTTCTCCTCGGCGGGCCGCGTGGTCCCCTGTTGGTTGTTGATCGTCGTGTATACCGCGTACCCCACCCCGAGGAGCACCGTGATCACGAGGATGTTCTTGACAGAGTTCACGTTCGTCCTCCTTGACGAATCGCCACGTAGCGGGCCCGCAAGACCGCCGACACATGCCGCGGGGGGCCATGATTGGCCAAAGTGCCGGGATCATAAAAAAGTCTGCCCGTTAGTGCTACGTCAAACTGGCGAGATTTCGCAGAACTCCGGCCCGCGTGGAGTCCGGACGAGTGCTAGAACGGGAAACGTGAAAATAGGGGTAATGGGAAAGAAAGAGAAGTCTTCCTCGACGTCCAAGCCTGACAACCGATGACCTCCTGGTCCTTTCCTTTTTCTCCTTCCCCCCTTTTCCATTTTTCCCTTTCTTACACACGATTCTCTTGGCAAGACACTATCGCGGCGGCCCTGCCCGAAGCCGTTTTCGGATGGCTGCCAAGCGTTCAACCAGTTCACGCTCGAACCCCCGGTCGGTGGGCCGGTAGTATTCGCGCTCCACTCCCAGGTAGTCCTGGTTCGCCACGGCATCAGGCTCGTCGTGGGCGTACTGATAGCCTTGGCCGTGGCCCAGTCGTTTTGCCCCTGGGTAGTGGGAATCACGGAGGTGGATCGGGACGGGCAAGAGGCGGCCTTCGCGCACGTCGGCGCGGGCCTCGCCGATCCCCAGCGTGACCGCGTTCGACTTCGGGGCGCACGCCAGGTAGGTGACGGCCTGGGCGAGGTTCAACTGGCACTCGGGCAGGCCTACCAACTCGCACGCCTGGGCCGTGGCGACCGCCAGCGGCAAAGCGGCGGGATCGGCGTTGCCCACATCTTCGCTGGCGAGGATGACGAGCCGGCGCGCGAGGAATCGGACGTCTTCCCCGCCCTCCAACATCATCGCCAACCAGTAGAGGGCCGCGTCCGGATCGCTGCCGCGGATGCTCTTGATCAGCGCGCTGATGGCATCGTAGTGCGAATCGCCCTGGCGATCGTAGAGCACCGCCTTGCGCTGCACCGACTCTTCGGCCAATTGCCGCGTGAACTCGATCGGCTGCTCCGTCGCCGAGAGTACGCCGACTTCCAACGCGGCGAGGGCCCGGCGTGCGTCGCCGTCGCTCGTCTCGGCCAGGAACTCCAAGGCGTCATCGTGGAGTCGCACCTGGAACCGTCCCAGTCCTCGCTCCCGGTCGGCCGCGGCGCGTTGCAGCAAGGTCTTGATGTGTTCGATCGCGAGCGGCTGGAACTGGAAGACCCGGCTGCGGCTCACCAGCGCGCTGTTGATCGCGAAGAACGGGTTCTCCGTGGTCACACCCACCAGCGCGACCACGCCGTCCTCGACGTCGGGAAGGAGGACGTCCTGCTGGGCGCGGTTGAAGCGGTGGATCTCGTCGATCAGCAGGAGCGTCTTGCGGCCGGAGCCTGAGAGCCGGTCACGGGCCTCGTTCAAGGCCTCACGGACCTCCTTGACCGTAGCGGTCACGGCGCTGAGCTGCCGGAACGTGCTGCGGCTTTCGGCGGCCAGCAGCCGGGCGAGCGTCGTTTTGCCGGTCCCCGGGGGGCCGTAGAAGATCACCGACCCGAGACGGTCGGCCTTCAGGAGCCGTCGTAACAGTCTCCCCTCGCCAAGGAAATGCTCCTGGCCGACGAACTCGGCGAGCGCGGTGGGACGCATGCGCGCGGCAAGCGGCTGGGCCTCGCGTCGGTTGGCCTCTTCGGCAGCTTGGAACAGGGACATCGTCGGTTGTTTGGGTGGCATAGGATATCGGTGATGCGGCCGGCGTTCCGCCGGCCGCTAAACGTTGCGGCACCGGCGCAACCCGAATCAGCGGCCGATCATCCCAGTTTAGCGGCCATCCCAGTTTAGCGGCCGACGGCACGTCGGCCTAGGAGTCGAGCAGCACGTTCCCCGGTCCTCGGGCAAGGGACTCGAGCGGCGTCACGAAATCCCAGCACTGCGGCTCCAGGCCCGCCGCCTTGGGATTCGCCTCCACGTAGCGTGCCGCAGCAGCCAGGGCCTCGTTGTCTTCGACGAAGACCTTCCAGCACCCGCGGGTCCAAGGCGTTTGATGCAGGCCCAATCGCCTCGTGCCCTCGCCCTTGAGTTGGTTCACGACGTATTCGATCCGGTGCTTTGAGCGTAGCACCAGGAAGTGGACGTGGTCGGTCATGATGGCGCAGGCGACGGCCGTAAGCGACAGACGCCCCACGACGGTGCCGAATGCGGCTGCGATGACCGGCCGGGCGGCTTGGGTGATGTGGAACGGAGGACGATTCAGCCTCGGCGCGGCGGCGGTGTGGAACGAGCGAAGGGCGCTCCGGCCGGGTTGTGGGCTCTGCCGGCCGTACCGGATCGGTCCCAACTCGGCCAGCGCCTCGGAGTAGATCTGTTTCGAGTACGACCCTCGCGGATCGTTCGGGAGCCACGTGCCGTAGGTGCTGAAGACGGCGTGATAGGCGAGGATCATGGGCCGCGGTCCTTGAGCGCGGGCCGGCGTTCCGCCGGCCGCTAAACATTGCGATTCCGCCGGCCGCTAAACATTGCGATTCCGCCGGCCGCTAGGCGCGGCGGCACCGGCGGCCGACGTCGGGCCGGGCACCGGCAAATCCAGTTTAGCGGCCGACGGCACGTCGGCCAATGCTAGTCCGGCTCGAACGGCCCTCCGGACGGGAGCATGGCGGCCAAGGGGCAGCCTTCACATCGCGGCTGCTTGCGGCAGTGCTGCTTGCCCACTTCCACCAGCAGCGCGTGATACTCGTTGAAGAGCGTCGCGTCCTCGGGCAGCCCGCTGACGAAATGGTCTTGGATCTGGTAGTAATCGGCGTCGAATCCAATCCACCCGTGCCGCGTCAACACGCGGTGCGTATAGGCATCGACGACGAACGTCGGCAGGCCGCCCGCGTAGAGGAGGATGGAATCCGCCGTCTCCGGTCCGATCCCCTTGACCTGCAACAGCCCTTCCCGGAGTTCGGCGAGGCTGGTCTGAAACATCCTCTCCAGGGAGCCGTCGTAACGCTCGACCAGGAACTCCAACAAGCTGCGGAGGCGCCGGGCCTTGATGCGAAAATACCCTGCGGGCCGGATCAACTCCTCCAACTCCTCCGGCGGGACCGCGTAGAGGGCGTGCGGTTCGAGGAGGTCCTCCTCGCGGAGGCGGGCGATTGCCTTCTCGACGTTTTGCCACGAGGTGTTCTGCACCAACACCGCCCCGACGAGGACCTCCAGCGGCGAGTCCGCCGGCCACCAGTGTCGCGGTCCGTAAGCGGCGTGCAGTCGATCGAAGACCTCTTTCAGGATGGGATGCATGATCGGCGAAACACCCGGCAGAAAAGTGGAGTCGGTAGTCCCTTGCACACCTTGACTTACGTCGTGGACGCTGGCGGCGGATCCATGCCCGCGAGGGCCTTTATCTTAACCGATTTGCGGGTGGTGCCAACCGACGCCGGCAGGTTCCCTTTCAAGCCATGCCCCGGCCCGGGTCGAAGATGAAGAAGGATGCCGTCCCTTCGCTCCGGCTGCGCGCTCGTGGACCATGGCCAAGACACCGTCCTCGCCGCCTTGCGATTTCGTCGCGACGCACGACTACTGGCGACTTTCGCGCCAGCCCCTGATGAGCCTGGTGTTCGTCGCGCCGATCCTGGTGATCTACGAGGCCGGCGTGCTGGTGTTGGGCCCGAAGGCGGTCCGCAACGGCGTCGACGTCTGGCTCCGCGGCTTCCTCGAGCTGTTGGACTTCGGCAACTACTTCCTGCTCCCGGTGCTGGTCGTCGGCATTCTGCTTGGGTGGCACCACACGACGCGAGAGCCCTGGCGCGTGCCGCGCGGGGTCTTCTGGGGGATGGCGGTCGAGTGTGTCGGGTTGGCCTTCTTCCTTCGGTTGATTTCTCACGTCGAGGCCTTTGCCTTGAGCGCCTTGGCCGGCTCGGTGTCGGGCACCGCCAAGGCAACGGCGCTGGCGGCCGGCGCATCGGGCAAGACCGCCGGCTTGATCGCGTTCCTCGGCGCCGGCGTGTATGAGGAACTGCTTTTCCGTCTGATCCTGTTCGGCGCGATGGCATGGGCGATCCGGCACGTGGTCGTGGCCGGCGCGACGGCCACCACCGTGGCCGTGCTCGCCAGCAGCGCCGTTTTCGCCGCCGCGCACTACGTCGGGCCCTACGGCGAAGCGATCGCCTGGCACGAATTCAGCTTCTGGTATGGCGCGATCTTCCGTTTCCTGGCGGGCGTGTTCTTCAGCATGCTCTTCATCGCCCGGGGATTCGGCATCGCCGCCGGGGCGCACGCCGGATACGACATCCTGGTGAGACTGGCGTGCTAGCATCCCGCGCGTGAGCACACGGCATGCCATTTGTCAAGATGCCTTGGGCATCATCTTTGCACACGGCAAATCGCCCTTTGTGGGCGCCGCAGAGAACGTCTATAATGGGCAGCGTGCAGACACCCGACGACGTTTCCTCACGGGCTCCGCGCGGGGTCCTCCGGCCGAAGAAGGGATTGCAGGCGTGCTGACCGTTCGACCCAAAGTCGCGGAGTTGGTGTTTCAGCTTTACGGACGAGCCTTGCACCCCGAGTTGTTCGAAGTCTGTTCGACCACGGCGGTCCGGCGGGAGCAGTACGACGTCAAGATCGACATCACGGGCACGGGGCACGTGGTGACCTGGCGGCATGCCGGATTGACGCTCACCGAAGTGGCGACGTCAGCCCTGCACCCGCTCCCCGAACGCCGGCGGCTCATGAACTACCGCCTCAATGGCGAGCGGCGCGACCGGGTGGAGTGCCGCGGCGGCGTCAGCTACGAGGTCGATTTCCAGCTCGAACGCGTCGATCCGGAGATTTTCTGGACCCTCCAGGAGGAACTCACGCGCGACGGCGAGCACCAGGGCCTCCTGCAACGGTTCGACTCCAGCGGCCGGATCGCGCTGGGGGCTGTCAGCTACATCCACGTCGAGGCCCGGAGCCGGACTTTTCAGGTGCGGGCCTTCCACACCGTCCCCGACGACTACGCGATCGTCAAGAGCCACTCGGTCTTCCGCATCCCGTGACCGCGCTGGGCCGGTCTTCACCGGCCTGAAAGCTCCGCCAGCAGCGCTTCGGCCTCCTTGCGCATCAGGTACGCGCCGGGCGACTTCATGATCGGAGATTCGAGGATCATCTTGGCGTCTTCCTTGCGTCCCCGGTCGGCCATGACGCGGGCGAGGAAGTAGAGGGTGTCGGGCGTGGGGCGTCCGAGCGAGTTTGCCTTGCGGAGAGCCACTTCCGCCTCGTCGATCCTGTTCGTTCGGTAGTACGTCCATCCCAACGTCGCCAGCGCCTCGACCTGGTCCGGGAAGACCCGCGCGTTGATCTGGGCGTACTCCACGGCCAGCCGCCGCTTCGACTCCTCCTCCTGGCCCGCCAGGGCCAAGGCGAGATGGTTGGTCGCCGTGAGGTTGCCGGGGGCCTGGAGGTGGGCCTTCTCGTAGAACTCCTGGGCGGTCTTGAAGTCCTTGCGGGCCAGGGCCACCAGCCCGCGGACGAGCTGCCCGTTGAAGGAATCGGGATCGAGTTGCACGGCGGCCTTGGCCTGCTCTTCGGCCTGATCGAGCTTGTCGATCTCGTAGGACCACTGGGCCGAGGCGACGCGGGTCTTGGCGTCGCGCGGATTGGCCTTGATCGCCTCGAGCATCCACTTGCCCGCGTTCTTGACGTCGCCCTCCTGTTGGTAGAGCTGCGCCATCGTGACCTCCGCGCCGGCGAGTCCTTCGTCGAGCTTGGCCGCCTCGCGGAACTTCTCCACGGCGAGGTCCTCTTTCTTCTGCATGAAGAGCATGCGGCCGAGTTGCTGCAATGCGGCGGCATTCTTGGGCTCCGCGGCCAGGAGCGCCTCGAGGTGGGTCTGCGCACCGACCCAGTCCCGACGGGCCTCGGCGACCGCCGCCAGGCCGCCCAGTGCCCGCTGCTTGAACGAGGCGATCCGGGAGGCCGGGTCTTTCGCGCCGCTGGTGAGTGCCGCGACCTTTTCGAACAACAGGCCCGCCTCGGCGACCTGCCGGCTCCGCATCGCCATTTCCCCGAGGAGTTGATACGCCTCCGGATCATTGGGAGAATCCGTCACCGCCTGCTCCAGGGCCCCGCGAGTCATGGCCCCCTGACTGGACGCCGCAAACCAGCCCGCCATGACCACTTGGGGTGGGGGCAACTCGGGATACTTCTTCGCAGCGGCCTGAAGCATCTTCAACGCGGAATCGTAGTCACCGCTCCGGAAGACCTTGGCGGCCTCCGCAAGCTCCGGGATCTTCGGGGCTGCCGTAGCCGTCCCCTCCGGAGCCGGGCCTGCGGGCGGCTGGGCTGCTGCGAATTCCCCAAAGCATGCCACTCCAAGAACCGCCAAGCAAACCACTCCGGCAGACCTCGGGAGTCGGTCTCGCATCTTGCATCCCCTATTCTGGGTGGAATTTCGTGGTCGTGAGAAG
>CAYSGY010000112.1:0-12705 GCA_964430315.1 uncultured Planctomycetaceae bacterium
AAGTAGACTCCCCATCGGGCCCGGAGCTTCGCGAGGGTGTCGGCAGTCCAGTCGAAGCACGCCTCGTTATCGACGAAGTCGCCGGTGAGGGCCACCAGGTCCGGCTGGCGGAGGTTGCACCGCCGGACCAACTCCACGAAATACGACTTGCCCACGCCTCCGGTCCAGTGGAGATCGGAAAGGTGGAGCACGGAAAGCCCTTCCAGGGCTTCAGGCAGACGGGGAAGCTCCAGCCCGCGATCGACCTCCTCCAGCCAGAGGATCTCGTTTCCCGGCAATCGGGCCAGCAGGCTGGCATCGGCGTCCTGAAGGCCCGGCGAGCCCGGCAGCGGCAACAATCGGCAGCGCCGCGACCGGCAGTATCGGTCCGGGCGTCGGACCCCGGGCCAGACGTTCCGCCAGATCCACTGGGCCACGGCCCACACGCCGGCCAACGAACAGAGACCCAGGTAGACCGCCAGCGGGTTCATGGGCTTTCCCACCACCGGAGCGAACATCCGATCCAGGCCCTCGGAGTACAAGCTCCACGCCACGGCCAAAGGGATCCCCGCCGCCGAGAAGAACATCAGGGCGGTCAACAGGTGGCAGAGCCGTTGCGGCATCCCGACCGCATGGCTCCGATTGACCAGCGCCACCCAGATCAGTCCGTGGCCGATCGTCGCCAGAATCAGGAAAAGGAGCGTGCAGGGATCGACCATTTCGACTCTTCCGGTTCTGGCCCAAAGCCGGAACAACCGCCATTTCCGCGTCTACCGCGCCTTCTCCTCCGCCTTCGGGGCTGCGGCATCGGAGGGCGGTGCGTCGCTCCGGGCAGGCGGGGTGCGGCGCGCGGCGTCGGTCCCGGGCACGATCACCGGGTTGGGGCAGTTGGCCTCGATGATCTGCTTGAGTTCCTCGGTGTCGATGACCTCTTTCTCGATGAGGCGATTGGCCGTGGCCTCAAGAGCCTTGTAGCGAGTCTCCAGGATCTGGCGGACTTTGACGAGCGACTCGTCGAGAATCCGCTTGATTTCCTGGTCGATCTCCCGGGCCGTCTGCTCGCTATGGTAGCGCTGCCGGGGCGATTCGCCCATGGCGCCCAGGAAGTCGGAGCGGGTCCCCTCGCGGTACGTCATGCGTCCCAGCCGGCTCATGCCGAAATCCATGACCATGCTCCGGGCAATCTCCGTGGCCCGTTCCAGGTCGTTCTGGGCGCCGGTCGAGACGTCGTTGAAGACCATCTCCTCCGCCACGGTGCCGGCCAGGAGGACCTGCACGCGGCTCTCCAGTTCGCTCTGGGTCAGCAGGTAGCGGTCGCCCTCGGGCCGCTGCATGGTGTAGCCCAGGGCGGCCAAGCCGCGTGGGATGATTGAGACCTTGTGGACCGGGTCGGTGTTCGGAAGGCTTGAGGCGACCAGGGCGTGGGCGCTCTCGTGGTAGGCCACCCGCTGCTTCTCGTCCTGGTGCATGACCCGCTGCCGCTTCTCCAACCCCGCCGTCACCCGTTCCACGCCCTCGTTGAATTCCTCCATGGTTACTGCCGGCTTGCTCTTGCGTGCGGCCAGCAGGGCGGCCTCGTTGACCAGGTTGGCCAGGTCGGCCCCGACAAATCCCGGCGTGATGGCCGCCACGTCCTTCAACGCGACCGATTCGTCGAGCTTCACTTCCTTGACGTGGACCTTGAGGATCGCCTCCCGTCCTCGGACGTCGGGCCGATCGACCAGCACGTGGCGGTCGAACCGCCCCGGACGGAGCAAGGCGGGATCGAGCGTTTCCGGCCGGTTGGTCGCGGCCAGCACGATCACGCCGCTGTTGGAGGTGAACCCGTCCATCTCGACCAGCAGGGCGTTGAGCGTCTGTTCGCGCTCGTCGTGCCCGCCCACGATGCTGGTGCCGCGGGTCTTGCCCAAGGCGTCCAACTCGTCGATGAAGACGATGCACGGGGCCCGCTGCTGGGCCTGCTGGAACATGTCGCGCACGCGGGCCGCCCCCACGCCCACGAACATCTCCACGAAGTCGGACCCGGAAAGGGAGAAGAACGGCACGCCCGCCTCGCCCGCTATCGCCTTGGCCAGCAGGGTCTTTCCGGTGCCGGGCGGGCCGACCAGCAGCACGCCCTTCGGAATGCGTCCGCCCAGCACGCGGAATTTCTCCGGCGTCTTGAGGAACTCGACTACCTCGCGGAGTTCTTCCACCGCCTCGTCGATCCCTGCGACGTCGTTGAACGTCACCCCTATGTCCTCTTGGGCGTAGAGTTTGCCCCGGCTCCGCCCGAACGCAACCGCCGATCCGGTCCCACCGAGCCGCCGTAGAATGAAGATCGTGAGGACCACGACGGGAAGGAGGAAGATCAAGAGCGTCAGATAGCTGTTCCACGGGCTGGGCGCCTCCTCCGCCCGCACGTCGGGGAATCCCTTCTCCTTGAGCAGGGTGAACAGGGCGTTGCCATCCTCTTCCAAGCCGTGCCGGGCCGTCCGGAATGTCTTGGCTTTGGCCGCCGAGCGTTCGTTCTCCGGATCGAGCACCTGGCGAGTGACCTCTCCGGTAATCTCGGTCGGTCCGATCTTGAGCTTGCCCAGGTTTGAATACCGGACCGTGAGCGTCTTGGGCTCCGTCCCCTCCGTCACGGTGATGGCCGCGTCGGGATGCTCCTGCGGGGCCCCCAGGTCGATCAGCCGCACGAGGTCCATGTAGCCGATTTCCAGGGGGGTGCGGGTGAACAGACTGGCCACGAAAAGCGTCGCGATTCCCAGCGCGAGGGCATACCAGAGGAGATTCCCCCCCGCCGGCTGGGGTCGCCGATCTGGGTTCCGGCGTGGTTGGTCGTCGTGTTGGTCGGTCATCCAGGAATCCTTCGCGCTGAACTCGGCGATCGTCGGCTCTCTTCCATATTATGGCGTCCGAAAAACGGCAGCAATGACGTAGAGTGGTCTGAGGGGCCGGCTCGCAGGAAGCGTAGGGCGGGTCTCGCTTGGCTCAGCCCGCCTTACGGATCGATCACCCCACCGTCGTTGGGTCCGACTCTTGACATCTCGAATACCCCGCTAGGAAGGGAGAACAGTCGGGTTGCCGCATTGGCCGCAACCACCTACAATGACGGGTTTGATGGATAGGCGGGATGGGAAGGCTTTGGACTGCGTTCTATGGCCGGAAGCCGTGTCAATGTCGTGGTGCTCGGCTCGACGGGGAGCATCGGGCGTAACACCTTAGAGGTGATTGCGGCCTCGTGCGGTGCCCTGAAGGCTTATGCCTTGTCGGCACATTCCAGCACGGCATTGCTCCTAAAACAGGCCGAAGCCGTGCGGCCTCGCTGGATCGTGGCTACGGACCCGGAGGCAGCGGCTCGGCAGGACTGGTCCTCCCTGCCTCCGCAGACGGAGTTACTTGTCGGTCCGGAGGGGGTGGGTCGAATTGTCGCCGATCCCGAAGTCGACACGGTCGTCTCGGCCATCGTGGGCAGCGCTGGCCTTCGTGGCACGTGGGCCGCCCTGGAGGCTGGCAAGACGGTCGCCCTCGCGAACAAGGAGAGTCTTGTGGTCGGCGGACCGCTGGTCACGCGGCTTGCCAAGCAGACCGGCGCCGCCATCTTGCCGGTCGATAGCGAGCACAGCGCGGTCTTCCAGGCCCTTCAGGCGGGCCGGCGGGAAGAGGTCAAGCGGGTCGTACTGACCGCCAGCGGCGGGCCGTTCCGCACCTACTCCGACGAGCAGTTGGCCGCCGTCACCGTGGCCGACGCCCTGGATCATCCCACTTGGGAGATGGGAAAGAAGGTCACCATCGACTCGGCGACCCTGATGAACAAGGCCCTTGAGATCATCGAAGCCCGTTGGCTGTTCGATCTGGAGCCGGACCAGATCGGCGTGGTGATCCACCCGCAGTCGATCGTCCACTCGCTGGTGGAATTCATCGACGGCTCGATCGTCGCCCAGATGAGCGTTCCCGACATGAAGCTGCCGATCCAGTACGCGCTCACCTGGCCGCACCGCCAGAGCGGCGTGGCGGAGCGGCTCGACTGGGGCCGGGCCATGCACTTGGACTTCGACCCGCCCGACTTCCAGCGGTTCGCAGCCCTGGGCTTGGGCCTGGAGGTTGCCCGGACCGGCGGCACGTCGGGCGCCGTGCTCAATGCGGCGAACGAGACCGCGGTGGCGGCGTTTCTGGCCGGCGAGCTGGGATTCCGCGAGATCGTCCCCTTGGTCCGAGACGTCCTCGAAAACCACGATTTCGACCCCAACCCCACGCTCGACCAACTGATGGCGGCGGACCGTTGGGCTCGACAGGAGGCATCACGTTGGGTTTGTGCCTGATCGCCGTCGCCTGGTCGGACCCCACCTGGATCTGGAACGTGCTGCTGGTCGTCCTCGGCCTGGGCATGGTCATTTTCGTCCACGAGCTGGGGCATTTCCTCGTTGCCAAGCTCTGCGGGGTGAAATGCGAGAAGTTCTATCTCGGCTTCGACATCGGCGGGCTGAAGCTCTGGAAGCACCAGTGGGGTGAGACGGAGTACGGCATCGGGGTCCTGCCGCTGGGCGGCTACGTCAAGATGCTCGGGCAGGACGACAATCCCTCCCGAATCCGCGAGGAAACCGAGCGGGCCAAGGCGCCGCAGGGAGAAGAAGGAAGAGGGGAGAGGGGAGTGGGGAGTGGGGAGAAGGAACAGGTGGGATTCCCGTCGGCCGCGTCCGGCGAAGAGCCAATCCCCGCCCCTACCCCAGTAGCGGCCGTCGGTGACACGCATTCTTCTCCCCCCACCCCTCTCCCTTCTCCCCTCTCACCACTCCCCTCTTCCTCCTCCCCACTCCCCTCTCCCTCGTCTCTCTATGATCCCCGAAGCTACCTGGCCAAGAGCGTGCCGAAGCGGATGGCGATCATCTCGGCGGGCGTGGTGATGAACGTGCTGTTCGCCCTGGTCACCGCGGTCTGGGCGTATTGGATCGGACGCAACGTGGAAGCGTGCGGCGTGGGCGCGGTGGTGCCGGGGGCCCCGGCCTGGCAGGCCGGGTTCGAGGTCGGCGACCAGATCACGCAGATACGCGGCGAGCCGGTCGATCGTTACCAGGACCTTCGGGCGGCGATCTCGGTGGGTGATATCGCCGGCGGCGTGCCCATGACGGTGCGTCGTCCGGGCGTTGCCGAGCCGCTCACGATCACGGTCTATCCGACGAAGGCGAGGGGCCTGCCCGTCCCCACCATCGGCATTCTCCAACCGATGACTCCGGTGTTGCGGCGGACGATTCCGGTGATGCCGGGCACGCCCGCGGCAGCCGCGGAACCACGATTCCAGCCCGGCGACCGGATCGTGGCGATCGACGGCAAGCCGATCGATGACTATGCCCAGATCCATCGCATGCTCGCCTTGAATCCGGATAAGACGCTCTCGATCACGGTCCAGCGCGGCAAGGCGGCGAAGTCCGGCGACCGGCGCGAGTCCTCGCCGGCATCCGCCGAACGACTGACGATTCCGGTCGCCCCCGCGCCGGTGCGGCAACTCGGCATGTCGATGAAGATGGGCAAGGTAACGGCGATCCAGACGCACGGGCCGGCGCAGGCGGCCGGGATCGCACCGGGCGACACGATCACGAAGATCGACGGCGAGCCGGTCGGCGATCCGATGACGCTGCCCGACCGGATTCGCATCCGGGCTTGGAAGGAGCCTCCGGGGACGGCGGTCACGTTGACCGTGATCCGGCCCGACAAGCCGGGCCCGGTAGACATTCGCGTCCCGCTCCGTCGCCCCGATTCGTTCGAGTCGTCGTTGTTCCCGGGCGATCCGGTTGCGGTTCCCGCATTGGGGATTGCGTATGAGGTGTCCGGCGAGGTGGCGGCCGTTGACGCAGGAGGGCCGGCGGCCAAGGCCGGGCTGAAGCCGGGCGATGTGATCGTGTATGTCAAGCTCGTCCCGCCCCCCGAGGAGAGCGTGCGTCAACTCGCTTACGGGGAGCAGTACCTCGATCTTGGGCTGAACGTTCCCATCACGTTCGACCTCAAGAAGGCCCCCAACGGCTGGCCGGCCGCGGTCGAGTGGCTCCAGAACCTCCTCCCCGGCGGCAAGGTCGAGCTGACGCTCGCGGATCGGGACGACAAGCCCGTCGAACTCCAGCCGGTCGACGCAATCGGTTGGTTCCAGCCCGAGCGAGGATTCAGGCCGGAGGCCAAGACGTTCTTCAGCGGCGGGCAATCGCTCGCCCTGGCCATGCGGCTCGGGACCCGGGAGACGATGGACTCGCTGACGATCGTCTACCGCTTCCTGGGCAAACTGGGCACGCGCCAGGTCGACGCGACCGCGTTCGGAGGGCCGCTATCGATTTTCGACATGGCCTACCAGTTCGCCAACAAGGGATTCGCCGATCTCTTGATCTTCCTCACGATCATCGGCGCCAATCTGGCGGTGATCAATTTCCTCCCGATCCCGGTCCTCGACGGCGGGCACATGGTCTTCCTCGCCTACGAGGGAATCACCGGCAAGCCGCCCAGCGAGAAGGTCCACATCACGCTCACGTACCTTGGCCTGCTCTTCATCCTGGCACTCATGCTCTGGGTGATCGGCCTCGACATGATGCGTTACGTGCCTTCGTGGCTGAGCCGGTTCTTCTGACGCAACCGCGTCGACGGGCCGCTGTAGGGAACGCCCTCTGCGGCGTTCCACGCGCGAAGACTTCTAGGGCTCCGTCCGTCGTGCTTCGATGTGTGGCACAGGCGAAGCGCCGCGCGCTGCGCCTTCTTGACTTTCGGCGGGCCTCACTGCGTTCGGTCCGCCCTACGGACTTTCGCCAATCGGTTTCTTCGTTCCTCCGGAGGGCGAGAAAGGGGGGGCGAGGCTGTTTTTCGCAGGGGGAAGGGCAGCGAGGGACTTCTCGGACACGCACAGGGATGGTAGTCTGGACACTCGATCCCGGTGAGCCGGGCCGGAACAACGCAGAGATCAGGCCACCCGGCGTGGGGGCATGCCCTTCCGCGAGACCTTCACGATGCACAAGCGGACTTCATCCCATTCCACGGCAGTTGTCGTCGACCCGAAGGACGAGGCCAGGCCGGCGCGCCGCCCGAACGGTCTTCACCGGCTTATCGAAGATCAGCTCTACCAGAAGGTGAGCTACGACGAGTACCGCGAGACGGTGCGCGACGTCTACGACGGTCCCCAGGGGGCGCTCCTGGCCGCGTGCAGCATGTTGTCGTTGCACATCCCGCTGGGCGATCGCCTGTTGCGCGAGCGGCGGTTCGATCTCCGCGGGGCGCGGCACATTCTCGACGTGGGAAGCGGCGCGGGCCAGATCGCCCAGCACCTTCTCAAGTACGCCGACCCGGAAGCCGGGATCACCTGCTTCGATCTCTCGTGCGAAATGCTCCGCCGGGCGCGGAACCGGCTCCGCAACGACCGCCCTCGCTTCGTGGCGGCCGACCTGAGCACGCTGCCGTTCGCCGACGCCTCGTTCGACTGCGTGACCTGCGGCTACGTCCTGGAGCACTTGCCCGATCCGCGGATCGGCCTTGCGGAGTTGGCGCGGGTGATGATGCCCGGGGCCAAAATGCTGTTGCTCACGACCGAGGACAATTTCTCCGGGGCGTGGACGAGCCGCATTTGGAGGTGCCGCACCTACAACCGCCAGGAGTTGGCCCGCGTCTGCCACGAACTCGGCCTGAAGTGGCAGAAGGAACTCTGGTTCACCCGCATGCACAAGATGCTGCGGGCCGGCGGCATCTGCGTGGAGATCGTTAAGGAGAAGGATGAAGGATGAGAGACGAGGGTGGATTCTTGAGGTAGAGGTGCCAATGACGGTCGCGACATTTCAGGGCGTTGTGGAGAACGGCCAAATACGGTTGCCGGCGGCAGTTCGGCTTCCGGAGAAGGCGAGGGTCTTCGTCGTCGTGCCGGATATGCAGACGGTGCCCTTCGGCTCCATTGTCAGCCCGCGACTGGTCCACCCCGAGCAGGCGACCGACTTCAGAAAGGCGGTCGTTGAGGAGGCGACGGATGCCGGCGTATGACGATGGCCTGTTCGCCCCTCCGGCGCCCGGAGTGTTGCTTCCGCCGTGGACCTGGAACTATTGTTCCTGAAGCGATCGTTCCGAGGCCGATTCTTAGTGACAGGCCAAGCGTGGGGCATTCTGGGGCGAGATGTGCTCAACCATGTCTCTCTTCTGCTGCACGGTCCCGGCCTCGTCTGGCTCGAACACAAGGATACCCCCTCCCTGGGGATTCGTTGAAGCGGGGCAACCGCATCCCTGGCGATTCACTGTCTGGAGATCGTCAAGGAGAAGGATGAAGTATGCACGTGGACGATGAATGACCGCGCGTCCGCATTCATCATTCATCATTCATCATTCATCATTCATCATTCATCATTCATCATTCATCACTGCCCCGCCGCTCCCCAGTCGCGGCGCTCGCGTGAGCTGGGGATCTGCATCGCCTTGCGGTACTTGGTGACGGTGCGGCGGGCCACCTGGATGCCCTGTTTGCCCAGCTCCTGGACCAGTTCCTCGTCGCTGAGCGGGTTCTTCTTGTCCTCGCCGGTGATGATCTCCTGAAGCTTCAAGCGGACCGTGTCCCAGGCCACCTCCTCGCCGTCGGCGGCGACCGTGCCGCCGCAGAAGAACCGTTTCAGGGGGAAGATGCCGCGCGGCGTCTGGACCCACTTGTCGTCGACGGCCCGGCTCACCGTCGTCACGTGGACCCCGACCTTGTCGGCAATCTGCTGCATCTTGAGGGGCTCGATCGCCTCGGGCCCGCGCTCCAGGAAGGCCGTCTGGTGGTCGACGATGGCCTGGGCCACCTTCATCAGGGTGTTGCGCCGCTGTTCGATGGATTCGATCAGCCATTGGGCGCTGTTGAGTTTCTGCTTGATGAATTCGCGCGTCTGCTCGTTCGCCTCGCCGCTGACGAGCAGTTTCCGGTAGTACGGGCTGATGAAGAGGCTGGGCGTGCGCCCGTCCTCCAGACGCACTCGGTAGCACCCGTCGTCGCCCTGCTCGACGAAAACGTCCGGCGTGACGGGGGGCACGTAGGCGTTGTTGAAGTCGGCGCCGAGGTTCACTTTCAACAATCGCATTTCGCGGATCAGGTCCTGAATCAGCGCGATCGAGAAGCCCGTCTTCTTGGCAATGACCGGGAGCCGGTTGTGCTCCAGGTCTTCGAGGTGCCCGGCGATGAGCGTCTTGAGCTGCTCGTAATGCGGCATCCCCGGCGTGAGTTGCAGCAGGAGGCATTCCCGCACGTCCCGCGCGCCGACCCCCGGCGGGTCGAGCCTCTGCACCAGGGCCAGCGCCCGCTCGGCGAGCTTCAGGTCCTCCTCCGTGGCATCCGCGCCGAGCAGGTCCGCGAGGCTGCTCTGCAGGCGGCCGTTCGGGTCGAGGTTGTAGATGATGCGGTCGCACATGGCGCGGAGCGGCGGGTCCAGCTCGAACCAGCCCAACTGGTCGTGCAGGTAGTCCTGGAGCGATTGGGGCCGGGCGGCCATGTTGGCCATCGCGTCGTGCTGCCGCTCCTCGGACTCGTCCATGCGGTTCCGCGAGGGCCGACTCCGTTCCTCGAAATGGTCCGGCCATTCCTCGTCCATGCGCAGGAGCCGCTCGAAGTCGCGCTCGTTGTCGCTCGCGTCGTCGATGACCAGTTCCCGCTCGTCGTCGCTGGGGGCGTCGGGCGGTTCGTACTCGGCGGTCTCGGCAGGCAGGTCCGGGTCGTCCTCGCGGATCTCAAGGATCGGGTTCGCCTCCATCTCGTGCTCGATCCGCTCCTCCAACGCCAGGATCGGCAACTGGAGGATCTCCATCGACTGGATCATCCGCGGGGCCAGGATCTGCTTCTGAACCATCCGCATTTCTTGACCAAGCGACAATCGCATGGCAGCACCTCAGAATTCAGAAGTCCTGGCGGCCCGTGAGCGCGTCGGTGAGGATCTCTCTATTAGCATATTCTAGCACGCTGCCCGGCGTGATCCCCCGCGCCAGACGCGTGATGCGGATCGGCAGCTCCGACAACAGGTTCGAGATGTACAAGGCCGTGCCGTCCCCCTCCGTGGTCGGATTCGTCGCCATGATCAACTCCTGGAACGTCCCCCCGCGCACTCGGCGCACCAGGGCGTCGATGGTGAGTTGATCCGGTCCGATCCCGTCCAAGGGGGCAATGCGTCCCAAAAGCACGTGGTACAGCCCGTGATAGATGCCGGTCTGCTCCAGGGCGATCAGGTCGCGCGGCTGCTCGACGACACAAAGCAGATCGCGCTGGCGCTTCGGGTCGCGGCAGATCGCGCACTCGTCCTCCTCGGCCAGATTGCAGCAGGTGCGGCAGTAGCGGACGTTCTCCTTGACCCGGCGGATGGCCTCGGCCAGGGCCAGGGCCTCGGCGTCAGGCACGCGCAACACGTGGTACGTGAGACGTTCCGCCGACTTCTTGCCGATGCCGGGCAGCTTGCTGAACTCCAGGATCAGGGTGGCGACCGATTCGGTAAGCTCGGGCATGCCCCACCTCACTCGGGCTTCGCAGGATCGGTCCCCATGAACTTGGCCATGGCCTGATCGAGGCCGGGCACGTTGATCCCGCCCGTCAACGACCGGACCGTCTCCGCGTGAAGCTCTTTGGCCTTGACCACGGCTTGATTCACCGCAGTGGCCACCAGGTCCTCGAGAAGCTCCTGGTCCGCCTGGGAGAGCAGCTTCGGATCGATGTGGCAGCGGAGGACCTCCACCAGCCCGTTCACCTCGATCTCCACCAGCCCGCCCCCCGCCGAGCCGACGGCACGACGGCTTCGCAACTCATCGCTGAGCCCCTGCATGCGTCCGCCGATCTCCTGGGCATGTCTCAGCAGGGACCCGAGATTTGCAATTTCCTTGAACAACTCTGGCTCCTTAACACCGCGGGTCGCAAGTGCTCAGCGGAATGAAGTGCGATAAGTGGGAAAGTGCGGCAATCTCGCTTCGTCCGTCACTCACCCTTTTCTCGTCGGCTCGTCAATCCGTTCCGGAAACGCCCCGAACAGCTCGACCGCGCGGCGGACCATCGGGTGCTCGGCCACTTCAGCCCGACGCTGGAGGGGGCTCTTTGTGGTCGTCGTGGGGGCACTTCCCCGAGTCGTGCCCTCGTCGTCGAGGATCTCAAACTCCAACTGCACGCGCTGTCCGGTGGCCGCGGCAAGGGCCTGTTCGAACTTGGCCCGATTCGCCGCGTCCTCGCAGATCGATCTGGAGAAAGTATACTCCTGCCGAAAACTGACGACTAGGCGATTTGGCGCACGAATTGCTACGCGCGCAAAATGCTTGGCATGCTCCCCGGCCAGTCCTGGGATGCTGGCTGCAATTCGATTCCAGGTTTCCGTGGCGTTTTCCGGAGCCATGGGGACAACTTCCGACGCGGCGGACACCCGGGCGGGTTCACGAACGGGCCCAGCCGAAGCCCCCAAAGGGGTTAGTGGCTCACCGGCTTTTTTTTTGAGCCCCCCGCTGTCGACCGGCGGGACGCTTGCCGGAACGGGCCGGCTTGAATCCCCCACCGCAACGCCACCCGCTTTCAGCTCCGCGACCAGGTCGCTCAACTCCACCACATCGCCCAGCGTGGCGATCCGCACCAACGCCAACTCCGCAAGGATGCGGCCCTGGGTGCTGTAGCGGAGCCGGGAGAGGGTCTGATCGAGGATCTGCATGACGGCCAGCACGTTCTCGATGCCCAACTGCTTGGCCGTCGCCGCCACGAACGGCCAGTGGTCCGGCGACACGTGCAGGAGGAGTTCTCCGGAGCAGCCGACGGCCGAGACCATCACGTCGCGGTAGAAGCCGAGGAGTTGCTCGATCAGCAGGCCCGCGTCGACTCCCTCTTCCATGGCGACGTCGAGCTCCTTCAACGCGCCGGCCGCCTCGGCGCCGACGAGACACCCGACCAGTCGCGTCAACCGGTCGCCCCCGGCGATCCCGAGCATCGCGTTCACGTCGGCGACGGTGATCCTCTCGGGCGCGAACGCGAGGAGTTGTTCCAGGAGCGACTGGCTGTCGCGCATCGAGCCCGCGGCCCGCCGGGCGAGGAGTTGCAGGGCCTCGGGCTCGGCGGTCACGCCTTCGGCCGCCACGATCTGTTCGAGCCGCTTGGCGATCGCCGCGGTCTGCACCCCCGCAAAATCGAACCGCTGGCACCGCGAGAGGATCGTGACCGGGATCTTGCCCGGCTCGGTCGTGCAGAAGATGAACTTCACATGCTCGGGCGGTTCTTCCAGCGTCTTGAGCAAGGCGTTGAACGCCTCGCGCGTGAGCATGTGGACTTCGTCGATGATGTAGATCTTGAATCGCGCCCGGCTCGGCCGCACGTTTACGTTCTGCCGCAACTGGCGGATTTCGTCGATGCCGCGGTTGCTGGCGCCGTCGATCTCCAGCACGTCGACGTCTTCGCCCGAACTGATGCTCTCGCAGATGTCGCAGCGGTTACACGGCGTTGGGGTCGGCCCCTGTACGCAATTGAGCGCTTTGGCCAGAATTCGAGCGCTCGATGTCTTGCCCACGCCGCGGGCGCCTGTGAATAGATACGCATGGCCGACGCGATGCGTGGAGATCGCGTTCGAGAGGGCCTGGGCGACGTGCTCCTGGCCGATCAGCTCGGTGAACGTCTGCGGGCGGTACCGCCGGGCGACAACGACGTATTGCTCGCCGCGCGGGGCGCTGGACGGCGATTCGGCGTTGGCGGCAGAGTCAACCATTGCGGCAGCCCGGATCGTTTATGGCCGAATCGAAGCCTGAATCGCAAAC
>CAYSGY010000113.1:0-12662 GCA_964430315.1 uncultured Planctomycetaceae bacterium
CAGCACCGTGGCCATGCGGCGCTCGAGTTCCACCAGGTCCATGGGCTCCACGTCCGCTGCCTCGCCGTTGGCCGGGGCATCGGTGTAGAGCACGGCGGCGAAGTCGGCGGCGGTCTCCGCGGCGGCAATCACTGCCAGGATGTAGCGGCGCAGCTGGGCAAACAGCGGCAGGGCCGGCATGATCTCCGGGATGCCCCGGTTCTGGCCCGGCCGATCCATACGAAAGTAGTGGATCATCGAGGCTGCAGGAACCGAGTCGTACTCCAAGGCCAGTTTCGCACCGCCATCGCCGGGGTGGCTCTTGAGCAAGTGGTACTCCACGGGGTTGCCATCGGCGTCGAAGACGATTCCGTCGATAGCGCTTGCCAGGTCAGACCTTCGTTCCACGTCCGGAGTGCTGACCTGATCGGCCTCGATCAGACGCAAGTCCAGCTTCACGGGCGACTCGAGCTTGGGATTGGCCACCAGCATCAAGAAGCCTTCCCCGTCCTGGGCCCGGGCCATGCGGAGCGTGCGGAGCTTTTCGGCCAGGCTCACGGCCTCGGCCCAGCCCATGAACTCCTGCTCCACCAAGCGGTTGGCCTCGGCGTCCTCGGTGAGCATCTGCAGACGGGGACCGGTGCCGATGCCGTCGTTGGCCAGCGTCAGGACAATCCCCCTGGCATAGCTGTTGTTGGCCACTTCGTAGCGGGCCCGGCTCCGCAGGACCCTCCGGACGTCCGGGCTATTCGCCGTGGTGGCCGACAACAGATCGGCATTCGCCCAGTGCCGGCGATTCTCTTCGGTCGTGGCCGCCGCATCGTAGCGCCCCCGGACCCGAAGCGGCATTTTCGCCGCACGGAAGGCCCGCTTCGCTACCGACCGGCCCACGACTTTCCTAAGCCACCCAAGCATCTTCCGGCACTCGACTTTCCGCTTTCGGCTCTCCGCTTTCCCCGTCAGTCCGCTCCCGGCGGAACCAGTTTCTTCAGTCCGATGCCAAGCCCCTTGCGTCGAGCCGCCTTTTTGCTGGCCAGGTAGCGATCCGCCTCGATCTGCTCGGTGAGCGGATGTTGCTTCATGCCACCCGCCTCCCCGTGGGCTTCCGCCGGCCCCTGGGCGTTATCCAGAATTGTCTGTTCAAGGTCGTCCGCCATTGGGCGTCATCCTTCAGTAGTTGCGGGTCCTGGACTTGAACCAAGTGATCAAGGCGTATGAAACCTCGTCGGGCACCTGCCCACCCGCAACACGGGCGAGACCAACGAAAATAGGCATCGTGATGTCGTGGCACCACGATGCCTTCGTTGGTCTGGTTTCGCCGAAGGTGATCAGCCGTCGGCGTCGCCCGCTCTCAGGTTGTCCTTGCGTTATATCTTTCGGAATGCAGCATGGAAGAGGCTCGCGACGGATTTCGCCGAGTTGAGTCCCATCGAGCGTACCTCCGCCAACGGCACATCGGCCCCGCGCATTCCCGGGGCATCAGATCACCACACCGTCGGCTTGTCCGCCCCGTTGCCGTTGTCTACGATGAACCCATCCTGCGTGGAGGCACAGAGCATGCGCGAAGTCTGGTTCACGGCGGACTTGCACTTGGGACACGCAAATATCCTGCGGCACTGCCTGCGCCCGTTCCTTTCCGCGGATGAGCAAGAGCTCGCCCTCGAGGATCCCCACGGGAGGTGGTCCGTTTCGGCGGAATCTCTTCGACGTCACGACGACGGGCTATTGGACGCCATCGACCGCCTGGTGCAGGTACAGGATACGCTGTGGATCCTGGGGGATTTCTGCTGGGGCGGGCCGGAGGTGGCCCGCGAGTACCGCAAACGGATTCGCTGCCGGAGCGTGAACCTGGTGCTAGGCAACCACGACAAGCGCTCCATCGAGAACTGCTTCGCCAGTACGCTCGAACAGGGCATGATCGGTGTCGGAGGGGAGAGTCTCTGGCTGAATCACTATCCCATGCGGAGCTGGAACAAGAGTTTCCACGGCAGTTGGCAGCTCTACGGGCACGTCCATGGGCGGTTGACGGCGGAAGACGAATCCAAGCCGTGGTGTCTCACCAGGGACGTTGGCGTCGACGCCTGCGGGTACCAGCCCATCAGTTTCGAGATGCTCCAGGCCTACATGGCCCCCCGCGTGGAGGCGTTTCAGCAGCGTCGGCAGAGGCTTCTGGCCGGGGAACAGGAAGAGGAGATGGAGTGATAGCCCGCGGGGTGAAACGTGCCTGACCGAGGCAACGGCACGTTCTTATGGGATCATGGGCTTCCAAGCATGTCGCCGTTGACCGGAATGGGGCAGAGGGCAGGGCTCCCTTGTGGTTACGGCTTGACTCTTGCTGGAACGGAGTGTATTCTACTTTTGGAAGATGCCTTTGTGGGGCATCCTGCAAATGTAGGACACACTTATGGCCATCGCCCTTGGAGGCCTCGAAGCCCAGCTCTTCGCCTATGTGCAGATGCGCGGGATCGACACGGTGCGCAACGGCGAGCTCGTCGCGGCCTTGGGGCTCGACGTCCAGCAGGAGCGGAAGCTGCTCAGTCGCCTGGCGCAGCGCGGCCTGATCGTGCGGGTCCGCCGGGGGTTGTATCTCGTTCCCCCGCGTCTCCCCCCTGGGGGGCGATGGAGTCCCGGCGAGTTCGTGGCCCTCTGGTCGCTGATGGCGGATTGCGGGGGGACGTATCAACTGTCGGGCCCGAACGCCTTTCACCGGTACGGCTGGGAGGATCAGGTCCCGAACCACCTCTACGCCTACAACAACCGCATTTCGGGAGTGCGGAGAATCGGCCCCACCTCGATCACGCTCATCAAAGTGACCGACAACCGGCTGGGAGGCACCGACGTCTTCACAACTCCCGAAGGCATCGAAGTCGTCTATTCCTCACGGGCCCGGGCGTTGATCGACGCGGTGTACGACTGGTCGCGTTTTGGCAGTTTGCCGCGTGCCTACAGCTGGATTCGTGGAGATCTCGCTAGGAACACGGTATCCCCCGAGGACCTCGTCTGCGTCGCACAGCGCTACGGGAACGTCAGTACGCTCCGCCGTCTGGGGAAGCTGTTGGAAATGGAGGGCGTGGAAGGATCGATGCTCCGAAGACTTCGGAGGCAGACTCCGCCGTCCACCGCGCTGGTTCCGCTAGTACCGACTCTGCCCAAGAGAGGAACCGTGGACCGGCAGTGGGGAGTACTGGTCAATGAACCGACGTGTCGAGTTGGCCAGCCGAGAATCGCGACCTCGTCTGGCTGGCCGACTGGGTGACGGTCCCCGACGACGTCGCCCTGCCCGAGTGCGATGACACCAAGCCGCCGTGACCATCGGTGATTCCAGTCGTAATGGTGATGCGTCGTGTGCTGCGTCCGCCGACAATTCGTGTGCTATTCTCTCCTGTTGCCCCTATCGTGGCACCTTCGCTCCCGCCCCGTTGCCACAAGTTGTCCGCCCCTATTTGCCCGCCTGGAGTCGTCGCGATGCGAATGACACGACGTCCCGTTCTGCTCTCTTGTGGTGTCTCCCTCGTAATCACCCTGGTCGCTCGCGAAGCCTTCGCCCAGCACGTGGTTGACGAGGCGTTGGCGTCGTCCTACGCCGAACTGAAGGCCGACCCGGACCTCCGGGACGAACAGGCTCGGCACCGCAGACTCATGGAGATGGCCGACCAGTACAGCCAGTACGCCGAAGCTGCCTTCCAGGCCACCGCCGACTTGCAGGACTACGCCGCCAAAGTCCGCGCCACGGGCCTGGTCTTCCGTAGCCCGCTGGCCAAGATCAAGCAGTTCGACAAGGGACTCAAGCGGATCACCGAACATCCGGCCTTCAAGGGCTTCCAGAAATATGCCGCGATCAAAGGCCAGGCCAGCACGGCCCTCGGCCTGGGCGACCGGCTGGCGACGACGCTCAAGAACCCCGATCTGCCACCCAGCGCCCGCAACAGCCTGATGGCACTTCAAGCCGTGGGCACGGGTCTGGAGCAACTCGGCGAGATCCCCTTGGCAGGTCCGGCCTTGGAGGGTTATGGGAAGATCCTATCCGGCCTGAGCGACGTGATGAACGATCTGGCCGGCAAGGCGGCGATCACCACCAAGGAAGGCGTCTTCAGCGTCACTGAGGAGAAAGAGCGGCTCCAAGGGCTCGACCCCAAGGCGCAGTACGTGAAGACGACCTTGTGGCACCGGGGGATTCCGCTGGTTCAGGAGTATCCTTTTGCCACGGGGCAGGACCGCTACTACCTGCAGATGCCCAACGGCACCTGGATCGGGATCCCGGACTACGACGCCGTCGCCTCGGTCGCCGCCGACTACTACCTCACCAAAAAGAAGAACCCCGACGCGCAAACGCTCTGGAAGTATTACAACGATCCGGAGGAGCGCGAGAAGCTGGCCTTCTGGGCGGAGACGGAACTGCAATTCCGCCGGGTGGAAGAGGTCTTGGGCGACCTGCCGGGCGTGGATCGCAGCACCCGCTACACGCAGTTCACCGAGACCGAGGAGCGGATCAAGCGTTGGCACAAGGGGCTGGGTCTGCCGCTGGAATACGACGCGCTCAACAAGCTGATCCGCATTGAGGTTGCCAACCCCGGCGGCGTGGCCCGGGCGCTTCGTACCCGAGTGCTGCGAGCCTATCCGGGTTTCGTCGAGTACCTTGGCTCGGCGGGCGAGGATCCCCAGACGCTGGAGTTGGATGCTCTCATCGAGTGGTTTGCGAAGTACCGAAGCGGGGAGAACCTCGCGGGTGGCGCGTTGGGGGCCGACTGCTTCCTCCGTATCCCCGGCGACCTGCCCGAAGGCTGGTGGCACGTGAACCTCCCTTCGTATGCCAACAACAACAACGAAGGGGTGCCGTGGGCGGCCTACAATCGAGGCACCACGTGGCAACAGCGGTTTGACATCAGCCGCGACCAAGGCTTCGTGCTCCGAAACCCCAACGGCCCCTGGTGGGATCCCAACAACAGGGAACGACGATTCTCCTCGACCTTCGTGACGGTGATCATCTATGCCCCCCTTCTCCAAGCTTCTTCGGCAGAAATGATCAAACGGCGGGCCGACTACTGGATCAAGGAGAAAGGGGCTCGTTTTCTGGATGAGAAGAAGGGGACCGTGCTACTGAACTTCACCCAGGGCGCCGGCTCGCAGCACCTCATCAAGCTCGTGTTTGCCCACCGCAACTGCGAGGTCTTTCTCCAGCTTTCCAGCCGGCCGGGCGCAAACTCCGATTGCACCGAGGAGATGATTCTCCAGTTCGCCCGCACGATCTGCCGCCACCTGGACGAACACTTTGCCGGAGGAAAACCGGCGGCTCCGCCCTTTTGAGGTCGCCAACCCGGTGATTTGCAGCCGGCAAGCCCCTGTGTGAGCCAATCCCAGGAGAAACACAATGCCCCTGCTCGACTGGTTGCGAAAACTGGGCATCCTCCGCTTTGGCGCGGAGGGGGCCGTGTACCACAATGCCAAGGAGCGGCCCGTGAGCCTAATGGCCGACAACGTCTTCAACTCCGAAGAGGACGTTCTCGACCTCGACAGGAAGGCCGTTCGAAAAGCTACTCCGGGCGGCAAGGAAGAAGGAGCCTGAGCCATGCATTGCACCAGCCCCCTGCGCCTCGCTGCTGTCGCCTTCCTGGTCCTTGGTCCTGCGTCCACGATCATCGCAGACGAGAAGGACCGATCGAGGCCCGCCGAGGCCCTCGCCAACCTCAAGCAGATCGGCGGCGTGCTGGTCCATTTCGACGACCGTAAGCCAGACCGGCCGGTGATCGCCATCGATTTCACCAATCATCCGAACTTCCAGGAAGAATGGCTCAAGCAGCTTGCCGCGTTTCCTCAGCTGAGCACGCTCGGGCTCGCCGGAACCCCGCTCACCGACGAGGGAATGCGCCACCTCAATCGCCTCGCCAGACTGGAAACGCTCAACCTGGCCAAAACCAAGATCACCGACGAGGGATTGGCCGAGTTGCTCAAGCTCAAGAAGCTGCGCCATCTCGACGTGCGCGGCACCGGAGTCACCGGGGCTGGCGTGACGGCGTTGCGGCGGTTCCTGCCGGAGTTGGAGGTCGCTCTGGGACCCATGCCTGCCGTGGGCACGCCGGCCGGCACGGCGAAATCAACTCCGGGGAGCCAGAATTCAGGTGCCCTTGCGACTATCTCCATGGCCAAGATCAACGCACTGCGCGAGAAGGCGGCCACCTTGTCGCAACCCGTCGAGGGACAGAAGGAACCCCAGGGATGGTCCACAAGCCGCGTCGACCCTGGCAAGCTCGTCGAGATCTTCGCGCCCCTGCGGCTGCGTAAGGGCTACGTCCTGCGGGCATACGTCTTCCGCGAGGATGGCAATGGCAGCGGCGTCGTCTGGGCGATGCCCGAGAATGCCGACTTCCCGGCGCCCAAGGATTGTCCGCTCCTGGAAAACCACCTACTCAAGGCGCCCAAGCCGTGGGACGCGTTGGACGACCCGATGGAAGCCATCGAAGGCGATGGCTCGGCCTGGTCCTATCTGGCGGCCTCGCTATTGCGCCGCGAGCTGCGCGAGTTCGGGGCGATGTGGCATGGCTGCAACTGGGGGACACACTTCCTTCTCGACGACGACCCATGGAAGGGCGGAGTGCCCAGTGAGGACGCGTCGCCCCTGGAGCGTCCCACGAGCAAGGCCGACCAGTGGAAGTGGCTTGAGCCTCGACCGACACAGTGGGGCCCCCAGGTCCGCATGGATAACGACCAGGTGACGGTCACCTTCCACACGTATAGCGGACTGGAGAAGCAGGCCATCTACCGCCATACCGACACCTACCGGGCCGGGAAGTACCGCGCCAAGGTCAAGCAAGAGAAGATCGCCGAAGGACCCGAAGGATACTTGTTCTGACACTCCCGGCCCGACCTTTCCCTCGGCCAGCTACAGGTCGAACAGAACATCCTCTCAGGTGGCCCCCAATCTTCCCAGCTCGGGCTCCGGATTCGACTAGCGAAAGATGATCGTTAAGTGGCGACGTTGATTGGTGCGATTGTCTCCTCGCCGTTAGTTCGGCCCATTCACCTTTTCCTCTGCAAGTCTGACAGCCTCACCCGCGGCCGCTTGGGGGCCGGCGCCGCGTCCGTCCCGGGCAGGATCGCCCCCAGGATCGACGCCGCCACCGCGCAGCCCACCAGGCCGTCCAGCCAGTGGTTGTCGCTCGCCTCGGGCCGGAGCTTCCATTCGTCCACGGTCCGGCCCCGTCCCTCGGTCTTCACCCGGTACTCCGCCGTGACGTGCTCGGCAAACAGGCGGTGCATGACCGGGCTGTCCCCGAAGAGAGACAAACAGCCTCGGTCGCCCATCGGCACCGCCAGGCGGGCATGCACAAACGACTTCCAGTAGTTGGTATCGAAGAGCACGTGGCGCACCGCCCGCCTCCCCTGGACGCTGGGGATTCGCCAGTTGAGCCCCAGACGGTCCCCTTGCTTCCGGCGGTACTCGGAAAACGGAATGCTCGAGGCGCCCACGAACCGCCCGTGGCTGGGCGTGACCACACCGGAGTGGGTGCTCTGGCGGCAGAACTGGTAGACCACATCGGTCGAAGAACCCCAGTTGGCGTCGATCAGGCAGCGGTCGATCCGCAGCGCCGCTCCGTCGTCACGGCGCCACTCGCGGCCGAGGTGTTCTGCGGTAAGTCTTTCCAGACCGGCATAGATCGAGCCTTCCAGTCCCGCCCCCGGCATGGCTGCGGCTAGCGTCTGCCGCGCGTCGCGGAGCGTGAAGTAGGGCCGCTTCTGGTCCGGCCAGGTTCCGTAGTCCACGACATAGCCGGTGAAGTCGTCTTCCCAGGCAGCAACCACGTAGAACAGGAGCTTGGCCTGGACGTCGATGAACATCGTCAGGTGGTTGCAGCCCACCGCCACGACTCCGCGGCCGAGGCGGTTGATCTTCTCGGCAACTTGGTCGGCCTTCAAGAGATCCTCGTCGGGGACCTCTTCCGCCAGGGGCTCGTTCTGGTACTCGGCGAAGAAGGCGGCCTCGTCCTGAAGTTTCAGGTTCATGGCATGCTGCACCGCCGAGAGTTCGTCGTGGTTGAACCGCTCCGTCCAAGCGACCGCGGCCCCTTCGTCCATGGCCTCGCGGTGGGCACGATAGAACTCCGTGGCCTCATGGCCCCCGTGCCCCATGCGTAGGCTCTCGGCACGGACCTCCGCGTACTTTTGCCACAGCTTTTCGTTGGAGGGGAAGCGATAGACCATCTTGGTTCGCTCCCCATTCCACTCGGGGTGCTTGTCGCGGTCGAGGATGTTGTCGGCCATGTCGCCCGGGCGGATCACCGTGCAGGGCATCACCCCGGCGATCTTCCGGCCCGGCCCGGCCAGGCCCAGCACCGCCCCGGCCAGGATGCTTTCCCGCGTGGCGCACTGGGAGAGGCTTCGGGCAGACTCGTCCGTTTGCGGGTCGTCAATCACTACCAGCGACGGGCGCAGGGAGCGACCGTCTGACGCTTTACTTTTCATCCCGCGAATGCGCCCGGTGATCCCGGCAACCCTGATAATCGCACCGCTGGCTTGGCTGCCAGCGATTGTTGGCAGCACGATTTCCTTGGCGGTCCAACTGATATGAGTCCGCTCGCCCTTATAGAGCTGACCCGAGCAGCGGTTGGCGATGCCGTCCAGGCAGCGGGTCGGATACACAGCTTCGGGAAAGTCGGCCAGCAGCAAGTCGTTGCTGTCCAGCTCGATCTTGATCGACTCCAGCATGTCCATCGCGTGGCCTTCGTCCGAGCCGATCAGGCAGACGAATTCGCGGTGGCCGTAGAGCAATGCCCAGATGGCCGCGGTTTCTGCCAGGCTCGAATTGTGCGTGGGCACCATCTTGCGACCCGCCAGGTACAGCTTGGATGGCGAGTCCACCTCGATGCACCGAACCGGCACGCTGGGCACTCGTTCTATCGAGACAATCTGGCGGCGGCTCGCCCGTCCTCCGCTGTCAGGTCTCGCTCGGAGCCGCTTTCGCTTGCGAGGTAATCTGAATACGGGAAAATCACTGTAGGCAGTAAATCTGTATTTCAAGTATGGTCCAAGTCGGGTGCCGTCACGCTCCACGAAAATCGATTGGCGAGTCCACTTGATCCCAAGACCGCTCAGCAGATCTCCCAGATCGTAAGCCAACGGGCCGTCTTTAAGGGTAATGATGCATTGGCTTCTGCCGCTATTGACGACAGTCCCGTCAGAGTCCATGAGGCCTTGCAGCAAGGCCAGCCGTTGCCACAGCGCTGCCCGCAAGTAATCCAACGGAATGTGCTTGTTGTTCAAGACTCCCATCTCGCGGAGCCGAGTTGTCATCGCCGGCAGTTGACCGTTGCGGATGCAATTCCACGTCGGCGAAGACACGAAGTTGCACAGAGATCCGCGGCTGAGTCCCGACCAGTTGGCTGCGTGTTGAGTCGACACCCCGCAATCTAGCGATGCCATGGCCCGCCGCAGCTTGCGAACTCGGTCTGTTGTTGAGACATGTCCTTTGCCTACGGTAACGACAGCCAAGTTTCCGCCGTCGCAGCTATTCAAGGATGCGGATTCGCCGGCCTTTTCCAACTGCCCAAGCAAGTGTACGAGATCATCGGCATGAGTTGAAATTTGGCTGGCTGCGGTTGTGCCGTCACCAAGCCAGTAACCCAGGACATACGGGTGGATCAGCGCGTCTTTTTCTGGACACATCAGGGGGCGATTCAGATCGATGCGGTATCTGCGGCGCGGGCCTTTACGATTCGTGGGCATCTCCACCCGCGTGGCCATTTCCTTCGCTGTCAGGATCAGCGGGTTCTTCGAGCTTTTCTCGTCGTCAACTTTCCACAAGTGGTCCTGATCACAGACGATCGACTCTCCGTCACTAAAACACACTCGATAGCACGGCCGTCCGAATTGGACGCCCGTGGCGTGTACGACTCGACACGGCCATCCTTCCTCGTCAAACAGGAGGTCGCCGATCTTCACTTCACCCATGGTTGTCCAACCGAAGGGCGTCACCATCGGTGTATCGAGAGCCAGCGCCTTGCCGCTGCCTCTCGGCATAGCCATCGCGAACAACCCCCCATGCAGAACCGCCTCTTCAACCTTGGCGATCACCTTCAGATGATCCGGGGACCACGCAAGGTGAAATGTGAACGGGAAGTAGGACTCACAGAAGAAACGGAAGTCCCGCTCCGCACGTTGCTTCCTCTCCGGCTTGGCCACCGCCGGCAACTCGCCAATATCCCGCCCGGCAAGCGATAAGGCGGCGTTGCGGGCCCGGGCCCGTTCCTTGACCTCTTCGTAAGGATCCCCCACCGGCTCCGGCCGCGGGGTATGGCGGACCTCGACCAGCCAGGCCGCGTAGCGGAACAGGTCGACATGCCTCGCATCGCCGATGCGATACCCGGCCCGCACCCGGTGCCGGTGCAACTGCCGCTCGCTGATCACCGTCCCCAACGGCGTCGAGTTCAACAGCCTGGCCAGTTCGGAAGGTTTCAGTCGTCTGGGGTCAATCGGCACGCCCCATCTCCCGTACAAGCCAAGCGGTGTACTGGATCACGTTGATCGTCCCGTCCGGGTTCACCGGCGCCCCGTCGTCGATGTCCGCCTGGAGCGTTTCCACCGTCACCGGCCGCGGCCCCGAGGCAGACAGGATCCGGGCCAGGTCCTCCAGCCGTAAGCCCTGGGGGTTCACCGGGCCGCCCTGCCGCGATTCAGCGTTACTCTCGCTCATCCGGTGCTACGCCTTGGTGAAAAAGTATTCCGAGAAATCGATGCGAACTGCCGGGGACCGCGCTTGAGCTCTGCAGAAAAACATGGCTCTTATGTGAATGTACAAACGAACATGCACGGGGCAACCAAAAGGAGCACGACGATGACGACCCGCCGCAAGAACGCGAAGACCTGCGAAATGGGGGAAGACCTGCGGATCACCAGGACCACCCGCCGGGCATCCGGGGGCGGGACCTGGGTGATTGGCTCGATCACAGGGCACCGCTTCGACGCCCTGGTCTTCCCCGAGCACGCCGAGTGCCCGGACTACGAGCTTGACGACAGTCGCATCTCGAAGCTCTGGGTCAAGCGGCTGGCCGACGGGAAGACGGTGGTCAACTTCGACCGCGGGTGGGATATCCGCCCGGCGGACGCCACCGCGGCGGCGATCGTCGACTTCCTGGCCGCCGGGCTGGCCGACCTGGTCTACCCAAAGTAACGCGGGCCAAGGAGAACCACCATGCGACTTCACGAGATCACCATCCGAGCCGCCGAACACCGCAATGCCCGCGAAGCGATGGGGCATCTCGACGCTTCTGGCAGTCGGCGTGCGATTCTGCTCGATGGCAAGTACCTCACCGCCGACCAGACCGAGGTCGACAAGCTCGAGGCGACGGGGGCCGAGTTCGCCTACCTCGTGCGCCACAACCCGGCCGGACGGATCATGACCATCCCGGTCAATGACGCCTGAGTGCCAACTCCAAGGAGCCCCACGATGCCCAAGCCCAAGACGCCACCTCTGGAAGTTGGAACGCCGGTCCAGATCGATATCGCCCAGGGGCTGGCGATTGCCCAAGGCGTCGTCACGGCCGCCGAGTACGACGATGGCTGGCTGTACCGGATCGACGTCACCGGCGGCGAAGATTGCGGTTCGCACCGCAACGAAGCCGGTGAATTGTGGGTTTGCGACTTTGAAGTCCGGCCGACCGGAGACGTTCCGACGGCGGACCAGTGAGTTCTGTTTCCCTTTACCCCGAGGAGTGATTCCATGAAGCGTAGCGAAGTACAGATCGGACACGTGTACACCGTGAAGGTGTCGAACCAAGTGGTCCAGGTGCGGATCGACAGTGAGAACCGCCACGGGGGCTGGAATGGCACCAACCTGACCACCGGCAAGACGGTCCGGATCAAGGCGCCTCAGCGACTGCGAGCCGAACCAGACACGCCAAAGCGCGCGGCGCGTAAGGCGGCGCAGGCCGAAGCGCAGCCGGACGCGGGATCGACCACCATCGAGACTGCCACGCCGGGCGACGTCGCTCCCGAGGCCAAGCCGCGGAAGCGCCGTGCCAAGGGCGAGCCCAAGCCGAAGCGGATGAGCGGCCTGGATGCCGCGGCCAAGGTGCTCCAGGAGGCGGGCCAGCCGATGACGGCCAAGGAGATGGTCGAGGCGGCCGAATCGAAGGGCTACTGGAAGTCGCCCGGCGGCAAGACGCCCCACGCGACCTTGTATTCGGCCATCCTCCGCGAAATTGGCAGCAAGGGCGCCGAGTCCCGCTTCCGGAAGACGGAGCGGGGGAAGTTCGCCCATGCCTAGGTCGCGGGCTTTGACAATATATATGTGTCGCAACACCCCGGGTTCCCGCCCGGGGTTTCTCTTGGCCACCGCTGGGCCCATTCCCCTTTCGGGCGATCCCGCGCAGTCATAAAAGCCGCCCCTTCCGACATAAAGAACGAGCCAGAAGCCGCGACAGTGTTTGGACTTACGACACATGGAATCCGCTTGATTACTTCCCGGGGTTGAGGGAAGGTGTCCACTGTTACGAGGGGATTGATAACCACCCAACCAAGGAGCACCGCGATGAACGCCAGCGACCTGACCTTCGGGGTAGAGATCGAGACGATTGCCCCCGACCGCGCCGTCACCAACGACGGTCTGCGGATTGGCCCCTACAAGCGCGGCATCCAGGTGCCGTACCTCCCCGCGGGCTGGAAGGCCGAGGCCGACGGCTCGATCAACAACG
>CAYSGY010000114.1:0-12661 GCA_964430315.1 uncultured Planctomycetaceae bacterium
GGCGTTGGCCATGATCCCCACATGGCTGATTCCGACCAGCGGAACTCCGTAGGTTGCGATGTTGATGGCGGCGCTGATCCAACTACGGCCGCTGAGCCCTATAATGTCCCCGGCCTTGATCTCGGTTTCGCCGGGCAGCACGGCCTTCCGGTTCAGTGGAAACATCGTAACTCTCCCGGCTCGATCGCAGCGTGGTGTTGACGTTGGCGGGTCGCCGCCGATCGCAACGGTCCTGAGCATCCAACCAGCAATCTTCACAGCGGCTCTCGTTGAACATCGCTGGACGGCTGCGGCAGACGATGCACCAGACGACATTCATGCAGTGCCGGGTTCCGAGTTGTCTGCCTTTTGGATCGTCGGGGCCATTCGCGTGATGATCCGATCGACGATTTGCTCGTAGTTCGGGATGCCTTCCAACTCGTCCACGACGATCTTGATGATCTCCTGACCGAGGCGGAACGCGGCTGCCCGCGAGAGCATCGCGCCGGACTTCTGCTCCAGAAAGAACGACGACTTCTTCAACTCGGCGACCGACCTCAGAAACCGCTCGATCTGCGGAAAAGCCTGGAGGAACTCGGCGTCCGAATCGACCATGTTCAGCCGCCGTTCCAGCATCCCCGTCGCAATCAGCACCTCGTCGCGCAGTGATTTCAGCCCTTCGGGATCGTCAAGCTGGGCCAGCCGCGTCCGATCCTGCGCCCTCGCCAAGAGGTACTGCTTCAGGCGTCGCTCGGGTGCCCGGCTTTCGCCGCCGCAGACCCGGCAGTAGTCCGAGCCCTCCTCGGCGAGGTTCTGGCACTGCCCATCGGGCTGCGCGCCCTTGCAGCGGCGGGGATCGGCTAGGTCGGTGACACGTTGCATTGCACACGAATTCCTCACCTACACATAACCCCAAAAACGTCGTCTTCTTTCAGGAATCCCGCTGATTTTGTGCGACGCGGCAGTGCGAGGCACCGTGAAGGCTTGTCACCGCTACCGACGCGGCCGACTTGCCCGACGACCTCGCCTTCCTCGCGGACTGTCGGTGACACGTTGCATTGCACACGAATTCCTCACCTACACATAACCCCAAAAACGCCGTCTTTTTTCAGAAATCGCGCGATTCTGTGGGACGCGGCAGAGCAAGGCACCGTGAAGCCTTGTCATCCGCTACTGACGCGGCCGACTTGCCGCGGCGGCCTCGCCATCCTCGCGGACTGGCATCGGCAACCCACTGTCAAAGGAAGCGAAGGCGCGGGCGATTACGGAGGCCCGGTGCGCCCCTGTCTGTTTCTTGCGGCTCGGCGAATACCGACGTAGAATTGCACACACGATGCAAGTCCGTCGATCTGTCTTGGAGGCGACATGGTTACCAAGAACCCAACTCGTCGAACGAAGAGGCCCTCGGTGGCCGTAGAGGAAGAGCGGATGATCGAACGCGAGACGTTCGATTGGGGCATCCGATTGACGGCACATCCCTTCAAGGGCACCGGGAACGATGCGATGGTGATTCGCTCCGAAATCGCGCTTTTCAAGCCGGGCCGTGGCTGCGAAGTGCGCATCACCTTTCCCGCCGCCTCGACGCAGAATCCCTTGCGGCTACTCGACGCCCAGACCTGGGCCGCGGCAATGGGGGCGATCATTGAGCAAACGCGGGCGGCGCAAGCCGAACTGCGGCCGGGCGCCAAGAGGGCGACCAGGAAGGAGCGATAAGCCAGACGGCTCTGCGGCGGCCGGGCACCATTAGCCGGCGGCGCACGCCAATTGCCGGTTGCTCCCCAGGTAATCCTCGCCAAGGTAGCGGTCGATTAGCCGCCACACGATCGCTTTGGTGAACGGCCTCTTGTCCCGGCGGGTCGTGAAGCCCTCGGCGTTCAGTTGCGCGGCAATCTCGTCGAGCGACTTGCCCTCCCCTCGCCACAGTTTCAGCTTCGGGACGATTCCGGCGGTGTAATGGTCCTGTGCCGTCTGGGCATTGACGGCGGTGCCCATCGGCTGGGCCTTCTTGATTCCGGCGTCCCGCAGGTGCTCGCGTCCGTTCCAATGCCCCTCCCGCGCCGAGCCAAGCCTCACGCCACGCGCTGCCGCCCGCTCCAGGGCAACCTTCGTCCGCTCGCTGATCCTGCGGGCCTCCTCTTCGGCGATGGCGGCCTCGATGTGCAGGCGGAAGGGATCGGCCCCAGGCCGGTCGGCACAATCGAAGGGGACTCGCGACTCCATCAGGCCGCTGATGAAATGCACGTTGCGGGCCAGCCGGTCCAGCTTGGCGATGATCAGTTTGGCTCCGGTGGTGCGCACGTGGTTCAGCGCCTCGGCCAGCTTGGGCCGGTCCGCCCGTTTTCCCGTCTCCACTTCGACGTACTCGGCAATGATTGTTGCCCCATGATAGGCGGCCAACTCATGGACGGCCTTCTGCTGGGCCTCAAGGCCCAGGCCGCTTGCGCCCTGCTTCTTGGTGCTCACTCGGTAGTAGGCGACGTACTTCTCGGTCACAGCGCGTGTCTCCTGAATCTCGGTGTCTCTCACTTAGAATGCTATCAGAAGACCCGTAAGTCAAGAAGAAAACCAAGCGGGCGGCGAAACCTGCTCGATGCCCTTAGAAGCAGCCTCGGCTGACACAAATCTAGAATCGCTCGGCAGGGTCGAAAGCGAGGAGAATACAACGGCCCGTGCGATGCGATATTGGCGTCGAGCGGGTCCGCGGTCAGGCAGGCGTCCACGCCGGCGCTTGCAGGATCGGTGTACCGAAGAGAAAGGTCGCGGCAGAGACAGTTCGACTCTTCAGCCGGACGCCTACCCGACGCCCATAGAGTCGGCCCCCAATGACCCAGGGAAAAGGGGCAGCAGAACCGGCCTAAAGCCCCACTCTCTGTCCCTCTCGGCGAATATCTCGTCCACGTCCTCGCGAGTCAGGGGCGGAGGAAAGAAGACATCATACGCCTCGGACCGTTCCTGGCCCGTCTTGTAGATACCCGGATGTTCGTCGTCGAACGCGAGGCGACGACCGATCTCCTGCGCGCCCTCGGCTGCCAGCCGATGCCTTGTTTCGGGGTCCGGCTGGTCCAGATACCGCTGAAAGGCCGAGCGATACTCCGTGTCCCACGCGCTGCGTCTGTCCAATTCCTCCAAGATGAGGTCGGAGTCGGCGCGGAACTTCGGCCACAGCCCCAGCAGTCTGAGATCGTGGTAGTCCTCGGCGTCCAATCGCTCAATCTCAGGATCGTCCTGGTGCTTGAACTTGTAGACAGCCCCGAGTACGTCCATTAGTTCTTGCCGGCCGGGGCGAACCACCTTGAGCCAGCAGCTTCGACAGAGACAAAGGTTGTCCTCGGGGGCATCGGACGGCACGGGCGCATTGCAGGCGTAACACTTCATGGGTATCCGAACCTCTTGCGGAATTCGGGATCGCTCCGCTTCATCGTCAGGTTGAAGAACACGCTGTTGGAATCCTTGGCCCCGGCCACCGCCCGCTTCCACTGCTCCACCATGTAGCGCGTCACGCCCCAGTAGTGCGAAACGGTCAACTCTTCCTCCTCGCACACGGCGCGGACCAGATCGCCGCAGAGGATCGGCAGCAGGGACTCGCGCCGGCCCCTGCTGTAATTCGATCCTGGCCAGGTAATCGGCGCGGCGGTCATGCCGTCCACCGTCACGTCGCCGCGGTACTCGTCGTGCAGCACCGCGCCGACCTTGACGACCCGCGGCCGATAAGGGCCGGCGTGCCAGGGATACTGGTTGGGCGGCGGGAACTTCGCGGTTGGTGCCTTGCTCGATTTCACTTGGTCATCCTCCGCGCCCGGCTCTCAGGAGACCACCTTGAACTTCCGGGTGTTGTTGCCGAGCCACTCCTTGCCCAGGTAGCGGTCGATCAGCCGCCAGACCGCCGTCTGCGTGAAGGGTCTGCCCGCCGTGGTGGTGTGGCGTTGCTGGTTGAGCCAATCGACGATCTCGGGCAGTGTCTCGCCCCGCTCCCGCCGCGCCTTGATCTCGGGCATGAGGAAAGCATAGGTGTTCCGCGTCCTTGCCTTCTTCTTCTTCGCGGCAGCGGCAATCGCTCTCTTCGTTCCCCGGCGATGCTCGCGGCCCTCCCAATGTCCGGGCCGGCTGGAACCGAGCTTCACGCCCCGCTCCTGCGCGCCGGCCAGCGCGTTCTTGATCCGCTGGCTGGCCTTGCGGGATTCGTCGTCGGCCACCCTCGTCAGCAGGTGAATCGTCAGATGATTGGCTTGATGGTTGTCGCAACACACGAACTTCACGCGGCTGTCGTAGAGCGCCCGCGTAAACGGGACATTCCGGGCCAGCCGGCCGAGGAAGCCGACGAGGATCGTGGCGTCGGCGCGGAGCGCGTGCTCGATGGCCTTCTTCAACTCCGGCCGCGCGTTCCTGGGATCGGGCCACCGCTGCTCCCTCTCCGTATACGTCCCGACAATGACGCCCTCGTTGTAGGCGACGTGCCGCTTTGCCTCCGTCTCTTGGGCAGACAGAGCAGGATGAACGGCAGAATGGCGCTTCTGCGGCCAACGCCGAAGGTAGACGACGTATTTCTTCATGCGGATTGCCTCGTTGTGGTTTGCCTCGCTGTTACAGTTGCACCCGCCTCGACGCGTTCTCTCCCTGGAAGCTTACACTTCTATCGTCACAAGTCAAGGAACTGTCTTGATTCTCCCGACACTCTAAGTATCCTAGGGCATAGTGACTACGCGCACTGGCGAAAACAACGACCGGAGCGGACGTAATGACCACAACGATCAGTCCAATGCTGCGGCTCTTCCGGGAAGGGGCCAAGACCTATCAACCCGACGACCTCGCCGTTGAATCGGGCGACCCGCAGGTGTCGCTGCAGAACATGCGGCGGCTCATGGCCAGCGGCCTGGTCGTCCGCGACATCCTCGTCGGCAAAGGCGGGGTGCTCGTGTTGTTCCGCGAAGGCGAGCAGTTCTACGCCACCGGGTTTCGGGTCGGCACCCAAAATGCCGCGACCGAGGCCCTGGCCCGGATGGCGGCCGAGGCCCGCTTTGGACCCTACGACGAACTCCTCCAGCACTACCGATCCATGCCCGAGTCCTACGCCGGGCAACTGCTGCCGTTGCTCGCTGACTAACACCCCTCCTCTGGTTTTGGAGCGGGCCGAGGGCGGATTAACGATCGGATTAAGGTTTGGCGTTGGCGATGCCTGGCTGTAAGTCTATGGCTTCGAGCAGGTTGCGGCGAAAAGGATTAACGATCTGAACGATTTTGGCCTTCTCGGCACATTATAGTTCTATTGCGCGCTTTTCATCTGCGCTTGAGTCCTTGCGGTAGTCGATAATGTGGGGAACCGTTAATGATCGTTAATCCTTAATCCTGCATTTTGCGTAAGTCCTGAAGCAGCTTACTTTTCTGCGTTTTCTCGTCTGACGCGGCGGATTAACGATTTTCTCCCATCCTACGGGTGGAACGTGCCTCGAAATACATCAGTATCCTGATCGCGTCCATGATGTTTTGACCCTCCAGGCCCGGTCTGGTCCACCCTTCTTCTGGACGGTATGAGTTTCTGGAGCCTCGATCCGGTGGCCTCGGTCTGCAAGGCCGCGTCCGACTTGATCTTCGCTGCCTGAGCACGGACGAAGGAGCGGCCGGTCGCGCCGATTCTGCGACCTGGATTGGTTGTGACGATTTTGACCCCACCCGGTCCCCTGCCCGTTGCGACAACGCCCCTCGATTCGTCGCTACAACCGATCGAAACCACGCGATTAGCACGGGTTGCGTTCCTGTTGTTGCTCGTTGACTGGCGCGCAACCGGCCGATACGCCCACAGAAGCTAGGCGGGATTGTAGCGATTGGACCTGGTTCAACGGTCGTGCCCGCCCTGCCGGTTGTGCCGACGGCGCGGCCAAGGCGAAGTAACGTAACCGCGCCAACCGCGCGGCAACGTAACCGCGCGATGGATTGCAGAATCGGGCAGGGAAACCTTCTCGATTCTCTGTTGCTCCGATACTATCGACCGATCGGCAACGGTTCAAGACGGTTCAAGACCGATCGGCCATTGCAACTGGGCAAGGGAGCAACGGGGCAACAACGCAACAACGCAACGGAGCAACAGAGAATCGAGAAGGTTTGCCGCGCGGCTTGGAGCAACGGGCAGGGGAGCAAGAGGGCAAGCCGCGCGGCGCAACAGAACGGGCAGGGGTGTTTGCCCCTGCCCGTGCAAATTCTGTGGATTCTGCTAGCTTTTCAGTCTGCGCCGATTATACTAGCAGTAGTAGTTGTAATCTCTCGGTGCGCGATAGTCTTTCGGCGGGAACTTGTACGGAGAGTTCGCGTTGAGCGCGGCAAGCAATTCTTCCACGCACTTGGCATACTCTCCGTTCTTCCGGGAGCGTCGCCAACGGCCGTCAAGCTTCGCGTGCAAAGCTTGGCCTACCGGCTTGCCATGATAGACAAGATCGGCAATCGCCGATCTATCCTTGGCGGGAATGCCGTGCGCGTCGAGAATGGCCTTGAACTGCTTGCGGGACAATTGCGGGGCGAGATTCTTCATGGGTGTTACTCCAAGGTGAGAAGGTGAGACTGCGAATGTGCTCCATGGGGATCAACCGAACGTGACCCGGGCAACATGCCCGGATAGGGTCGCAATCTGGGGACGGCGGTATCGCCGGACGAAATGGTAATAGATGTCCGTGAGTGCCATGGGCCGGCGCAGCGCGACCGAATAGTTGCGCCGGCGCGACTCGACTATCAGGTGAGTGGCAAGGTGCATGGTGTGGTACTCCGGGTGTTCATGTTCTGAGTTGCAAAACGTGTGGCCACATTGGAACTATTCCCTTCTGCCGACACATAGCAAACGGTATTCATCGAATCCGGCCGGTTTTCAGAAAATGCCATCGATTCTTGCGACAAACTGGGCAGAACAATGCTTCTGGGCCACATCGTTGCGTCCGGTCGCCTTTCGAGTGCCGCGGCAGAGTCTGTTCGAGACAACTCACCAACCGCGGGCCAAAGTGGCTTGAGAGGAATTCACGGGGAAACTCCCCTTCGGGCACAGCCGCGGGAATCGTGCCGCGTGGCGCATCACCGAGACCGCGAATGATACGGTGATTCAGCTAGCTGGCCGCCTCGGCTGCTCGCATTGCAGGTCGCTGGCGGGCAGAATGCGCCAGGGCCGGCTGTCAACGTCGGACCACGACAGTTCTGTTGGGGCCGAATGCCCGCCGGCGCTGGTGTCCGGGATGTGCCGCGGCGTGAGGGGCAGGTTGCGGATGGTAACGCTCTTGGTGACTGTCGTCGAAGTCCGCGTCACTTCCATTGGCTGAAGGGGGCGGAAGAGGCATCCGGCACGCAGGCAGGCCGATGGCCACCGGCCCGAGATCCAGGGCTGCCGACCACCGCGTTATTGCCCCCGGTGCGATGGGGGCTTGGCGCGGGCTGGCCGGTCATGCCAGATTGAGGGCGGTTCAACGATGGCTGCTTCGGCTCACCTGTCCCGCCCCTGGGGCGACCGACGTGACCGTCATGTCACGACAGTTTGCCGCGTTGGCCCGCCATCAACGACGCATTCTGTCGGCGGTCCGAGGGGCGAAGATGCGGTGCGTCTTGTCCCCTGGTCGGCGCTGACGGCAGAGGAAACTGGAGGCGCAACACGCCTGGGAAGAACATGCCAAGCGCCGCCCGGGATGCCGGAATCCCCGCGAAAGAGACCAGACGCGGCCAGAATAGACCCTGGGGTGCGCGGTCAGCGGCGCGTCGGGGCCAGGTGGAGGCCAAGGTACTTGCACAGCCTGGCGGCTGTCGCCAGCGAGATGCCGCGCGTGCCGTGAAGAAAGCGATTAAGCACGGGCTGCGGCACGCCGGAGTCCTTGGCCACCCGATACTCGGTCCGCCCGCTTTTGGCAATCGCCCGGCGAAGTTCGTCGATGACGTTCGCGCGCATGGTTGCACCTCGTCGTGATTGGCCACTGTTCACATACCACGCGGTATGCCCTTGTCAAGCGGCATCTTCCCAAAGGCGTGAGACTTCAGCCTCGCCCTGGTCCTGATGTGCCGGCTGTACGACCGACGCGAGGGTGCGTCAGGCCGACAGGCCGTGTAAACGCGCTGGCCGGCCGACTTGCCCAAGGCTTGTTTCCAGTCGGCCACATCTACGATCTGCTCGACGCCAGAAGCAGTTGTTACGGTCGCGGTGCGCCGCAATAGTGGTCTCGCCCGCGACCTGCGCAAATCTCGGACGCCAGTCCCGCACTCTCATGGTCACGATATGGAGATTCAATGACGCAGGGGCCGGCACCATGCCTATGACCTGTTCGGCGCGCGAAACCCCATTTGGACCTGCAACGAATTACTGGTCCGCTTCAGCCGAATTGATGTCCAGTAACTCCAAGCGGCCATGCGCGCGGTGGGCGACGACCTTTACTCGCTCACCCCAATAGGGCTTCACAATGTCCTGCAGGATTCCCGGCTTCACAGAGACGTTGTGCCTTCTCCCGTCGTCATCCTCAATGCTGAAAACAGGATGCTCCTTCCGTTTCGATGTTTCATCCGCAGATCGAACGGTGCCGATCAACTTCACGCTCTTTGCTTCGTCGATCTTCACCCGCCATGCGGTCCCGGCCGGATGCGAAAGCGCCACCTGCTTCGTCTCATCGCCGCGAACCGACGTGAACCCGACTGTCCTGACCTTCTCTCCATCCGGGGCCAGCTTGCGGGCAAGGGCGGTGAAGTTGTTGAAGTAGGTTTCGTTCTGAATTCGTTGGTGCAACGCATCCGTTCTCTCGGCGTTGAAGTCGTCCATGCAGGCCAGGAAGTCGTCAACTACCTCCACTGGCGCGACGCCCGCAAACCCTGGTAGCATCATTTGTCGCTGGGGCCGCCCGAGCCGTATTGACATGGCGAAACTGGCCGCACGGGCGGCGGAAAAGAACACCTCGACACCTTCCAGGCCCTTTTTGCTGGGACCGCCGACTTCTCGGAACGGAAGGCCACGGAGGCGCTCAGCAGTGCGGGTGAGCATCTTGTCCACGATTTCTGCGCGCCGCAAGAACTGGCCGCTTTCGATCACTCCGAACCCTGTAGACATTCCCGCAATCGACATCTGAAACTCACCGGGGTCCAATTCAAGCCCGCGAAGGCTCAAGTGGCGGCTGAAGTAGACCGTCTCCAGCAGATCGCGCAGTTCGTCGGAGATCGGGGCCGGTGGGTTCCCGGCCAAGCCGACGGCAATGAGGCGCTCTGCCTCCCTGAACTCGCGGCAACCCAATGCCAGCGATGCGGCACTCCGCAACAACACGGACCTGGTGGGTTCGGCCGGCGCGTCCAAGACAAGCATCGCTGCTCGCCGTTCCAAGTCAAAAGCCTCTCGGAAGAGCGTCTCGGCGGTGGCGTAATCGCCGTGGATGTCCGCGTGGAACGCCCGGCCTGCGGCGTCCATCGCTTGATTGTGCAGCGTGTTGATTTCGCTGGGGCTGTTCATTTCCTTGCGACCTCGGCCTGCGGTCGGCTGAACTCCACTACGCAAGCGTAGGCGGGCAAGCCGCTGCTATCGGACGGTTCCGTCTGCTTGAGCTTCTGTCTCACGCGAGTCAGGAATTGGGAATCGCTCCCCGAGAGAATCCCGGAGACCTCAAGCCGGGCTGCGTCTTGAAACGGCAGTTGATCGTCTGCGCCATCCGGCCCAAGCCAATAGTCAAACCCCGTGCCCTTCTTCGATTGCCGAATCGCGGTCAGGCCGGTTTGATCCTTGACCAGCAGGAGGGCTACCCCGTAAGCGCCGAGTTCGGTGGCCCATTCCAGGTCTTCGTATGCTCGCCGCATGGTGTCCGTAAGCGTCGGCCACCGCAAGTCGTACTGCGGCTTTTCGATCTTCCGCACCGCAAGCCGTACGGGTTCTTTGTGGCCCTGGTTTTCCAGGCATACCGCCGCCGCTTCCGCGTGTACTCGGCCGAGGGCCTCGGTTAGGGCGGGGATACCCGATTCCAACTGACGAAGATCAAGGACCACAACGCTGTCCATCTGTCGCACCGGCATACCACGCGGACTTGACTGGAGCCGCCTACTCCGACTTCTTCGGCGGTGGTGGGGGTGGCGGCGAAGGCTCCGGCTTCCCCTCGTCTCGGATCGGCTTGATGTTCTTCCCTGCCTGCACACGCTGGGTGTCCGGGGAGGTGATGGTCGGCGGCGGCGGGACGGCGCGGATCTCGCGCGGGGCTTTCGCGTCTTCGGGCATGGCTCACTCCTTCAAGCAGGTCGCAGATTCAGGTTTGGTCACGACGGCTTCTTGGGCGCGGGCGGCGGGGGCGGCGACGGCCTGGGCTTCGGGCCGGCTGCCGGCTTGAGGCTCTCCCCCTTCTTCCCGTACTTCTCGGGTTGACTCGGGGGCGGTTGCGGGACTTTGGTTCCCATCGGCATTCTCCTGTTTGTTGATGCGAATCAGCAGGGCCTCGGTATCGCGGAGTCCTTCTTCGCTCGCCTTGACCTCGCTATCGTACTTCAAGAACTCGACAAACTCGACGCTTGTGGCCGGTATCAGCATCGACTCGACCCGGTGGAAGGGAGCGCGCTCCCCGGTGGGCAGGAGCCACTCACACTCGCTGACGACAAAATGGCCCCGATCGCAGGCGTCCGGCCATTCGTCGGGCCAGCCGAAGAGCCGCCTGCCGTCCTTCAGGTGGAGAATCACATACCGCCTGTTGTGATTCGAGAAAGCGCTGAACCACTCCGAAGGGTGCGAAGTGCGGCGTGTCCATGCCCACTCACCCTCGCTCTCGGGTGCCGTGGCCTTTCGCAAACTCCAATCCCGACGCCGCAGCCAACCGTGGATTACGTCGTTATTCGCAACGCCAGCAGCGGCCACTCCGAGCACCACGGCCCCAACCAATGACCAAACCAGTCCGACGTTCTCCGTCCAGTCGCCGAGGACAACGACGTGACCGGCCAGAAGGAAGACCCAACGGACGATGGACACCACGCCCTGCAAGATCGCGGTGAAGATGAGGGCCTGGACGACGCGCTCAAAGGGCTGCGGTTTCGGGTGCGCGGTCAGCCCGTGGAAAATCCAGGCGGCAAGAAAACCGGGGAGAAGATAGGAGATGATCCCGACGAGTTCTCTTGACGCCAGTTCCATTGCTCGCCCTCACAGTTCCCCCTTGAGCTTGGGCAGGACGTACACGCCGCAGGTATCGGCTTCGGTCTCGGGCATTGGGCGCAGTCCCCCGGTCCCCCAGTTACGATGCCCTCATATCGTATGGGCGCTGTCAGGCACAAACGCTTGCCTACCAGTTTATCCCCTGCACGAGGTATTCGCAAGGCGGGCGAGAAAACCCAACGTTCTCCTGCCGGCCCAACGTGCATGCAGACGCCGCTACGGGGGTGCTCGTAATCGTCACGTACGTCGCTCTACGACCGCTTCTGACTGGCTCGCCGGAGACCTGCTCGACGCTCAGACTCCTGTCCATGGCTGCTCTCATGGAGCCAATCGTCGGCGACCACGGCGTCTTGCAAGTGCCGGCCGCAACCTCAAATCGTGGACGGAGCCCTCTTGTGGTCACGGCATCGAGCATTACGAAGATCGGCTGACACGATGCCCAGTCCCAGCACGGCCGCCGGCCATCCTGTTCCGGCGGGCGACCACGATCGGCTCGACGCATAGATGCCGTGGTGCGCGAAACCACGACCCTTGGCGGGCATGTCGGCTCCGGGATCGCCGTTCGGCGCAGTTCCGGCGCGATTCCGGCGCGATTCCGGCGCGGTTTCTCTTGCTGCTAGAGATGCTCCCCAGCAGTTCGTCTTATGTTTCTGTCAACGGCTGTGTAAGTTCGGCCTCAAAAGAAAAGGACTCGGGAGTGGCAGCCGAGCCGCTTTGCGGCCAGTCTCGGGCAGGGCGGCGATGAGGTTAGGATGACGACGGATTTCGTGCATTCTCATAGCTCGCGGCTCCTCTTCGTTGCGGATGTTGACAGATCAAGTTGCCTCCGGTCCCAGTTTGCCGCGCAGGCGGCGCAGGGCCTGCCGTATCCGCCACTGCACTTGGTCCAGGGTAATGCCCAGTTTGTCGGCGGCTGACTGGGCGGTGTGCCCTTCCAACCGGACCAGCCGCAGGGCCTCGGCCTCCTTGGGCGGCAGCTTGGCCAGGCGCTCGCGGAGGTCGATCCGGTTGTCCAGGACGGCAGGGTTCGCCGTCTCGTCACACACCCCGTCATCCAGGGGGACGTTTCGCCGAATGTCACGCCTCGGCCCCTGGGCATCGCGGATGATGTTGCGACACCTGCGTTGGGCGATCACGTAGAGCAACGCACGGACTTGCGAACCGGGCAGGAATCGCTGGCGGTCCTTGCAGAACTCAAGCCACACCTGCTGGCACAGATCGTCCGCCTGAGCGGCCAGGGGGCCAAGGAGGTGCAGTCGAGCGTACCTTTGGATCTCGTCCTGGTAACGCTCGTATAGGGTCTCGAAGGCATCCTTGTTCCCCTTTTGGAAGCGGATCAACAGAAGGTCATCATTCAACTCAGGGGCGGACATACGCGCTCTCCGTCAAGAAAGGTTATGATGCCGGGCCGACCCTTCGAGGAGACACCGGAAGGTTCCGATGCGCGGGTCGTGAAAGCCCTCTATTGAACGCTACACCCTGTTCTTGTGTCGTGCGGCCAACTTGCAGACCTTTTGTCAGAATTTAGATAGAGTGGGGTACGTTTTGGCGAGTTTCAACGGTTGT
>CAYSGY010000115.1:0-12591 GCA_964430315.1 uncultured Planctomycetaceae bacterium
GAGGGGGTAGCCATGCGTCGGCGGCACTTCTCGTCACTGACTTTGGTGGCCGTCGCCTTTCTGCTCTTCGCGGGCTGCGACGACTCAAAGCACCCTCTCTCCGACCCGCAGAAGTCCAAGCCGGACACACGCCTTACCGGCGTATGGCGCCTCCGGGGAGACGGAGGGGAGGTGACGTACTATCACCTCGGCACGATGGGCGACAAGGTGCCCGCGAGCCTGATGCGGGCGGTGGCTGTGACCCACTTGAAGGACGGCGGACTTCAACCGTCGGGCGAGATGCTGCTGTTTCCGACCACCCTCGGGACCAACACCTATCTAAACCTCGCGATGGCGGATTCGCGGCAATTCGAGCTGCTGGAAAAGAAGGGGTGGAACTCCCACACGCTCGGCGCCTTTCTATTGCCGAAGTACAGGGTCGAAGAGAATACTCTGTTGGTGTGGCCTGTGGACTGGGACGCAAAGAAGGCGGCCATTCAGTCCGGCAAGGTGAAGGGCGTCGTTGAGAGGCGGGATTCGGGCGGCGAAAAGGTCATGTTCACCGACACGACCGCAAACCTGGCCCGCTTCGTTGCCGGTGCGGGCGACAGCCTCTTCGCAAAGGAGCCGTTGCGGCTGGAGCGGGTGAAATAGGAGGCGTGCGCCGGGAACGAGAACCTCCGCGCATAGGGTTCCTCCGAGACGCCGTCTGTGGCACAGCCGCCCTCGGCTGTCCTGGGGAAGTGTTCACGCCTGAGGTCGGGCGGGCAATGTGGTGGGATGGCCCGGAGATCCGATTGCCCTCGCCCTGAGCACTTTGTGCCCTGTTTCGGACATTCTCCCATATCGCTCTTTGGCAACATCGTCGGTCACTGTCTCGCAAGTGTTTGAATAATAAGCACTTTGCGAACTCCGCGCACGGTTCGAGCGTCGGGGAGGGAGAGTCTGGCACGAAACGTGCTAACCAGACATGGCGTGGTGAACGGCAATCGAACACGCAATGGAGCTTGCGGAGAGAGAGGGATGGACTCGCTGCTGGTCATCCATGAGGTCGTCGTTGCCCCGCCGACGGTGCGGTTTTCCTGGCCCCTAAGTACGGAAATCCCCGGCTGTTCTGCCCGTGAAACCGGCTGTTTTTCTGTTGACCGACTTCGCCCCTGAGGATAGGATTCAGACAGCGGTTGACAGCAAGTTCCTTAGACACTTCGAGACGGAGGGCAATCGATGCAAGATCCCCCGGCCGGCCAGTGTTGAGGGGTGGTTTGTCTGCCCCTCGTAGGTGACTTTGATCTGACAACCATTCCCAAGACGGAGGATTTTCCAGACCCCGCCTCCTTGAGGTGGGGTTTGGCGTTTCTTGGGCCTGCGGACGGGCACTTCCAGGGCCCGTCGAGTCAGATCGCTTCGCATGATCTTGGGAGGGCGAAACCGCATTGGGTCCGCGGCGACGCCCGGGCGGCTCCCCCAGCGGGTTGACAACCGTCTCCGGGCGCGTCAGGATCGTTGCCGATGCTTCAGTCCCTTGGGCGGTCCACAAAGGAGAATGCAAACATGGCAAATCGTGCCCCCGAAGGCAGTGGGAACCAGCGGAGAATTTCGCGGCGCGGGCTGTTGGAAACGACGATGGCTGCGGCGACGCTGGCCGTCGTGCCGCGGCACGTGCTGGGAGGCGAAGGGCACGTGGCGCCGAGCGAGAAGACGACCGTGGCGGGCATCGGCGTCGGCGGCCAGGGCATGCAGAACCTGGCCTTCCTGATGGAGTTTCCGGAAGTCCAGGTGACGTCCGTCTGCGACGTGAACCGCGAAAGCGGCGGCTACCTCTCGTGGAATTGGACCCAAGGAAAGGAGCAGCGTTTGGGTGGCCGCGAGCCCGCCCGCCGCGCAGTCGACGAGCACTATGCCAAGCAGAAGGCCTCCGGGAAGTACCAAGGCTGCAAGACCTACATCGATTTCCGGGAATTGCTGGCCAAGGAGGACGTCGACGCCGTGATGGTGGCCACGCCTGACCATAGCCACGCGGTCATCACCTTGGCGGCGATCAAGCGGGGCAAGCACGTCTACTGCGAGAAGCCGCTCACCTACTCGGTCGAAGAGGCCCGGCTGGTGGCCGAGGCGGCGAAGAAGGCCAAGGTGGCGACGCAGTTGGGCAACCAGGGCCAGGCGACCCAGGAGGCCAGGATCCTCTGCGAGATGATCTGGAGCGGGGCGATCGGAGGCGTCCGCGAGGTTCAGGCATGGAGCGGGCCGCGGTTCTGGCCGTATCCCGCGTGGGAAGGCCGTCCGCGCGAGACCCCGCCGGTCCCGGAGGGCCTGGACTGGGACCTGTGGCTGGGGCCCGCGCCCGAGCGTCCCTATCACCCCGCCTACTGCCCGTGGACGTGGCGCAACTGGTGGGACTTCGGTACCGGACTTCTGGGCGACCTGGGCTGCCACAAGCTCTCCAGCGTGTTCAAGGCATTGAAACTCGGGCACCCGACGAGCATCGAGGCGAGTTCCACGAAGATTGACCCCGAGATCTACCCGCTGGGCGTGATCGCGCGGTTCGAGTTCCCGGCCCGGGGCGATATGCCGCCGGTGACCCTCACTTGGTACGACGGCGGACTGAAGCCCGCTCAGCCGAAGGAGCTGGAGCCGGGCCGGGGGATCGGCGACATGATCTATATCGGCGAGAAGGGGACGATGATGGGATACCGGCTGATCCCCGAATCGGCGATGAAGAAGTTCGGCCGCCCGCCCAAGATGCTGCCCCGCTCGGTCGGCCATCACAAGGAATGGGTCGACGCCTGCCGCGGCGGCCCACCCGCCGGCGCCAACTTCGTCGATCACGCCGGGCTCCTGACCGAGGTCTGCATGCTGGGCAACGTGGCCCTGCGTGCGGGCAAGAAGCTCACGTGGGACGGCCCGAACATGAAGGTCACCAACGACCAGCAGGCGAACCAGTTCCTCCGCCGGAAGTACCGGGACGGCTGGAGCCTGTGAGGCGCCGGCGGACCTCGGCCGGCGGCGTCCAGCCGGTCGAGCGTTTCACGTCCGGAGCCACTGCGCTGTGCGCGGGTCTCCCTGCGCTGTGCGCGGGTCTCCCGACCCCGCACGGGGGCTGACCGAAGGTCTCCCTGGCTCCACAGAGACCTTCGGTCGCAGGAACCGGCGGGGTCAGGAGACCCGCGCCGAGCGCAGGGTGCGGATTGAAGGCGCAGCGCTGCCACCGTAGAATGGAGGTAGTGGCGTTGGCCCGCAAAGGAGAAGGATCGCATGAGCCGGATCGTCGCAGCGACGTTCGAAAACGGCGTCTTCAGGCCGCACGAGGAGCTTTCTCTCGCTCCCGGCACTGCGGTTCGCCTGATCGTTGATCGCTTGGACGACATCCGACCGTCGGCGCAGCAGATATGCGATGAGTTGGACGACTTGTGTTGCGAGTTGCCGATCCGGTCGGACACCAGCCGGCTGACGCGAGACCGACTCCATGAACGCGGTTGACACCAATGTCCTCGTCTACCGCCTGGATCGTCGAGACCCGATCAAGCAGGGCAAGGCCCGTTTGCTTCTTCGAAAGCTCGCGAGTGACGGAACGTCCACCGTGCTACTCTGGCAGGTGCTGGGCGAGTTCGTGCGGCAACTGCGTTATTGGCAGGACCAAGGCCAACTGACTCGCGACGGCACGTTGCGCTACGTTGCCGCATTCCGAAAGCTGTATCCCGTGGTGATGCCTACCGCGGAGGTTCTGGATCGCGCATTGGATTTGGCTGGACGGCACTCCTTGTCGCACTGGGATAGCATGCTGCTGGGAGCCTGCAAGGAGGCCGGTGTGACCACGCTCTACACTGAAGACATGGGGGCTCCGGCAACTTACGACGGCGTGGAACTCGTGAACCCGTTCGTTTGAGTCGCCAACCGCGCGGTCCGTTCAAGGGCCCTTCTGGTTCAGGCGCCGGACGACCTCGGCCGGCGGCGTCCAGCCGGTCGAGCGTTTCACGTCCGGAGCGTAGGCGCAGGTGACGACCCAGAGGTCGTCGGCCTTGGCTTTCTCCGGCGGGACGTTGATCTGCACTTGCGTGTAGCCGTCGGCGTACCAGGCGTGGTATCCGTCGGTCGGGCTTTCGGCGACCCGATGCCCGTTGAGCCGCAGGTCGATCAACTCCGGCTTGCGATAGGGGATGCGGAGTCGCAGGGCCAGGCCGTGTTCGATCGGGCCCGGAGCGGCGGCCCGTGTGGCCGCGGGCTCGACGTAGAGCTTGGCCTCGGGGCCGGCCTCCACGAAGGCCGCGATCGCGTCGGCCCGGCACCCTGGCCGGCCCTTGAGATTGGCGACGAACTTGTGCTTGTCGGGATCGAGCACCTTGGCCGCCTCGGGGCTTGTGGCCACGACCCAACTGTCGCGGCAATCGGTCTGCGGATAGAGGATCGCGTGGGTGAAGCCCCCCTGACGCTGCCACAGTTCAACCCGGCTGCGGCGCCGATCCTCCGCCTTCTTGCCGTAGGCGACGAGGAAATGCCCAAGAAAGCCGCGGATCCGATCAACCGGATAGCCGGCCTCGGGCTCCCCCTCCCAGACCCGGTTGCCCAGCCCCAACAGCCCGCGTAGCCGGGCCACGCCGCTTTCCTCCCAGCCGATCTCCATGGCAAGGATCATCGTGTGGTACTTGGCGTAGCCGTAATGGGCCGTATAGAAGAGGGGCGCACCGCCGAACACGCGGTCCGCGATTCCGGCCATGGCGGGACCGGAGTAGACCCGCTGGCTGTCGGCCTCGTAGCGGTCCGACCCGTAGCCCGCCTCCCGGGCCGCGGCGACCATGGCCTCGGTCACGCGCCAGTCCCACGGGCGCAAGGCGAAGTTGGAATACGCCGCCCCGCTCGACTCGAACATCGTCTGCCCGCTATACAAAGAGCGGTCGCCGAGCGTGCCGGGCGCGTATTCCTGGAGCCCGATGCCGTGCATGTCGGCGTGGACCTCCGGCCGATACTGGTCCACCACCGAAACGACCGCCTGCAATTCCGGCGTCTTTTCGGGGGCGACCAACTGGAGCGTCTTCGGGTCGAACATCTTGCCCTGCGCGCCAGTGTAGGGGTCGATCCCCTGCGAGTTCCCAAAACGGTCGCTCACGAAGAACGCATAGGGGTTGACGATGGGCATCAGCAGCACGATCTGCTTGCGGTGGACCTCGACGGCCTCGGGCGAATCCCCCAGCAGCCACTCGGCCGCGTGGAGGACGGTCGTCGTCCCCGAGCGTTCCGGGCCTCCGTGAAGCGCCGTCACCAGACAGACCTGCTTGTCGGCGTCGGGAGCCGATTTGTCGGAGATCCGCAAGAGGAGAATCGGCATCTTCTCAAGGGTCGTGCCCCGGGTCTGGAGCGTGGCAAGGTCCGGGTGCTTCTCCGCCCAGTAGCGGAGCGTCTCCTCGTACTCCTGCCGGGTGAAGTGGACCATCCGCCCGGTCCACGGCCGGGGCGCCCGAGCCAGCGCGGCCTTGGCGTCGTCCGGCTCCGCAGCACAAACGCTCGACCATCCGAGGATGACAAGGGCGACGACGAGAAGCGACAGAAGGAACCCCAGATGACCATGCGCCGCATGGCATGCCGTCACGCGGCCTGGGTGGCATGCCGTCACGCGGCGCAGCCGCGGGTCGGCATGGGCGCCGCCTTGGCGACTGCCATGCTCACCCGACGCTTTGCGTCGTGAGGGCATGCCACACGATCGAAAGGGCATGCCGTGCGATCCTGGGATACTGCGGTTCTCGTGGTGCATGACTCCGCTCCTTGGTGCAACAGGCAGGGTGCAACATGTAGGGTGGGACAAGGGAAGCGCAGTCCCACCACTCGACCGGCACGAATGCGCTGGTGGGCCGGCGCTTCGCTTGTCCCACCCTACGACCGCTTGTCCCACCCTACGACCATTTGTCCCACCCAACGACCACGACCACTACGACTCGGCAACCAGTTTCTTCAAGTTGGCCACGCTTTGGGCGACCAGGCGGTCTTCGTCCTGGTTGTCCTTGTGGCGATCGCTTTCCACGGCCAGCACGCCTTGGAAGCCGGCCTCCTTGAGGCCCCGGACCACGCCCGGCATGTCGATCAGGCCGGTTCCCACGGGCACGGAGGAGAAGAAGTACCACTCCTCCGGAGAGACGTGACGGCACGCCTCCATGTCCTTGGCATGGACGGCCACGATATGGGGGCCGAGCCGCCTCGCCGCGGCCACGGGGTCCTCCATCATCCTCAGGGCGTTGCCCGTGTCGAAGTTCACCTTCAGGGCGTCGGAGCCGACCCTTTCGAGGATCTCGAGAATCTCCGCCGACGTGTAGTCGATGTGGTTCTCGATGGCCAGCACGACGCCGTGATCCTCCGCGATCTTGACGCTTTCCTGGAGCATGGCGACGACGGCGTCGATCTGCGGGCCGTGCGGTTCGTGACGGAACATGAGCGAGGAGGCGACCATCCGCATGATGTCTGCGCCCATGGCGTGGGCCTTGGGGATGAGCGCGTTCATTTCGCGCCAAGCGTTGCGATTTCGGCCGCCTTCGAGGCCGTCGGGGTGGCCCCAGGCCAGCACGCGGTCCATGCCGCGCTCGTCGAGGGCCCCCTTGATCCCGGCAAGGAAGTTTTCGTCGAGGCTCGGAAAGAAGCACGATTCGAGCGACACGCCGTCGACTTCCAACTCGCCGGCCCGGTTCACGAAATCCTCGAGGGTCCAACGCGTGCCGGGATCCTGCTGGCCGGGATAGACCTCGCCGAAGTAGCGGTGGTAGCAGTAGCTGTCGATGCCGATCTTCATAGCTGCCGGACCTCCAGGCCGAAGACGTTTGCCACAAGTTCCAGGTCGGCCCGCTGATGGCCGGTCATGAGCAGGTAGTGGTGCGACGCGAGGGCGCCCATGAGCTTGCGCCCGTCGCGAACCTTAATCACTCCCCCGTTGCGGCAATCGGACCCCGGATACTGCACGTAGCCGGTCAGGACGCCCTCGGCCACGGTCATTTCGCGCATCGTGGGGTGGAGCTTGGCGAGGGTGATCTTGCCGACGGGCAGCCGGGCGTCGATGGCCGTCGCATTGTCGTCGACGATCGCCAGCACCTTCCTGCGCAGCGTCCAGTCGGTGGCGAAGGGCCTGGGGATGACCCCCATGTAGCCGCAATGAGCCACGAGGATATGGTCCTCGGGATCCTCCACCTCGGGGAAATCGGGGATATGTTCGTGCTTCAACGCGGCCTGGCCCATCAGGAACGGATAGAGGTTCGTCATCATGATGGGCGCGCCGGTGGCGTGATAGAAGAGGTACTTGGTGAGCATCGAGAGCGTGTCCGCCTCGCAGCCCCAAAGGAACCGGCCTTCCTCGAAGAGCAGGTCCCAGGCGAGGCAGGGCGTGGTGTCGGAGAAGTGGGATTCGTTCAGGCAGTTGATGCCCACGGCGCGGATCGCCGGGTCTTCTTCAAGATCCTGCCTGACGGCCAGATAGAGCTTCATCGCGCTCAACAGGGCCTGGGGACGGACTTGTACCGACAGCACGGGCCGCACCCGCCGAACCTCTTCGGCCGCCTGATCCGGAATCTGCTTGGCCCGGGCCCCCAACTCGCGGAAGCTCTTCCTGACGATCTGCACGCCGAACCGCTCTCGCATTCGCTGGGTACACTCGTCTTCCCACCAGTAGAACCGTTTGAAGATCGGGGCCTGGGCGCCCTCGCCCGGATTGTCCTGGTAGACCAGGAACCTGGTGTCGCGGAGTTCGCGCTTGATCCGCAACGCCCGGCACGCCGCCTTGGTCTGGGCGAGGTTGTAGGGGGCGATCGTCTTCACCCCTTGGGACTTGAGATAGCAGAGGATCTCCCAGTCCCACATCGACAGGGTGCCGAACTCCGAGGTGACAATGAGGATGGGCAGGGCAATCGCCTGGAAATCCTCGACCCGGCGGTACGCCTCGCCCAAGAGTTGCGGAAACACCACGGCGTCGGCCTCGGGCAGCGCCTGGCCGAGGGCCACCGGCGGCAGAATCTCCGCACAGTCGGCCAGCAGGGCCTTCACGTTGCCGAGCTGTTTGTCGAAATCCTGGTCTCGGCCCGGGTCGAAGTAGACGGGTACCAGTCGTGCACTCATTGGCTTGCCTCGATCGCCACATTCCCGCTTCGTAGGAACACGCGTTTCGGAAACCCCTCGGTCTGGATGTCGCCGTAGTTGTGGCCGGCCTCGCCGGGGTAAACGCAGAACGAGATCAGCGGCTCGTCGCCCGTGTTGATCGAGCGATGGGCCCAATCGGGCGGCACGTAGACCATGCGGTTGCGCTGCATGGGCTCGGCCACGCAGTCGCCCTCCGCGGTCTTCATCAGCATGAAGCCGCGGCCGCGGAGACACCAGTAGACCTCGGCCGTATCGCGCACCGCGTGGTAGTGCCCCTTGGTCATGAAGCACTCCTCTCCCACGCGGCCCGGCTGGAGCTCGCTGATGCAGAGGAGAAGGTGCCCTCGCGTTTCCGGGATCGCCTTCTCGAAGACCTCGTAGTGGACCGGGTCGCCGTGCTCGCGGATCAGCCGCTCGAGGGACGCCTCGTCGGCGTAGTAGCCTTGCATATCCGACGCCCGGCGGACCACGTGCCGATCGGGCGAGGCCATCGTGCCCTCGATCAGGTCAATGTCGGTGGAAAAGGGCCGCATCTGCACTGCACGGTCCATTCGCGTCCCTCCTTCTTTCGCGATCCGGACTACTTCAACAAGTTGAGCAGCACGGCCCGCAGGTCCATGACCTGCCCACCGGGGATGTCCACCGCGCGGACGGCGAGTTGGCCGCGGCCCTTCTCCAGACGGAAGGTACCCAGGCGGAGCGGCCGGAAATCCTTGAAATAGGATTCTCCGCCGCGCGGGACGCGATCCATGTTGTCGATCAGCGGCGGGTCGAACCCCTCGACGACCTTCCCACGGACGGCGGACCCGCCGAAGCTCAGCTCGACCGTCGAGCCGGTATCCCGATCGGGGCACGTGTAGTAGACGACCGCCTCGTACTGGCCGGCGGTGTGCACCTCGACGTCCCAGGTGATCTTGTCCTCAGTGCTTTGCCAATTGGTGAAGTAGGAGCAGTTGGGGGCCCCGGAACTTCGGCGAATGTTGCCTGAGGCCACGCCGTCGCGCGCAGGCAGCGGCGTGGTGGGGAACTCGCGGTAGCCGACGGGGAAGGGCCGATCGTCCTTCTCGATGCCGGCGAGCACTTCCTGCTTCCATCGGGCGAGTTCCGCCGAGAGCCCGGCCGCCACCTCCGGATGACGTTGCGCCACGTTGCGGTCCTGTCCGGGATCCTCCTGCATATCGAACAGCGCGCCCCGGGTGTCGAGGCGGTAGCGGTCGGTCCGGACGCTGGCCTTGCCGCCTTGATAGGAGAAGATCCTCCGCTCGGGCCACGCCTTGGCCGTTCCGAGCAGCAGGGGCTTGAGATCGACGCCGTCGAGCGGCTTGCCGGCCTTCAGGCCGATGCCGGCAAGGCTTGCCAGGGTCGGCAGCAGGTCGATCGCGCCGGCGATCGGGCGGATCACGGCTCGCGGCGCGACGTGTCCCGGCCAGCGGACGAAGCAGGGCACGCGCACCCCGCCCTCGTCGGTCGAGCCCTTGCGCCCCTTCATGCCGCCGTTCCACCGCCAGGTGTTCGGGCCGTTGTCGGAGAAATAGACGACGATCGTCTTGTCGGCGAGCTTGAGTTGTTCCAGCTTGTCGAGCACCCGGCCCACGTTCCAGTCGATGTTCTCGCACATCGCCAAGGCGCATCGCGTGGCGTCCGGCTTTTCGAGTTTCGGGTCCCTCGCCTGCATCGAAAGCGGCCGGTCCTTGAACTTGTCCCAATACCGATCGGGGACCTGGAACGGCGAGTGCGGCGTGTTGTACGGCAGATAACAGAAGAACGGTTTCTTCCGGTTCTTCTCAAGGAACTCCAGGGCGTGGTCCGTAAGGTCGTCGATGATGAACCCCTTGCCGCGCACCAGCTTCCCGTTGTGCTCCAGCACCGGATCGAAATACTGGCCCCAGTGGCCGGAGGTGAACCCGTAGTATTCGGCGAATCCGCGGGCATTGGGATGGTAGGGATACTGGCTGCCGTTGTGCCACTTGCCGAAAGCGGCCGTCGCGTAACCGGCCTCGCGGAACACGTCGCCGACGGTCCTTTCGTCGAGGTTCAGCCGTTCGGCCCCGGTGGTCACCCCGTGGACGCCTCCCCGCGGATGATAGCGCCCGGTGAGAAACTCCGCCCGCGTGGGAGCGCAAAGCGGGCAGACGTAGAAGCGATCGAACTTCGCCCCGTCGCGGGCCAGCGAGTCGATCCGCGGCGTCTGCAAGTTCGTGTTGCCCTGAACGCTCAAGTCACCCCAGCCCTGATCGTCGGCGAGAATGACGACGATATTGGGCGCACTGGCACGCGCGGCGAATGCGACAGGATTCCATGATCCTGTTGGGAGACAAGCCGGGGCGAAAGCAACGATGAATGCGGCAAGTCGGGACAGCCGTAACCGAAGTCGATTCAAGGGGCGTGCTTCGTGGGTTTCTCGTGTGGCGGCGTTCATGGTTCACCAGCATCCCGGGGCTTTGGACAGAGTCCCTTCGCTCTCACCGTCGTACCTTCTTCGGGCTCGGGAGCCGCAGGAATCCGCAACTCCGCGAGGACCACGCGTGCGTCAGTATCCTGCGCCCCGGAGCCATCGTCAATCTGCTCCGGGGTATTTCGAGTCCATTCCCGATGTCATGATGCTACGCGGCCGGCGCAAGGGGGCGATTAGGCGTCCGTCAGAGGCCGGGGTGGAGGGGGACCTTTTCCCAGGGACAGTCTGCGGCACTCCGAAGTCCTCGGGCCCGGAGGTCGGCGCGGAGTTCCGGCGAGAGGTAGAGCCTTTCCATGGCTTCCATCAAGGCCTCGGGGTGCCGGTGGTCGACGACGATCCCCGAGGCGTGGCCGCGAACGATCTCGGCGGGGCCTCCGAGGTCGCTGACGATGACCGGAAGGCCCGACGCCTGGGCCTCGAGCACCACGTTGCCGAACGTGTCGGTCGTCGAAGGAAACACCATCACGTCGGCGCTGGCATAGGCGGTCGCCAGGGCTTCCCCCTCCAAGAGACCCGTGAACGCGATCGGGCGTCCGTGGCAGCGGGCCTGGAGCTCTTTGCGATAGGGGCCATGAGCGACCCGCTAGGAGACCGTTAGCCCTCGGCGGTTTTTCGACGAAACGCCGTGAAGACAACCGTGATCGGTCACGAGGAACGGGTGGGCCGCCAGGCGTACGGTCTCGATGCCGGCGAAACGACTCTGCTGGAGTCGTCCCGACGCCGCATGGCGATTCGACGCGGGATTCCGGCGCGTCAAATGAAACGCTAACCGCGAGCGAACGACGTTCTCATCGCACGGCCCCAGAATGGAGGCAGTTCACGGTGTCGTCATTCGGCGTGAGAACGTCTTCGCTATGTGATCCACCTCGTGGGAGAGAGAATCATGTCCGTCGGCGAATGGATGAGCGGCCGCGTGTTTCAGTTCGTGCATCGGCACAACCTCGTCTACAACACCTGCTGGGAGGACCCTCGCCTGGATCGGGTCGCCCTCGAGATCGGGCCGGACGACACGGTGCTGGTCATCACCTCGGCGGGCTGCAACGCCCTGGACTACGCGCTCGCCGGCGCCAAGCGGGTGATCGCCGTGGATCTCAATCCCAGGCAAAACGCCCTCCTGGAACTCAAGCTCGCCGGGATCCGCAACCTCCGTTACGAAGACTTCTTCGCCATGTTCGGCCACGGGCGTCTCGATCGGGCGGGGAGGATCTACGGTCAGACGCTCCGTCCCCAACTCTCCCCTTGGGCACAAGCGTATTGGGACCGGAAGATCGAGTTCTTCGAGCCGGGGAACCTCCGGCCCTTCTATTTCCGCGGCACCTGCGGGGCGTTTGCCATGCTGGTCAATGTCTACATCAACCGCGTTGTTCGTTTGCGATCCTGGGTCGACCGGATGCTCGAAGCCACGACGGTTGAACAGCAACGGCAAATCTACGAGGATGTCCACGACCGCTTCTGGACCCGGTCGATACGCTTCGCCATGAGACGCGACAGCACGCTCTCGTTGCTCGGAGTGCCTCGCGCACAACGCCGCCAGATCGATACGGAGTACGAAGGGGGCATCAGCCAGTTCGTGCACGACTGCCTCGAAGCCGTCTTCGCCCGCCTGCCCCTGGCCGACAACTACTTCTGGCGTGTCTACATGAGCGGCCGCTACGCTCCCCACTGTTGCCCCGAGTACCTCAAGCCGGAGAACTTCGAGAGGCTCAAGACCGGGCTGGCCGATCGCGTCGAGGTGCACACCGATTCGGTCGAAGGCTTCCTCGAGAAGAACGAGGTGGCCGTCTCGCGCTTCGTGCTCCTGGACCACATGGACTGGCTGGACGGACACCCGCTGCCGCTCCTGGAGCGGGAATGGCAGTGGATCGTCCGCCGTGCCGCCCCACACACCCGGCTGATCTGGCGGAGCGGAGGGTTGCGCACCGACTTCGTCGATCGAGTCCCCGTGACCGTCAACGGCAGCCCCCGGCAGGTCGGCGAACTGCTCAGCTACCATCGGGCCCTGGCGCAGTCGCTCCACCAGGAGTGCCGCGTCCACACCTACGGGAGCTTCCATG
>CAYSGY010000116.1:0-9765 GCA_964430315.1 uncultured Planctomycetaceae bacterium
TCTAACCTGTATTGGGAGGGCGAGGCTCGTGCCGCGCCTGCAACTAACACACGTCTGCCCGGGAACAACACGGCTCGGCGGGAGCCTCGCCCTCCCGGGATCATGGAAGGCCATCTAACTCAGCAGCATTTGCAGGTCATCGGCCGTGAGCTGGCGCAGGACGTTGTCGTCGGCCGAGATGATCGCCTCGGCCAGGTCGCGTTTGGTCTTCTGGAGTTCGAGGACCTTTTCCTCGACGGTGTCGCGGGCGATGATCCGGTAGGCGAACACGCGGCGGGACTGGCCGATGCGGTGGGTCCGATCGACCGCCTGGGCCTCGACGGCCGGGTTCCACCAGGGGTCCAGCAGGAAGACATAGTCGGCGGCGGTCAGGTTCAGCCCGTGGCCGCCGGCCTTCAGGCTGATGAGGAACAGCGGGCAGGCGGGATCGTTCTGGAATCGCTCGACCCGGGCCCGGCGGTCCCGCGTCTGGCCGTCGAGGTATTCGTAGGGGATCTTTTCCGCGTCGAGCCGGGCGCGGACGATCGCCAGGAACGACGTGAACTGCGAGAAGACGAGGGCCTTGTGCCCCTCGTCGATCACCTCGCCGAGTTGCTCGACGAGCGTGTCGAGCTTCACGCTCGATTCCCCGGCGCGCTCCTTATCGACCAGGCCCGGGTGGCAAGCCACCTGGCGCAACCGCAAGAGGGCCTCCAGCACGTGGATCTTGGCCTTCGCCAGTCCGGTATCGGCAATCCGCTTGGAAAGGCTCGCCCGATAGAAATCGCGGAGCTGGTTGTAGTGCTTGCGTTGGCTGCCGGTCAGGTCGCAGTAGAGCGTCTGCTCGGTCTTCTCGGGCAGGTCGCGGAGCACCTGGGCCTTGGTGCGGCGGAGGAGGAAGGGCGCCAACGCCCTCCGCAACACAGCCATGTCCCCGTCCCCCTCGGTCGTTCCCTTGGAGAGCCTTTGGAACGTCGCGCTGCGCCCCAGCATGCCCGGGTTGAGGAACTCGAACAACGACCACAATTCACCGAGATGGTTTTCCACCGGCGTGCCCGTGGCGGCCAGGCGATGGTCGGCCCGGAGCAGGCGGCATGCCTTGGCCCGCTGCGAATGGGCATTCTTGATCGCCTGGGCCTCGTCGAGGATGACGTAGTCGAAGCGGAGGTCCTTGAACCGGGCGATGTCGCGGCAGAGCGTCCCGTAGGTCGTGACGACCAGGTCGACCTCGTCGAGCCGCTCCAGGGCCCCGGCGCGGAGCATGCCGGTGTAATCGAGCACGCGGAGGTTCGGAGTGAACCGCCGGGCCTCCTCGATCCAGTTGAACACGAGGCTGCGCGGAACCACCACGAGCGACGGCGCCCGGGCGCCGTCGCCGTTCTTCGGGCGCAGCCGCCGCGATTGAAGCTGGGCGAGCACCTGAATGGTCTTGCCCAGGCCCATGTCGTCGGCCAGGCAGCCGCCGAGCCGGAAGTCGCGGAGAAAGTCGAGCCAGCCCAATCCCTCTTTCTGATACCCCCGCAGTTCGCCCTGGAAACCACGGGGCTCGTTGCGCGGCGACACCCCGTCGAAGGATTTGAGTTTGCGGCGGATGTGGGCGAACTGCCGGTCGACGGAGACCTCCTTGTGCGCGGCCAGCAGGGCGTCGAGCAAGAGGGCCTGGGCGGGGCGGAAGCGGATGTGCTCGTCCTGCGCCGCGCCCATCTCCACCAGCGGCGCGAACCGGGCCAGCCACTCCTGCGGCAACAGGCCGCGCGATCCGTCGCCGAGCCGGACGAAGCCCTCGCCGCGGCGGAGGGCTTCGAGCAGGTCCGGGAGGCAGACGGCCTGCCCGTCGAAATCGCACGTCCCCTCCAGGTCAAACCAGTCGATGCCGGAGGTGACGCTCAGCCGCCACTGGCCCGCCTTCCGGATCCGCTGCCCTTCGGCCTCGACGATCCAACCCGCCTCGACCAGCGCGGCCACGAGGTCCGAGAAACGCGGTTGGGGGATCCAGACGTCGTGATCGCCCGCGTCGTCGGCCCTCGCCCCCTGCTCGGCCAACTGGGTGAGCAAGCGACTCTCCTGCTCCCGGTCGCGGACAAGGACCCGCTCCTTCTCGGCATCGAGAAGACTCGCACCGTGGTCCCGCACCGTGGCCCGTTTGCCGTCGTACAGGAAGTGTACGTCGGCGGGGAACTTCTTGGGACCGTAGCGATCGAAGGAGTAGATCGTCAGGTGGCCCTGCGGCGCGAGTCGCACCTCTTCGCAGCCGAGGTTCGCCGGGAGGCTCCCGTAGACCCGCAACGGGGACTGCCAAAGCCGCTCCAGCAGGTCCCAACGGTCCTCGTAGGGGACGTCAATCGCCGCGTTTCTGCGCAGGGCCGCGATCCACGGGAAGACGCCCGCGGCGTCGAGGCGGGCCATGCGGTCCTCGAAAACGACCGGGCCGCCGGCCATCAGCAACACGGGAGCGCTCGCGGGAATCGAGGCCTCGTCCCCTTCGCGCACGAGGCTGCCCGTAAGCCGCCATCGCCGATGTTCGTCGTCGGCCTCGACGTTCAACCGGAACTGCCACGCCGGGCCGTCGTCCCAGGCGAGCGCGTGGCCATCCTCCTCCGGGTCTTGTTGCGAGGTGCTGAGCACCCAGACGAAGCGCCCCGTCGCACAGAGCTTGGCGAGCAGCGGTTCGCGGCCGGCGGGCGACACCGAGACCTCGGAGACCCGCGGCTGGTAGCTGTATCCATAGTAGCCGTAACGCCCCCGATAGGGATAGGGATCCGACGCATCCTCACGCTCGCTGTCGGCTGCGAGGAGGCCGCGGAGCAACTCGCGGTCTTCCGGCAACGGAAACTGATCGGGGGTATCCTGCCGGCAACTCAGGGACTTGAGCTTCCCGAAAACCCCGTTCTGCTTCGTCTCACGCTGGAAGAGGTGGATCGCCAAGGCCCCATCGGCCAGGCTCGACGAAACGTCGAGCACGTACCAGGCTTGCCGGGTCTTGCCGAGCACGGGCAAGATGCCGCGGCCCGGGTCCGACGACGCTTCGCCGCGAAAGACCTCCGCGAGCTGCTGCCGCCATCCCGCGGGACGAGGCGAACGTCGGCCTTGCACCGCGCCCCGCCAAGACGATCCACGGGAATTCCGTTTGCCGGACCGGGACGACCAGCCCGGCTCCTCGTCGTCAAGGTCGTCGTCGTCCGGCTCCTCGACGAGATCGTACTCCGATTCCCAGTCGTCGTCCTCGTCTTTGTCGTCGTCCGAGTCCGCCTCGAAGACGTTCAAACGGCCGCTCCCCTTGCGAGGCCCGATCCCCTTGGCGTCGGCGGCGAGCATGGTGGCCCAGATGTGCTTGCACAGCCCGCAATCCTCGAAGTACGGACAAGTACACGAAGCGTCGACGAAGCTTCTTTGATCTTCGCTCCAATCGAGGACGACCTCGTAATCGCCGGATTTGCCGCTCACCACGGCCGCGACGCGGTGACTGGCGACCGTGGCCAGCTCGACCCGGCCCTCGCGGTAGTATTGCTCGCCCCGCGTTCTGACCTCGGACTCGAACTCGAACGAACAGCGATTCGCAAACGGCATGACAGCGCTTCCCTGCATCAAGGCAACACGGTCCCATTCAGATAGGGACTTATCATACTAAGGGGAAGACGATCAGAAAAGGCCGTCTGACGCTCGCGACGCCGTCAAGGATGACGACGCGTGGCATGCCGTCACTCGGCGCAGCCGAGGGTCGGCATGGACGCCCCGAGGCGGTTCCCATGCTTACCCGACGCTTCGCGTCGTGAAAGCATGCCACCCCGTGCCTCTCTACTTCTTCGCGGCGCCCGGCAAGACGTGGAGATGGAGCAGACGCACGGGCCCCAGGAGGCCGGAGGGAACCATCTCGGCGTCGAACTTCAGGTAGATCCGGCTATAGGAGTTCTTCAGCCAGCCCCGGGCCTCGATCTCTTTGAGACGCTCGGGGCTTCCCGCCAACTCGTTGGCCGCGGTGTTCGTGACCTCCACTTCCAGCAGGTTCGAGCCGCTCTGCAGGGCGTCGCCGACGGCCCAGCGGAAAGGCTGCCAGGCCCGCACGCCCAGGTCGCGCCCGTTCAGCCGGACCTTGGCCGAATACTTCACGTCGCCGAGATCGAGATAGAGATCCTTGGCCGCGGCGGGGCCGGCGTATTGAAACTGCTTCCGGTAGAGGACGCTCCCCGAATAGCCCGGCGAGCCGTAGTCCGACCAGGTCTTCAGAGGGCCGCTTCGCTCCTTTCCTTCGAGCGTGAAGGTCCAGTCGCCGTCGAGACGCTGGGCCTCCGTGATCTTCTCATAGGTGGTGGGCGCAACCTTATCCGGGCGGGCAGTCCCGCCGGCCAGCACGATGGTCTTCGTTTCAAAAGGCTCGAGCCGGAGCGGGATACAGACGTGCTTTCCGCGGCGGCTCCAGCCTTCGATCCGCGCGGTGGCGCCCGTCACGGCGTCCCAGCACTGCGGGGAGCCGCTGCCCTCGAAGGCCGCCACGGTCTCCAAAGGCTCTTTCCGTTCATGGAACAGGAAATAGACTTCGGCGTCGGCGAGTCGGCGGTGGGTGTACTTCACCGACGGACAGGCTGCCCCGCCGTGGGCCGCCTCCACCGTGCAATCAGGCTCGGGCAGCCGGGCGAGAACGTTCGGGGAGAGCTGCTCCTTCGGTTCGAGGACCGCCCAGGGAAGCTGCGTCGGGCCCTTGGCCGCGTGGAGGAACGTGCGGCCCACGACCAGTTCGGGCAGCCGCCCCACAAAAACCACGCGTCCGCCCGCCTTGGCGAACCGCTCCAACTGGTTCAACGCCTTCTCCGAGATCGCCTTGACCGGAGGAACGATCACGGCCCGATAGCGCTGTCCGCTCCGGTTGACCAGCGCCCCGGATTGGAGTCTGAGAGCCGCGTGGAGGCTGTCGTCGTCGACAAAATCGAAATCGCGCTGGCCTTCCAGCAACTGCTGCGCGACCGCAAGCCCGGCTTTGTCGGCGGAGAAATCGCCTAGCCATCCGCTCGTCGTCGGATAGTAAAGCGCGATCGAGGCGGTGGGAGTGCCCACGGAGAGGAGATACGACATCCGATTCGCGTAGGCGAAAAGCTGCGAGAAATGGGGCCACTGCGGGCTGAGGTTCAGGTCCGGAGGGCAGAAGTAGGGGCGGAATCCCTCCTTGCAGGAGAGGTACGACATGGCCTGGAACAGGTTGATGCCCCGCACCAGATGGTGATCGAGCACCCACTTGGCCTGCTCGACCGACAGACCGCGGCCGTACACGGCGTAGCCTTCGCTGAACGATCGCGGGCGGCCCGCCAGGTGCGCGGCCGACGAGGCGAGCTTGGCGTAGTCGGCCGTCTTGTCCGGCCAGATCTGGCGCCAGATCGCATCGACCCCGGGCACCTGGACCGGCTGCATGCAGCGAAAGTAGTCCCCGTTCAGGGTGACGAGCGTCCTCATGTCCTCCTCGCCGCAGAGGTGCATGAGGAACTCCATCTCCTCCCTTTCGCACCAATCGGCCTGCGGCTTGAAGAAGTGGTCGCGGTACAAGCCGGACCAGACGTCCCAGTAGTCGGCGCGGATCCTGCGGGCCTCGTCGGCCGGCTCCTTCGCAAAGAGCTTCGGCAGGTGCGGACGCACGTCGTATCCCTTGCGCCGCTGGAACTCGTCGAAAATCGTCGCCGTGTACGGCACGCCGGGGAAAGAGGGCTCGTCGCCCATGAACCCGAGCACCGTGCGTCCGAACTCGTTGCCCACGCACTTCTTGTACTGCTGGTGAACGTCGGCCAGAAAATCCCGGGTCGCGGCCGGATCGAGGGCGTCGAACAGGGAGTAGGTGCCGTCCTTCGCAAAGCCGGGCGTGTGGATGTAGCGCGTGGCCGGCGTGCGATACTCCGGCTTCACCTCGAGCTCGCCGCGGGCATTCTTCCGGGCCTCCAGGACCTGCATCCGCTGCTCCGGCCGCTTTCGCGTGACGTTGCCGCCGACGAATCCGCTCGGATAGCATCCCTCGTCCATGATCCAGACCCGCAGGTCCAGACGCTTCGCCTCTTCGACCGCGAACCGGACCCGGTCGAACCACGCCGGCGAGAGGTACTCCAGGTTTACCAGCCCGTTGTACGGCCAGAGCATTACGGATCGGACTCCCCGCGATTTCAACTCGATCAGGTCGCGGCGGATGTTCTCGGGCGTCATGTCGCCGTTCCAGAACCACCACATCGTGAGGCCGTACTCCGGAGGCGGCGTCTCGAACTGCCTGGCCGCGTCCGCCGCAGTCGGCACCACGAGCTTCTGCCAGACCCGATCGCTCGTGAACTCCGCGATGCCTTCGGCAAAGGCGCGGCCCCACTGGAAATAGCCCTCTTGGGTACACTCCCCTTCGCCGAAGATTTCGATGGAATAAGCGAGCCGGGCGCCGGCCTCGAACCGCATCCAGCCGGGGGCGAGACGATTCAGATCGCTCGTGATGCCCGTGACCGTCTGGACCCGCTTGCGCCAGATTGGGATGTGAACCTCACCGGAGAGCCGCCGCGCGATCGTCTCCGCCAGCCCGACCGCGTCGCGCTCGCTTGACTCGTCGGTGATCTCCTTGCCGAAAGTCATGAAGAGGGTCGTGCGTTCGGGCGTACACCAGCCATGAAAATCCATGAACAGGTCGATCTTCCGCCCGCGGGCCGCCAGGGCTTTCACGAATTTCTCCACGCAGGCCGTTTCGGCGGTCGTGCCCTGGCCCCACTGCCGGTTCATGTTCCCCACCGGGCAGTAGAGGTTGCCCTTGCCGATGCCGTCGGGGTCCATCCTCGGCACGACGTAGAAGACAAACTCGCGGCGCAGGCGGCGGGCACGGGAATCGTCGGAGAGCAGGAAGCGGCAGATGCCCTCCAGGGCCATGGCCCCGGTCGTCTCCAGGTCATGCTGGAGCGCGGTAAACAGGACGCTGCGTTTGCCGGTCTCGGCAGCGCCCGGGTCGGTGATCGTATAGAGACGCAGCTCGCGGCCTTCGCCGGTCTTGCCCAGAACGCTCGCTTTGAAATAGGAACAGCCTTTCTGGCTCTCGATGAACCGCGTCACGTGCTCCGCGGTGAAGGGGAAGAACGACGCGATCCAGGCGGGCGATTGCGTGAAGCGGTGTTTGAACGTGAGCACGGTGCCGTCTTCGTTCCACGACTTGTCGTCGATGCCGGCCCAGCGGTCGCCGTCGTAGCTCATCACCGGCGAACGGGTCCCGTTGCCGCTGGTGCTCTCTTGGGTGAACGGCGCGGGATTGATATGGAACGTGATCTCCCGGTCCTTGCAGCCCTCCACGCGGAAATGGAACCAGAGAAACGGCGAACGCGGCTTGCCTTCCGGAAAGGCGTAGAGGTAGAACTCCTCGGGCCCGAGTTGCTTCACCTTGCCGAGGGTCGCGTTCTCGAAGTCGGCCGCGAACTTCACATCCCCCGATTTCTTCTCCGGCGCAAGGTCGTAGGCGGCGGAGGCCGGGGGCTCGAACCCGCCGTTGGTGAGCAGGTTAGGCGAGCCGGCCGCGTCGCCGAAAAAGGCGTCGTCGTACCAGACCGTCCCTCTGCCGCGGAGATAGAGGAGCATGCGCACGCGCACCGCCCCTTCCGGCACCGCCACCTGCCCGGAGACCGTCTTCCACGCAGGCGAGGCTTCCAGCTTCTGGGAGACCAGTTCCTTGCGGCCCTTCTCGCCCTCCTTGGTGTAGCTGTCGATGAGCAGCAGGCCGGGGCCCTCCCACGGCGTTCCGGTCCGATAGGCGACCGAGTAATGGTAGGTCCGGCCCGCCTTGATCGCGGTCTTCCCAAAGAACTCCTGGGCGAGGCAGGCCCGGGCGTTCTTCTCGGACGACGTGCCGACAATCTTGCCCGACGCCTTGCCGCTGCGCGGGGCCGACATATCGACGCAGCCCCGATGCGTGCCCGGAGTGGGAATCAGAATCTGCCAGCCGGAGAGCGAGGGAATCTCCTGCGAGGCGGCCGGAACCGCAGACAGGAGAAGGAGGAGCGGCAGCGAAAGGAGGCTCGCGTTCATGGAATTCTCCGGAATGGCCTTTTGAAATCTTGGGAGGGCGAGGCTCCTGCCGAGCCGTCGCGCACCCGCAGAGACGTGCGCTCACTCAGGGGCCTTCCCCCCTTTGGCTTCGTGTTTCAACTCCGCGTAGCGGCGGGCCTCCAGATAGGCGCTCAGCACGTGGACGTTGCGGATAAACGTCCCACAGTCGAGGATTCGGCGCGTCGGATCGTCTTTGCCGTGGTAACGGAGCGTTCCGTCTTCAACCCAACGGCCTTGGGCGTCGAGGGCCGCAATCACGTCTTTCACGACTTGTGGCACAGCCGCCCTCGGCTGTGCTGCGGACCTGCGCACAGAAGCGCTGGGCTGTGCTTGGGAACTCCGCACCGCCGGGGGCGGCTGTGCCACCGCGCGCTGGTATTCCCGCTCGATCCGATCCAGGGCGTGCGACACCTTGAAGCTGTAGTGGGTCGGCATGTCGTCGTCGCGGTAGGTAAGCTCGTACTGGAGTGTGAAGTAGAGGGGCTTGTTCGTCTTCAACTCGTAGAACCGGGCGAGACTCCCGTCGGGAAGCTGCGATCGCCGCAAGTAGGCGACCGCCCGGGGAATCGGCTCCAGGTACTTCCGCTGCCCAGTCTCGCGGTACAGGGCCAGCAGGGTACGCAGGACGCCCTGGGATTCGCCGCCGGTGACGGCCGGGGGCTCGAACTTTCGGGCCCAGGCCGGGTGCATGCCGGCGTCGTACTGCTGGGCCCAGGCCGGCTGCGGCTCCGGCATCTGCGCCAGGAGGAAGAAGTCGCCCGCCTTCTCCGCCGCCCGGCGGAACCGCTCCTCGTGGTACGTCCGCGCCGCCTCGAACAAGACACGGATCACGTCGGCGATCACGTCGTCGTTGAGGGTGTAGAACGTGTGGTAGGGCGATTTCTCCCAGGTGCGCGACCACGACTCGGGATAGCCGGCCTTCTTGACCGGGTGCTTCGCCGCGTCGGGCGGGCCGAGAAAACCCTGCGGCCACGCGCCGTTGGGATACTGGGCCTCCAGCAAGCGATCCAACGCGAACCGGGCCGCCTCGTGGATTTTCGGATCCTTGAAATCCAGGGCCTTGTCGAGGCGGATCAGAAGCTGCAGGGCCGCCTGCGTTGTGTTGTCGTCGAGCACGGTGGTATTGCGGACCTTCTTGCTCTTGCGGGGCGGATCGACGCGATAGTCGTAGCGCCGCCGCTCGGCCGGATCGAACTCGATGCGGTAGTCCCAGCCGCCGGATCGGACCTGCCCGCGCACCAGGCACTCGCCGGCCCGGCGAGCCGCCTCCAGGTAGACCGCCTCGCCCGTCGCCTCATAGGCCTCCAAGAAAGCCATCCCGACCGACGGTGTGCCCGGCGGTTGCACCCAGACGGTGCTCGCCGAGGCCTTGCCCTCGCCCTCGCGCCGGGCCAGGTCCTCGCTGTATCGCCAAAGGTACCCGCCCTCGGTGGCCACGTGGCTGGTAAAGAACGCCGTTGCCTTGCGCAGCGCGGCCGCCGCGTCGCCTCGAAGCGAGTCCTCGGCCGCTGCGGCAAATTGGGCACAGGCACACGTCGCCGCCACAATCCAGGACAAATGTCGGAACATCGTTTGTCTCCCCAAACGAAAGCAGCACAACTACGGGTGTCGGGATCCGATCGTTTCCGCTCTCAGCTTTCTCTAGCCCAGGCGTTCACGCCTGGGACATTGGCGTCACTATCCTTAGGTCCAGCCCCTTGAGGGGCTTCCTGCCAGAAAGCCCCTGAAGGGGCTGATCCGCATCTCATT
>CAYSGY010000116.1:9775-12533 GCA_964430315.1 uncultured Planctomycetaceae bacterium
CTCCACGACCCAGGCGTGAACGCCTGGGCTAGAGAAAAAGAGGACTCCAAGGGCGGACTCAGAGGCATCCTCCAGTTACCTCTCTCACATCCTGACGTGCCATGCCGCACGGTCACTTCCCGTAGAACCACCCGATGCCGATCCGGGCCACGTGCAGGCCGTCGCGGGCGTGGTAGCCGACTAGGGCCAGGTCCTTGTCGAGGAACTCGATGCACTGGTATCCGAAGTCGTCTTCCGGGTCCCTGGCCAGGTAGCGGAGATGCTCGAAGGACCGGCCCTCGTCTTTGGAAATCGCCGTGCTCAGGGTGCAGCGGCGATGGATCTTCGGGTCTTGCTTGTCGACCGACCGCTCGCTGATCCAGAGGAACAGGAGATCGCCGGTCGAAGGGATGCGCCGCACGGTGGGCAGGCCGGCGTAGGGCATTTTCAGTTCCTTGATCGGCTCGCCCTTGGACCACGTCGCGCCCCTGTCGCTCGAAAAGGCCCGCACCGGGAAGCCGCTGTACGTGCGGGCGAACATCATGAGGCGGCCGTCTTTGAGCTCCACGCCGTCGGCCTCCTGAACCTCGATCCGCTTTCCTTCTCCGTACAGGTCCACCGTGTTCTTACTCGCCTGCCAACTGTGGCCGAAGTCGTCGGAGAAGAAACTCATGCCGACGAAGCCCTCGTGGTCGCTCGTGCTCGGCAGGTAGGCCTTGTATGCGGCCATGGCGAGGATGCGTCCGCTCGAGAGGATGGAGAGGCGGTCGTTGTGAACCAGCACGTAGCCGGGGTACGGCGTCATGACGAAGGGGTCGGTCCAGGTCTTCCCCTCGTCGGCCGACCGCCGGTAGTAGTTGTGGGCATGGTAAGGCGTCGTCGGATGCGTCGAGTAGATGTAGGAAAGGAGGATCTCCCCGTTCGGCAGACGAAGGAAGCTGGGGTGCGCGTAGTAACCTTTGGCCGGCGGCTTAGGCATGGGAACAAGAACGAACGGGGCCCCCCACGTCTTCCCCTGGTCCGTTGACTTGACGACCGCAATGCCTTGGCCGTCGGCCGTGTAGGACATCCACAGCAAACCATCCTTCAACAGGAGGAAATCGCCGGGCATGCCCCTCGGGCCGTGCGGTCCCTTGGCGACCTTGACCACCAAGCGGTCCTCAAAACCCTCGCCGCCCGGCACGATGCCTGTCAAGAGGAACATCAACGCCACGCTGCTCGCCACGTGCCGGGTCATGCGTTCTTCTCCTTGTCGGATTGCGGCCTCGGAGTTGGTGAATCGTGGGCCCCCCAAGCCCACGGGTTGCAACCCGTGGGCTTTCTCCAAACAGCCCGTGAGGCACTCGCCCATGATATCACCCGGCCCACGTCCATGGTATACTGCGGGCGACCAAGTCGCTTGTGGACGACCACGGCCTGCGCAAGACCGGAAACCACGCCATCCGCCCCCTCTGACCCGAAGGAGACAGAATGAACGCGATCCGATGCCGCCGGCCCGCCGCTTTGCTTCGATGCCTGCTTCCCGTAGTTTTGGCGATTGCCGCCGCGGCGGCCCGGGCCCAGGAGAAGAAGGGCCCGCCGGAGATCCAGTGGCCGCGCGTCAATCTTTCGCCGTGCTACGAGGTCGACGCCGATTTCTTCCACCGGCCCGCCGGGCTGGAATGGCGCGACCTGACCGGCATCGCCATCGACTCAAAGGGCCAGATCTGGCTTGCGACCCGGGCGGAAAACCCCGTGCAGGTATTCGATGCGAAAGGCAACTTCGTGCGGACGTGGGGCAAGGGGCTGATCGTCTCCACACACTTCCTTCGCTTCGACCATGAGGGGATGGTCTGGCTGGCCGATGCCAAGGACCACGTGGTCCGGCGGTTCACCCCGGAGGGCGAAGTGCTCCTCACCCTCGGCACGCCCGGGGAGGCCGGCTGCGACGCCACCCACATGAACCTGCCCACCGACATGGCCGTGAGCCCGACGGGCGACGTCTTCGTCAGCGACGGCTACGGCAACGCCCGCATCGTCCACTTCGACAAGCGCGGCAAGTTCGTCAAGCAGTGGGGCAAGCCGGGCGTCGGGCCGGGCGAGTTCAGCTTCCCGCACGGGATCGTGATGGACTCCAAGGGCCGGCTCTACGTGGCCGACCGGAGCAACAACCGCATCCAGGTGTTCGAGCAGAGCGGCAAGTTCCTCGCCCAGTGGCGCAACCTGCTCGTTCCCTGGGGGCTCTGTGTGACGCGAAGTCCCCAGGGCGAGGATGAAATCTGGGCCTGCGGCTCCTCGCCCATGCCGTGGCGCCCGGATGACAAGTTCCTCGGCTGCCCGCCCAAGGACCAGCTCTTCATGAAGTTCGACACCACGGGCCGGGTGCTCCAGCTCTGGACGCTCCCCAAGGGCGAAGACGGCAAAGAGAAGCCCGGCGAAGTGAACTGGCTGCACACCCTCGCCATCGACGCCCAGGGCAACGTCTTCGTCGGCGACATCAAGGGCCAACGTGCCCAGAAGTTCGTGCCGGTGAAGTGAAGAAGGGAGAGGGGAGAGGGGAGAGAAGAGAGGGGAGACTTGTAGGGCGGACCGAGCGGAGCGAGGCCCGCCGGATGGTGCGGAGGCTCCCCTCACCTCCGGCCTGGGCTGCTAGAAACTCAGCCAATTTCGACTCCGAACGGGTTGATATCTTGTTCCCGATTTTGTTCCCACGCTTCGCTTCTGCTTTTCTCTAGCCCAGGCGCAAAGAGGCTGTCCAACTGCTAGCTTGTGTCATGGCATGCATGTTGGGGGATCTGGT